>JAFTPO010000028.1 GCA_017463225.1 Lachnospiraceae bacterium | reverse complement strand
TCAAGATACACACAGTTTGTAAGTGCCTTTCCAAGCTTCTTTGAAATAAATGTCTTACCACATGCTGGTGGTGAAGTAACTAAGATAAGTTTCTTCATATTAAATTTGCCTCCTAAATAAAGTTACTTTTTTATACCCAATTAGGCTGATTTTATCATAAAACCAGCAAACAAACAAGTATCTAACTACTTGCAAAAATAAATTGATTTTTACCCCTTCTTTTTGCCTGATACAAAGCCTCATCAGCCTTTGCATAAAGCTTTTCTACAGTATCACCATCTTCAGGATACATACTGATACCTATGCTACCTGATAAATTAATACCCTCATAATTATCACAAATAGCAATTATAGTATCTAATATCTGGTCTGCCTTTCTAGGCACAATAGATAAATCAGGAACGTTTTTCATAAGTGCAAAAAACTCATCTCCACCTATTCTTCCCACAACATCGGTATCTCTAAAATGATGCTTAAGCTCTGTAGCCAGCTTAATCAAAAACTCATCCCCCGTCTGATGCCCATATGTATCATTTAACAATTTAAAATTATCCACATCCAGCATCAAAAGAACATGATTTGTGTCAGGTTGCCTGATAAGAATTTCACGGATATAATTCATAGTAGTTTCACGATTCAACACCATAGTCATCTTATCCATTTTAGCAGACACAATCAGCTCCTGCTCTGCCTTCTTCTCCGCATCAATGTCTTTTGCAGTAAGCAAGGCACAAAGGTGTCCACTGTCCACGTCTGTTAAGAATCTGACGCGATTATGAACCCATCTTATCAATCCATTAGTAAGTCTTCTCTCATACTTAAATGAAACCTCAGTCTTACCACTTTCATATAATTCTTTTAATTTATCCTGAGTAAAGTCCTTATAAAACAAATATGCATTAGAGTCTCTATCAATTATGGCATCAACCGCAGCAAAGACCAATTCCTCCACAGTATTACATGGTTCTACAGTACCCTCTTGAATCTCTTTTCTTCTCTGGGATACTATTCTCCAATCATCTATATCTATGTACGATACAGCATATGCTTCCTTAGGTAGCTCAAACAGGAATTTTATCTCCTGCTGATAATGCTGACGAGCCATATACTCTCTTGTAATGTCCTTTGTAAGACCTAGGATGCCAAGAACCTTACCATTTTCATCCCTAAGAATATACTTACATGTAGAGCCATATCTAGCTTGGCCATCTTCATCAGTAATAGGCTCAACATAATCCACAAGATTTTCTCCACTGGCTAAAACTCTCTTATCATCATCCATATATCTCTTGGCAAGATTCTTATCCTCAAGAATTTCCATATCAGTATGTCCTATAAGCTGAGCTTCCGTCTCCTTACCCATCATCTTTACAAAGGCATCTGACGCTCCTACATATATATGGTTGATATCCTTTATAAACACCATATCCTTGGTGCCTCTAATCAAAGCTCTATAGGCGGACAAAATTATTGAATTGTATTCCTCAATGCTTCTTTTGTTCTCCATATTTACCCCCGTTAAATATGTGAAATAAAGTTAAAAATACTCCCTAAAATTATACTATATTTGACAAGATACAACAAGGGATATATTAAGCAAATTATGATTAACAGAACCATATAACATAATTTATATATTTTTAGCTTACTGGATCTTCTTCAACCTTTTATCTGTAAAGTCAGTTTCCATCTCTGTGTTATCATTATATAGCAAAAAGCTATATCTACAACTGTATCCAACACCATCCTCAATGTACACAGATACTGGTTCTGATTCTTCATCCTTAGAAACACTACACGCATAAAAACTATTTGTTAATGTCCAATTTCCTCCTGTATTTTCATACACAGAAACCATTCTTTCACCATCATCATAGTAAAATTCTACACGAACTGTGCCATCTTCATCCTCCCAGAGTCCTTCAACCAACGCAAAACATTCCGTTTGGTAGGCTTCATGCTCAGCTTTAATCTCTTCCTGTCTCTTTTTTTCATCATCTGTATAATATGTATCCAAATCGCCATTTTCTTCATATCCTAAATCATCAGCCCATGAATTTACAATCATGGCATACCTGTCGGAATCCAGATATCTAATTTCCAGATACAAATTACTATCTACATCTATTCTTAATCCACTGATTTGGGGTGCATTTTCACTGTATATTGCCAATGAATCATTCATTAATTTGAACTCTACATCCTTTTCCAAAAGGTTAAAGTCACTAGAATAGCAAGCTACATTATCCACTGATGATATAGAATCCTCTGTAAAATGCAAAACAATCCTGTCAGAATATACACTTGTCTTTGTTATAGCTACAGACAATATCTCATCATTTGAATACTTATATGTTTCTATAGGTTTTTCTTTATCGCAGGCTGTTAAAAAGCATATACTGCATAACATAATACATATTAATAATCTCCTCATTACATACCCCCCTGTTTTTCTTTATAGACCCACCATCTCCATAGCATCTTCAAATGATACACACTTAGCATATCTCTTATTCCACATATATTGATTGTAATATTTATATGTCTTCTCTCCAGACATAAAATCATTATCAAATGTAGAATTTGTATACTCCGGCACTATCATATTAAAGCCATGCTCAAAGCCACACTTTATGGTTGCATCCATACAATAGTCCGTCTGAAGTCCAACCACAATTATAGTATCCTCCCCTTTATCTTTAAGATACTCTAATAAGCCTGTTCCTTTAAATGAGCTATTTACCGTCTTATCAAATATTTTTTCTCCATCTAAAGGCGCAAAGCCATCGTATATTTCAAAGCCTTCCTTGCCTTTAGTCAGCTCACAGTCCGGTCCATCATCATGTCTAACATATATAACCTCTACATTGTTTATCCGAGCAACTTCTATCAAGCATTTTACTCTTTCTTCAAAGACCTCAAAATTGTAGAGTTTATTATTTGTAATCATTTGTTGTGTATCTACTACTAAAAGAACCATATTTACCTCCTAACACCTTACTCCAGCACTATTTCCACTCCAGGACAAGCTATTGGTACAAGCATAAGAATCATAACAGTGAACACTATACAGACTAGAATATAATTTGAAAATCCCTTTGATTCCTTAATTGCATTCTCACGTTGTCTTATGGTTCTTCCAGGAATAAATGAAACTATAGCACCTCCAATAATACCCGCTAACAGAAAATCAGCATTTTTACCTATAAAAAACAATATAATATCAATAACACAACCTATGGCTAAAATAACCCTTCTTATCTTGACATCATCAAATAATATATATGTCACAAGCCATATACAGGCAACTATAATTCCGCTAATTAATATGATATCTTGTTTATCCATTAAATCACCTATTCCTTCATAATCTTTTCCACAATATCTGTGGCTGATTCTACCAACCTAGGACAAAACCTCAAGTTCTGATTTTAATTGCAAAATCTTTTTCTCTATCTCTTTGATTACGATTATAAATTCCTTATCTGACTTACCTGTTGGATCCTCTAATCCCCAGTTAACATCAAATGGTCTTCCTACATATGGGCATCCAACATTACAGCCCATAGAAATTGATACATCAGGCTTAGGTATGTCGGTAATCAACTTAGAATACTGAGTTTCCTCCATATCTATACCATACATTTCTTTCATTAATCTAACTGCATCCTGATTAATCTGAGGCTTAGTTTCAGTTCCAGCAGAATAGCTTTCGAACACCTCTGCTGCCAAATGCTTACCCAACGCCTCTGCTATCTGACTTCTGCAGGAATTATGTACGCATATAAATGCCACCTTTTTCTTATTAGATTTATAAAATGAGCATCTATCTCCTATACACTGCTGATTCTTATGATAATAACCACATACAATATCACTGCTATCTAAGGTAACATCATAATTCTCATTTACAAACTCTATAGCTTCCTGAAAACTTAGAAATGCATCTCTCTTACAGCATCTAGGGCCACCCACATCAGCAAGTTTTGACAACGCATTAGATGTAAAATGCATATGCTTACCCCAGGTATCATCTGTTGATAGTGGACCTGTACCATCTATGATACAAAGAGCTGCTCCCATAGAGGTGACTGCACCGCAAACTCCCCACATACCGCAGGTTGCTCCCGGCATAGAAAGTCCTCTCTTCATTAATTCATCTAAAGCTGCTGCCAAATCAATATTTCCACCTGCATTATAATATGCAGTAAGCAAAGCCGCACCATCTAAAACATGATGCTCTGGACCATGAATTCTTATATAATCCTTCGACGCTATGGTTTTAAATATATCCATTGGATTAATGCTAGTCATAGATAAGCATTCTTCTATTATCTTTTTCCCTTGTTCTTCTAATGTGTAATTCATAATTCTTTTCCTTTCAGATTTGTTCCATAGCATAATATTTCATTAATATGTTGCTTATCTTCTATATATATTTGCCATTTTCATTACCACATATGCTGAGTTCTTAAATATATTATCACAGATTGACATTCACTACAAATTATGATATGAATTAATTAGAGTTCTGAATCTCTTTTAATTCTATCCTTGGGATGGGTCGAGTAATTCAGAACTTTTTCTTTCGTCAATGTTATGTATCCAAAATATATTAGATGCTATCTTTTTCTTAACTGAAATTCTAACATAATATAATTCTTCATCTATTAATATACGACTTGAAAAGTACGCAAACTTATATCCATTTTCATTATGTATATTTTCAACATCATCTGCAATCAGTTCTGCATCTTCAATAATCCACTTCAAACTTCTTATAGTAGCTATTTTATTCTCTTTAATTATTTTAGGCAATGACTGAAATCTTTTACCCGCCCCTAATGTTTCTTTAATTCCTTTTGTTGTTACTCTTATTATCATTCCAGTCTTCTTATTAATAACATTTGTATTATCAAAATATCCTTCCTGCTTCAAAGAAGATATTACTTCTTTCTGTACTGCTATAAAATCATTCCACTTCTGACTTAGATTAAATCTGGACAGTTCATGTTCCTTATTAATTTTTACCATTTAACACTCCTTAGTATTGAATTAATATTTGTGAATAGTTGGCGATATGCCGTGAAAATTATATTTTCATTAGATATGTTGAATTATACAGTTTAATCTCATTTATTTCAATACTATGTTAATAAACAATAACAGAGATGTCTCACTAAGCAATGAGACATCTCTCTTGTCATACCTTCCTAATCGGATGTCTAATCACTGTCTTAAACTTTTCAGGTGCTGTTTTTCTTGGATCAGACAAATATATCTCGTGATGAAGTCGCTTATCATTTATATCATTCTCATATCCATTATCCTCAAGATACTCATCCATTAAAACAACACTTGCCGGCTCATCATCATATGAGCCATTATGCATTATCTGAACACATAGCCCCTCATCTATGGTCATAAATTCCGCTATAGAGCAATCAAGCTTTTTCTTTTTAGTTGCAGTTTCTACCGCCCAATCAAAATCCTTCTTGGTGATAAAATCAGGCAAGCGAATAACTGATATCCACTTAAATATATCTTTATTGCCATAATCTATACCATCTACACCGTCCTGCCACCAAAAGCCTTCTAATGGCGGCACAACATACTCGAAGAAGCCTTCAATCTTATAATCCGTCTTATAGCTCATCTTCAATGTATAAGCCACAGCATATAACACACCAATTGCATTCTTATAAGCACCATCTTCTTCGTTAGGATTACCCTCCCCTCGAACAGCTATGTAATTTGCCTTAGGAACAGTAACTATCTCTGGTTTGTTCTTAGGCATATAAAACTCTTTGTACTCTTTCTTAAAATCAAACGCCATTTCTATTTATCTCCTATATTTTATACTCTAATACAACACAATAGACTAATATCAAATATAAATTCATCCATCAAGCAAAATCAGCACCAAGCACCATAGGCTCAATATACTCCTTAATAAGCTCCATAGCATCAGGCACTCTAGGCTTAAAATATGCCCCCACAGCCACTACCAGCTCTTCCTTAAGATTTACATATATAACATTTCCACCATCACCAAGGGCTGCAAATGAACCTTCTGTCTCATCTATAATCCACCACAGATAACCATACTTAAGAATTCGCTTAGCCCCTATACCCGGTTTCCATACACTTTGAACCTTGGTACATTCTGCAATCCACTCCTTAGGCACAAGCTGTGTTCCATTCCAGTTACCTTGGTTAAGATATAGTTTACCTATCTTAATCATATCTTCAGGTGTAATTGCAAGTCCAAATCCTGCAGTATGAACACCTGTAGGTCCTTTCACCCAACCGTGAACTGTTTTACTCTTGTAAAAAGCCATCTGTTCTTCCTTGTTAGTAAATATAATATCTCCGGGAATATTAATCTCTAAAGGCTCAAACAGATACTTCCTTGCAAACTCAAGCATTGACATACCTGTTGTATTACAAAGTATTCCTGCAAATATATCCGGTCCTATTATAGGTGTATATCTAAACTCTCCTATCTTTCCCTTGCCACCGAGAAAGTCAAGTGAAGCCTTGACCCAGTCACCACTGGTAAAATACTTTGTATAAGGAGCGTACTTATACTTATATGGTGCTGTCATAGTGAGCAAATCACGAAGGGTAATCTGCTGAATGGTTTTCTCACCTCGCTTAGGGGTATAATCTGGGAAAAATTCTAATACCTTTTGATCTACATTCTTTATATATCCCTTATCTATAGCTATACCAATCAATATGGATACAACACTCTTTGTAACCGAAAACATATGAAAGGGACTATCAATATTGCAACCCTGTTGATAATACTCATACACCATCTCGTTACCACGAGACACCACAATAGCCCCGGTATTACTATGTTTTTCTCTAAGCATTCTTTCCAACTGTTCCTTATTCACAACAAATCCTCCATTTCCTTAAATGGGTTCAATAGGAACATATATATCCACCTTAATCAGGCCATCCTTATCCTCCTTAGGATTATTGAGATACACCTCGTAGGGAGTAGCATTTCTTGGTACATAGCCACTCATCATAAGCCAGTTACGGTACATATGGTCCCATGCATCCTCAAACTGCCCTGGACTAATCTCATAGTGTCCCACCGCAAAAAGACCACCCTCAAGCTTTGTCACACCAAGCTTACCATCCTCCTTTGCCACACAACCCTCAGGTACAGTAAGGCAAAGGCTTGTACGAAAATGCTTTTCATCTCCAAATTCAGGATTATCGTGATACATAACTAGGAATTTATTCTTTCCATCCTTAAGCAATCCCTGCTTGTGAGAAAGCCTGAATAATTCCTGCATCCATTTTGCAAAGGTTCGTCCCAAGGACTTATATGTACCCACATGTCTTATGTAAACTAATTCTTCATCTTCCATGTTTACAACTCTAACCTGTCCAGTATTAGGAAATGGTTCCTCAACCCATTTTTTATTCTTTACAGGCTTATTGTACTCAGATAAAAATAGGTTTTCTTTGCAATTCGTGCTATATTTCTTCCTATATGCCAATGGGCTTAAGCCATAATGAGTCTTAAATGCCCTAGAAAATATAGCTGAATCCCCAAAGCCTAGCTCATATGCCACATCTGTCATATTCCTGTCTAGTCTATGTGCAAGTATGAACAAGGCCTTCTCCATACGAACTCTATTCACATACTGCAATAAAGACTCATCCATCACACTCTTAAATATACGATTAAAATGATACTTGGAGAAGCCAGCAACCTCTGCTAGCTCCTCCGCAGTCATATTCTTACCGTAATTTTGCTCTATATAATCTTGCACCTTTTGAATACGAGAAATGTATTCATCTGAATAATTATCTGACATATTAATTCACCTTATCTTTTCGTCTTTGCTCATACAAGCTTTGAAGCAGTATTCCACCTATGATAAACACCAACGCAATTAATGCTCTTAGTGTAATCTCCTCTTTTAATAACAATGCCGACACCACCAAGGATAGAAATGGTGTCAGATATGCTATATTAGCAATCTTGGCTGTATTACCAGTTCCATTTAATGCTATAGCCCACAGTAAATATGCTATGGCATCTACCACAATTCCAAGCCACAACATACCTAACCACTGTCTACCGTCCAAGGAAACCCAATCCTCTGTTACTAGCCCTAAAACGGTTGAGCAAACTGTTGCCACCAGCCAGAATATCATCATGGAGATACTTTGGTCATAATTACATTTCTTATTAAGTACAGAAAAAAGTCCATAGCAGGCGGCTGCAATTATACAGCTAACTATGCCGAGGGTTACATTTCCCTCTGAGCCAATTCCACTTCCCATAGAAAGCACCACAATTCCCACAAAGGAACAAACCATAGCTACTGCTTTCATTACAGTAAGTTTCTCCTTTAAGATGATACAGGAAAATATCACCAGCATAATAGGCCAAAGATAATTCACTATACATGCCTCCTGAGAGGTAAGCTGTGATAATCCATAGTAATATAGGGCTGAATACACGAATAGTCCTATAAAACCTAATCCGCTTATAATTCCTATATCCTTAAATATCAGAGACTTCATTATCTTTATCTTACCTGTAAACACATTAACTATTAACAAAAACCCTGAAGATATATAGCTACTTATAGCCAGTGCTTCTAAATTCGGTATATCAGATAATAATAGCTTCACCACTGCGGCAAGAGTTGACCACATAAAAACTGTTGTAATGGCAAAAATGTAGTTTTTCTTCATTTTTCTTAACCCTCAAAATTATTACTAAGGACATTATACTTTAAAATATTATATTCAACAAGAAAAACTGCCTGTAGTTACTCAACTACAAGCAGTTTAGATATTAGCTTATCCCACCAAACATATTAGCTCCTTCATTAATCTGGAATTCATATGTTTTTTCTTGTGTATAATTCCCCTGATTATTAGGATTCATAAAATCTCCATTATTATCTTCCGGTTTGTCCGGTCTTTCACCATCCTGTGGTGGTTCCATCCCTTCCGGCATCTCCATTCCCTGTGGTGGTTCCATCCCTTCCGGCATCTCCATTCCCTCAGGCGGTTCCATACCCTCTGGTTTCTCCATTCCTTCCGGTGGTTCCATTCCTTCTGGCATTTCCATCCCCTCTGGTGGTTCCATTCCTTCTGGCATTTCCATTCCCTCTGGCGGTGTCATTCCATCCTGATTCATTCCGTTATTGCCAGGTCCTCCCATTGTACCTCCTTGATTAGCTAGCTGTGTATCGCCACTCCATAAGGTATATATGCCACTGACAAGCTCAGGACTACTATATATCATTACAGAATATGCATTATCTGGGCATGCTTCCATAACTATAGCATCACTTTCATCCTTTAAATATACTGTCTCTTCCAGAGTCTGCTTTCCATTGAAATTAAATACAGCATAGGTCTGTCCACCATCCTCTATTCTGTCAAGCATATGACCAGTTGCCATTACAGTTCCACCAGTTATATGTATACCCATATCAGAGTCTATTCCCGCATCTGCACTGTCAGAGCAGGCCTGGGCTGTAACCTTACCGCCATTTATAACAAGCCATCCATTGGAATCTATGCCGTCTCCTTCGCCTGTATCTCCGTTAACCAATATATTTACACTACCCCCATTGATAGTTGTAACAGATACACCATCTTCATTGGTGTTAATTCCATCATTACCAGAATTAATATTAATAATCCCACCATTTATTGTAAGATGAAGTTCACTGTCTAAGCCCTCGTTTTCCGCGTTGATGTTGAGAACACCATTACTATTTTGGCCACCTTCTATATTCATAGACATTTTAGAATAGAAAGCACCATCATACTTATGAAGCTTGCTTGAATCTACCACTTCTGCTTTATCTTCACTTAACACCACACTGTCTGGCTTATATATCTTTGCTACATAAGAACCATTTACTGTATTAGTAGAATCATCTGCTATAATTACATTGGCACCTGCCTCGGTTGTATCCACATCCTTTGAGGCGCTGTCAGCATCATCATTTCCACACTCATACACACTGTAGAATATAACTGCCGGGGCAACATCACAGGTTATATCAGCATTATCCATAATAAGAGTTACAACTGCTTCAGGATTATCCTTTGCATCCTCTCCTAAATCAACGGCTATTTGTCCCTTGGACAGCTTTCCGCTAACATTATATGTACCTGGCTTTGTAATATGAACTACTGTATGGTTTAATGCTTCCTCCGAGTCGTGAGCATCAGCTTCAGTACCTTCACCATAGGTAAAATCCTTGCCAGTCTCATAATATATTATATCATTTGCCACATATACTGACTCAGATGTATCACTGCTTACAGCTACTTCATCTACAGTAATCCCAGAATCACTTAGAACAATTTCCACAACTTCATCTTCTCCTTGAACAGTGTTAGCATCTGCGTCACCATTCTGCGAAGTGTCTATAGCAATTGTAGAATCAAGTTCCGTTACGGTAGTAGTATCCTCCGATGCTTTATTACATGCTCCAAGCCCTAACATAGTTAGGCCTATTCCCATTATAAGCATAGATTTTCGTAGTTTGTTTTTCCTCATATCAAGCACTTCCTTCTTTTGTATTTTTTTACATAATATTAGCAAAATGTGTTTAATTTATGAACTAATTGTGTTTTTCTAATGTTTTTGTACACAGATGTGTTGAATAAAACTAGTACACTGTTTCTTGCTAATATACCATAACATAAAAGCCCATAGATTTTAAAATCTACGGGCCTGATGTTATATATTCCAACACTATAATTTATATCCTGTCCCTATAAACATGGCAACCTCTTTGCCAAATTCATCGGTAATCATCACATTATAAACTGCTGTAGTTCTACCGTCCTTCACACATTTTGCTGTAGCAGTAAGGTGTGACCCCTTAGATGAGCTAAGGAAATTAATATTTACATTAAGGGCAACTGTTGGCTTGTGTGCATTGTTAGATGCAACTGCAAAGGCAAAATCTCCCAAAGTAAATATTACACCCCCCATAATGCCCCCGTAAGCATTCCTGTGGTTCTCATTCAAATCCATACTACATACACAGCCATCCTCATTAAGGCTTTCAATTTTCATACCGTTTACAGTGGCAAATGTATCGTTTTTGAAAAACTCTTGTGCTTCCTCAAGGGAATTAAATGTACTCATAATGCTGTCTCCTTTTATAAAAATTAGTTATTTTTTTCTACTGACGTGATTACATATCTTCCACTTTCATCTGGCTCTAAATATGCAACAAATGGACTCTTCTCATATAAAACATTTCCATCCTTATCGCCAAGAACATATGTGTATTCTATAATAATTTTATTTAATTGAGATACATCAACATTATCAATAGATACACTCATAGGGCAAGGAAGGTAATAATTAGCAACTACATAGTTTGTGAGCCCATCCATATCTACCCCCTCAGCAATACAATACTCTTCTGGAACATTTGTATTTATGTATAAATAATCCCCTACTATATGTGCGTCTTCTGGAATATTAGATTCATTTATTGCTCCATTAGGCATAAGACCATACACCTTATTCAACTTAGAAACGTAGTATACCATGAACCATTCATAATTATAATCCCCCTCTTGAAAATGACCAAGTAATTCAAAAGGTTCTTTATAATATATATTTGTATCTAAATCAATAAGGGCTTCAGCCACATAATTTTCATGACCATCTATCTTACATTTTGTCATAATACCAAGACAATACTCAAGGGAAGCAATCTCTGCTTCATTCTTAAGAATAAGTGGCCATTCTGTCTCATCAACACCATCTGTCAAAATTTTTGAATCTATTGAAGAACCACCATTATTATCAGACTCTTCATCACCATTCTGCGAATCCGTACCATCTGAATTATTTATGTCCTCCGTAGCACCAATGTCATCCTCAGCTTCATCAATATACACAATCTCATCATTAGTAATAACTACACTTTCTCCTGCATTTATAAGCTTAGATAAAACGTCATTTACAACCTCAACACATCCTTCTTTAACAGTGAGCAAGGTTTCATCTGTTTCCTTATTATAAGTCACCTCAAATACTGTTCCTCTAACACTCAAAGCAGCATTAGGAGTGTCTATCTCAAAGGAGTCCTCTTCTGCTAATTTGTTGTCTATAGTAACAAGAGCAGTTCCATACTCTAAATTAATATATATTCTACCTTTCTTTGCATTACCTGTTGCCTCTATAGTAAAACAGGTATTCTCACCTGCAAGCAAAGACTTATCAGAATCAGCCAATAGAAGAACATTTGACATTCCACCTGTTGAAATCTTATCTCCTGATTTAAGATTCATACCCTGAAACAGATCACTGTCTTTGTTTTCTCGCGAAAGACTAACATCGCCTTCATAAGAATCAACGGACACTACTCTGTATTTTTCATTCTTATTTCCAATCACTCCAGTAGCTAACAATATAACAATAATTCCAACTATCATAATTACAATTCCAACAATTATAGAAATTAAACCTTTTTTACTTTTCATCTACAGTACCTCCTTTTTAAAATTATGTTTTTTATTTTTCCTACTCTTTAATATCAAATAGTTCCAAACATCATATAAATTATATCACATTATATTCTTACTATGTAATACTATTCTTGCCAAAATATTACTATCCTTTAAATAAAAAAGCCCGCAGGTTCTAAAACCTACGAGCCAGCTATTATCCCTTAGTTACCAATTGTTGAACGACACTGGATATAGAAAATCTCCTGACTTGGTCTCCAAGCCTTCTCCATAACAGGGAAAGTCTTATCAAACTCTTCAAAGCCTTCTGCACTCATCAGCTCTCCAACTGGGCTTTCATAGAAGTACCACTTTCTGCCATCCAAGACTCCTGGTACCAATTCCTTAACCAGCAGGGATGAATGATATACATCCCCATCCAAGCAAACATTATACTTATGACAGGACTTAAAGCCTCTGGCAACATAGTTTGCAGGATCCCCAAAATTGGTTATTACCTCATAGCCCAGATTTTTAGCCACATCAAATGAATACTCTAAAAGCACCTTTCCGTAGCCACTTCTATGATAATCAGGCTCCACACAAAGTGGTCCAAAGGATACTATCTCCTTCATATTGCCATCTTCATCCTTCAAACGGGATTTAAGATACTTCACACTGGCAATTATCTTACCATCTAACTCCAAGATAAGATTAAGCTCTGGTACGAAGTCTACCGATTCTCTCATAACATGTGTTAGATAGTGTTCGTCACATCCTGGAACATATACATTCCAAAACGCTCTCTTAGTCATCTCCTCAACTAATCTGTAGTCTGCTGGTTTCTCCATACGGATAATATAATTATTATTCAATTTCTTTTCCTCCTAAAATTCAAAATAAATCTTATAGGCTTAATCTAGCCTTCTAATTACATAGTTGAAATTCCAGAAGGTTTCATTGTTGCAAGCAAAACCTTCCGGTTATCTTGCAATCTCCTTTTTATTAATGTTTCTCAAACACTCGTCTCCTTATTATATAATTTGAAATAAGCATCCTCTAATCGTCTAAAATATAGTATGCTTGCTTCTAATGTAGATTATAAACCGAAGGGCTTGATAATTCAAGTCCTCCAGTTTATTTTAATATGTCTCAACTATTATATCATCGCCAATTGAGCTTACATGTGGTAATAAATTATTATAGGAATCACTTCCGGCAGGAGCATATATTATAAGCTTTCCAAAGCCAAAAGGAGTACCATCATCATCTAGTCTTTCTCCCTTCTTAGTGGCATACTCATAGGAATTCATCCTAATCTTTGCCTTAATCTCAGTTCCTGAGCTATCATCTCCACCTATTGCCATACTAACCGAACCTAGACTTACAACATTTTCCAGTCCTGTTATAACACAAACTGTTTTAAGCTCCATAAATGCTCCATCACCGATTACTGTTACTGTCTCAGGCACCCTGATAGCAACCGTATTTTCCAAATCAGTAAAGGCATAATCATGTATAGCAGTTACCTTATTACCATTAATTGTATCAGGTATAACGATAACCTCATCATCTCTAAGGTATCCTGTAATCATACACTCACCCTCAGGCATACCATCAGTTGAGGAAAGGAATTTTCTCTCGTAATTTGCTGGCAAAGAGTTAAGATATTCATACGCTTCCTCGTAAGACATAGTCCCATAATCCTTGTCACTTGCTATAAATTCATTAAGCAATACTCTGTCTGTGTAAAACTTACTAGGATCCATATATAAGCCTACTGCTATAAGCTCCTTCTCATTGTTAAAGGAAAAGACTACATTAACTCCCCTCTCAAAGTAATCGTAGTAACCATTGTGCTCTTCCTTAACATCTTCACTATCCTTGGAGTAGGAAAGAGAATATGTATTATGATATGTATATTCTGTTACACCTACAATACAATCGGTACCATATGCATCTATAACAGCATCCATAGAGGAACCAAATGTGATATTTCCAGGGAAAATCATCTCTGGATAGGTAGCACATCCTTCCATTCCTACATAAATTGAATTAATAGTTCCATCAATAGCCTTAACTGGTTCCTTATTATAGTTAGATACATTAATTCTAACCTGAAGCTTCTCATCATATTTAGGATTTGTTACCCAAAAGCCTGAAGACTCTGCTGACTCAAGACTTATAGACTTCAAAGCTTCCTTATATTCTATCTCTTCCTGAATCTCATCCTCCATAGACTCATCCACATACTTCCAACCTACGAAGAAATCACTGTAATCTATAGGGAAATTATAGCTTGTTCCATCCATGGTGAATCTAAGAGACATCATATCGTCAAGATATGGAGCATCACTGGTTTTATTGTATCCAATATCAAATACGGATACAACACCCGAATGGGATGAAATAAGCTGTTCCTCTGTAGATTCCTCTGATGTAACTTCTGTAGTTACGCTCTCAGCCTCCTCTGTGGTATTAACAACACTTTGTTCAGTAGTTGTCTCAGTTTTATTGTCCTTATTCTTATCCTTGTCATCCTTGTTTATGTTTAGCACCAATGCAATTCCTCCACAAAGAAGGGCTACTGATGCTATTCCTATGGCTATTTTGGTTTTAAGCGCCATTGAAGTAGCTTTGGCTACCACTGGTACATTTGATGCCATATTTGTAGCAGCACCTGTAGTCACAGGAGCTCCACTCGCTTCCGTCATACCATATGCTTCATAACCAGGCTGTGTCATACCCTGACCCTGACCTGCAGGCATCTCATATGAACCGTATCCTGCCTGATTCATCATATTCTGTCCTGGTTGCATCATACCCTGACCTACCTGACTCATCATCTCAGTTCCTGATTGCATCATAGTTTGACTCATATCTGCAGCTACATTCTCTGCAAATGTAACATTTGTCATACCAGCTATAACAGTACCTGCTGTACCGGTTAAAGCTGTCATTATTTCCGGCAAAACATTTGGTACTATTAAGCCGCTTGCCTCCGCTGCAAACAGACTGACAAGGAAAGGTATAGCTGCAACAGAATAAAGCTTGTCCTCACTCTTGTTCTCATACAGCAATACTCCCTCTTTAATCTTAGCCCTAGCAACACTAAGTCTGTAGGTTACAGTTCCTGGCGGACACTCCATAATATCAGCTATCTCGTAAACTGATAATCCATTAAAATAGTATAATATTACTGTGTTATACTGTATATCTGAAAGGCTTTTTCTCATAATATTCATTATGATTTTACGTTTTTCCTTCTCGATTATGTACTCCTCTGGCAAGAAAAGCTCGTTCTCCTCTAGTAATGTATCATTAAACTCTTCAGGAGCCATAAGTACAGGCTTGTTCTTCGCCAGATGATTCTTACACTTATTTACTGCAATCTGATTAATCCATGCCTGAAATTTACCCAGTTCAGTAAGCTGACCAATCTTATAATAGGCAGTAATGTATACATCCTGCATTACATCCTTTGCATCCTCCTCATTATTAAGGAGATTCTTGCATATAAAGTAAACCATTTTATTGGTTTGATTATATAATTCTTCAAATGCCTGCTGGTCGCCACACTGTAAATTATAAACCAGCTGTGCTATATATTGTTCATCCATAGTTTACTCTCCTTTGAATATGTTACTTTCCTGATTTATCTTTAAGATATGAAAGGCCATTGTAATAACCTAACTCATCCCAAAGTACTCTACTGTAGTAAATAGAATTAGATATTTCCATATTCCATGATTCATAATAGTAAGTATCTGTCAACATAAATAATATTACATATTCATCAAACTCCCAACCTACTGCAGTCATAAATACTCCACCCTCACGATAATTATCAATAAACCATTGTGTTCCTTCATCAGTGTTTGATGCATCATAGGCTTCTTGGCTCTCCACATTATATGCTTTGAAATATGTTGGAGCTCCCCATATACTAACATAATAATCTAATGTATCCTTATCATCATTGTCTCCATCCTGATTGAAATCTCCTATTTCATCAGTATTACCCTGGTTCAAAAAGCTCCCATAAGGATTCTCCACATAAAACCAGCCATTTTCTACACACTCGGCGTATGTAACCTCTTCACCTGTAGGATTCATAACTGAAATATGACCATATGTAGGAATATACTTATCATTATAAAACTCTGTTGTAGGACCATAGCCTATTTTATCACTTGTGTCTTCTGGCTTTACCATTTTTTGACATGAGTCAGATGCAAGGGCTTCCTCCACAGAAGCATATTGTACATCATCTACTCCCACATAGGTGAATCTATTAAAATAATCTGCTTTTATAGGCAACTCAACATTATCTTCACTATCTATAGCATGTGCTGTTACACACATGGTTAATGCATCCGTAGGTGAGGCAATTGTAGACAGTGATAAATCCTGCTCCATAATCCAACAGGTTCCTGTTCCTTCTGCTTCTTCTACGCTTTCAGAAGATGCCTCAGTAGTTGTATCTGCTACAGCAGTATCATCATTAACCACTGCCTCTGTAGTAGTCTTTGAATCTACTTTCTCATTTTCCTTTTTCTTGTCATCCCCACAGCCTGTTATGGCACCTACAATACTTAAACACATTGCTAATACTAAAATTTTCTTCTTCATCTTTATTCTCCTTTTCATTAAATTTGCATTTATAACGACACAGAAATTATACAAAACGTGTCGATATTATGCAATTTATTTTTTTACATATATATAGACAGATTAAAAATGATAATTGTTGGGTTTTTTAGAATTTCTTTAAAAATTTATATAATAAAAAACTAGTTTACATAAAACAAAGAGATAAGCACCGCGACAATGCTTATCTCTTTTATATAATTTCCTTATTATTTCTTAGTAATATATCCCTGTGCCTTAAGAAGCTCAGCGCAAAGAACTGCGCCACCTGCTGCTCCTCTTACAGTGTTGTGTGAAAGTCCAACAAACTTCCAATCATAGATTGAATCCTCACGGATACGTCCTACGCTTACACCCATTCCGTTCTCGTAGTCAACATCAAGAGTAACCTGTGGTCTGTTGTCCTCCTCCATATACTGGATGAACTGCTTTGGAGCACTTGGAAGTCCTAACTCCTGAGGTGCACCCTTGAACTCTACTAACTTCTGGATAAGCTGCTCCTTAGTAGGCTGCTTTCTAAACTTAACAAATACTGCTGCAGTATGTCCATTAAGAACTGGAACTCTGATACACTGACATGTAATCTTTACATCATCCGCTGGAACGATTACGCCATCCTCAATCTTACCCCAGATTCTAAGTGGCTCCTTCTCAGACTTCTCTTCCTCACCACCGATGAATGGAATGATATTCTCAACCATCTCTGGCCAATCCTTAAATGTCTTACCAGCACCTGATATAGCCTGATATGTTGTAGCAACTACCTCATATGGCTCAAACTCCTTCCAAGCAGTAAGAACTGGTGCATATGACTGAATTGAACAGTTAGGCTTAACTGCAACAAATCCTCTAGTTGTACCAAGTCTCTTCTTCTGGAAGTCAATAACCTTCATGTGGTCTGGGTTAATCTCAGGCACTACCATAGGAACATCTGGTGTCCATCTGTGTGCTGAGTTATTAGAAACTACAGGAGTCTCAGTCTTAGCATATGCATCCTCAATAGCCTTAATCTCGTCCTTAGACATATCTACTGCTGAGAATACGAAGTCTACTGTAGCTGCAACCTTCTCAACCTCATTTACATTGTATACTACAAGGTTCTTAACAGCCTCTGGCATTGGAGTAGTCATCTTCCATCTGTCGCCTACTGCCTCTGCGTAAGTCTTACCAGCACTTCTTGGGCTTGCTGCAATTGTAGTTACCTCAAACCAAGGATGATTCTCAAGTAATGCGATAAAACGCTGTCCAACCATACCGGTACCACCAAGGATACCAACCTTTAACTTATCACTCATTTTATAAATCCTCCAAAATTTAATACCATGCCGACAGGTTCGCAAGCAAGCTTGCTCACTGTCGCGGCATTCGCCGTATACATCTTCGCTTAAATATGTCTGATTGTGAACAAGCTCACAACAGCCATATTACGCTCATCTGTGCATGGCTCATTGCTACGCGCACATTACAATACTCTTACCTTAACAACGCCGTCGATAGCCTCGATAGTCTTAACCATATCTGCATCAGCCTTCTCTGCTGTATCAAGGATTGTGTATGCCCAATCTCCTCTTGACTTACTTACCATATCTGATACGTTGATTCCCTTATCTGAGAATGCACCTGTAAATCTAGTAAGCATGTTAGGAATATTCTTGTGGCATACTGTAAGTCTTGAAGCTGCTGTACACTTACCTGCGTCACATGCTGGGTAGTTTACAGAGTTCTTAATATTACCATTCTCGATAAAGTCCTTAGTCTGCTTAACAGCCATAATAGCACAGTTATCCTCTGACTCCTCAGTTGAAGCACCAAGGTGTGGAAGTGTAACAACCTTATCATGTCCTGCGATTACTGCATTAGGGAAGTCAGTTACATATCTTGCAACCTTTCCTGAATCAAGTGCAGCAAGCATATCTGCATCATTTACAAGGGCATCTCTTGAGAAGTTAAGAATCTTAACTCCGTCCTTCATCATAGCCATAGCATCAGCATTAATCATACCCTTTGTTGAATCAAGAGCTGGAACGTGAAGCGTAATATAATCACACTCTCTATAGATATCTTCTACATTAGTAATGTGCTTTACGTTTCTAGAAAGCATCCAAGCTGCATCAACTGAAACATATGGGTCATAACCATATACATCCATACCAAGATGAGTAGCTGCATTTGCAACCTTAGCACCGATAGCACCAAGACCGATAACACCAAGCTTCTTACCCATAACCTCGTTACCAGCATACTTAGCCTTCTGCTTCTCAACATCCTTAGCAAGTGTCTCTACTGTAGCGTTCTCCTTAACCCAGTTATATCCACCCATAAGGTCACGGCTTGCAAGCATAAGACCTGCGATAACAAGCTCCTTAACACCATTAGCGTTAGCACCTGGAGTGTTGAATACTACGATACCCTTCTCAGCGCACTTATCAAGTGGAATATTGTTAACACCAGCACCTGCTCTAGCTACTGAAAGAAGGTTGTCTGAAAGCTCAAGCTCGTGCATAGAAGCACTTCTAACTAAAACTGCCTCAGCATCTGCAAAATTGTCTACTGTCTCATAATTATCTGTAAATAAATCCATACCGCAAGCTGCTATAGGATTTAAGCAATTTATCTTTGTCATTTTTATTCTCTCCCTTAATTCTTATGAATTTGCTGCTTCGAAGTCCTTCATGAACTGTACAAGCTTCTCTACGCCCTCGATTGGCATAGCATTGTAGATAGATGCTCTCATACCACCTACTGATCTGTGTCCCTTAAGGTTTACAAAGCCTGCTGCTGTTGCTTCCTTAACGAACTTAGCGTCAAGGTCATCGTTACCAGTTACGAATGGTACATTCATAAGTGAACGATCCTTCTTCTCAACTGTTCCCTTGAACATCTTTGAAGAATCAAGGAAATCATAAAGGATAGCTGCCTTCTTCTCATTGTGAACCTTCATAGCAGCAAGGCCACCCATCTCCTTAACCCACTTGAATACAAGACCACATACGTAGATACCGTAGCATGGAGGTGTATTGTAAAGAGAATCGTTGTCAGCCTGAGTCTTATACTTAAGCATTGTAGGAGTTGCTGGATTTACATCATCTCTGATTAAGTCTTCTCTGATGATTGCAATAACAACACCTGCTGGTCCAACGTTCTTCTGAACACCAAAGTAAATCATACCGTAATCTGATACATTTACAGGCTGTGAAAGAATGTCTGATGACATATCAGCTACAAGAATCTTACCCTTAGTGTTAGGAAGCTCCTTAAATGTAGTTCCGTAGATTGTATTGTTGTGGCAGATATGTACATAATCTGCATCCTCTGATATAGGAAGGTCTGAACAATCTGGAATATATGAGAAGGTCTTATCTGCTGAAGAAGCGATAGCATTTGCCTTACCGTACTTCTGAGCCTCTTCATATGCCTTCTTAGCCCACTGTCCAGTGATAATATAATCAGCAACACCATTCTTCATAAGGTTAAGTGGTACAGCTGCGAACTGCTGTGAAGCACCACCCTGAAGGAAAAGCACCTTGTAATTGTCAGGAATCTCTAAGAGATCTCTTAAATCCTGCTCTGCTTCCTTGATGATGTTATCGTATACCTTTGAACGATGGCTCATCTCCATAACACTCATTCCTGAGCCCTTGTAATCCATCATATCCTCTGCACACTGCTTTAAAACTACCTCAGGTAAAACTGAAGGTCCTGCTGAAAAATTAAATACTCTTGCCATTTTTAAATCCTCCCTTAATTACTTATTCTCTAAATCGTTCTTATCGAAGCAAGTCTCAAGTGCTGCACCTGCTGCAACCATTGGCCATACCTTATCATCCTGGTCAATTAAGCACTCGATAACAACTGGCTTATTCATCTCTATAGCCTTCTTAAGTGCATCCTCAAACTCTGCAAGATTTGTTGCTCTCATACCTGTAGCACCAAGAGCCTCTGCAACCTTAACGAAATCAACACCATCATTAAGTATTGTATTAGAATATCTCTTGTCATAGAACAATGTCTGCCACTGTCTAACCATACCAAGTACGTGGTTATTAATAACAACCTCGATTATTGGAATGTTGTATCTGGCTGCTGTAGCAACCTCCTGCATGTTCATTCTGAAGCATCCATCACCAGCGATATTGATTGTAATATTCTCTGGCATACCAACCTTAGCACCCATACAAGCACCAAGACCGAATCCCATAGTACCAAGTCCGCCTGAGCTAAGAAGCTGTCTTGGACGAGTGTACTTGTAGTGCTGTGCAGCCCACATCTGGTGCTGTCCAACATCTGTAGTAATTGTAGCCTTACCCTCTGTTACCTCGTAAATCTTATTGATAATACCAGGGCCTGAGAACTCATTGTAGTCATCTACACATGGGAACTTCTCTTTAAGCTCAGCTATCTGATCCATCCAATCCTTATGGTCAGCTGACTTAACTCTTGAAGAAATCATCTTGAGAACTTCCTTAGCATCTCCGATTACGCTACACTCAACTAAGATATTCTTATCAATCTCAGCTGGATCTACATCTATATGGATAATCTTTGCATTTACTGCAAACTTATCTGCATTACCGATAACTCTGTCTGAGAATCTTGCGCCAACAACGATTACAAGGTCAGCCTTATTAACAGCAAAGTTTGATACCTTTGTACCATGCATACCAATCATTCCTGTATATCTGTCACTTGTATTGTCAAATGCACCCTTACCCATAAGAGTATCACATACTGGAGCGTCAATCTTCTCAGCGAACTTCTTTAACTCCTCAGTTGCACCTGCTGTAATAACACCACCACCTGCTAAGATAAATGGTCTCTTAGCCTTCTCAATCATTCTGATTGCATCATCAAGACTGTCAGCCTTAATTGATGTAACCTTTCTCTCGATTGGTTCTGGTGCCTTAGGCTCGAAGTCTGCAACATTAGCTGTAACATCCTTAGTTACATCCACAAGTACAGGGCCTGGTCTACCAGTCTGTGCAATCTTAAATGCTCTTCTAATTGTATCTGCAAGCTCGTGTACATTCTTAACGATGAAGCTGTGCTTTGTAATAGGCATTACCACTCCTGCGATATCAACCTCCTGGAAGCTGTCCTTACCAAGAAGTGATACACCTACGTTAGCTGTAATTGCTACAACAGGAATAGAATCCATATATGCTGTTGCAATACCTGTTACAAGGTTTGTAGCACCAGGGCCTGATGTAGCCATACATACACCAACCTTACCTGTTGCTCTTGCATAACCGTCTGCTGCGTGAGCTGCGCCCTGCTCATGAGAGGTTAAAATGTGATTGATTTCATCCTGGTGCTTGTAAAGTGCATCATATACGTTAAGTATGGTTCCACCTGGATAACCAAATACCGTGTCAACGCCCTGCTCTTTTAAGCACTCAATAATAATTTCTGAGCCTGTTAATTGTTTCATGGTCATTCTCCTTTTTATCTAACTTAAGTCCTTGGACTTTAATTCTTAGTTTATAGTTTTCTTTTTATTAACACATCTTTATTATATATCCTTGCAACTAGAACTCAAGTACAGCTCCTCTGTTACCTGAAGTTACCATCTTAGCGTATCTTGCAAGATATCCTGTAGTTACCTTTGGCTCTCTTGGCTGCCATTTAGCCTTACGAGCAGCTAATTCCTCATCTGAAAGCTTAACATTTAATGTACAAGCCTCGATATCGATGGAAATGATATCTCCCTCTTCAATAAGAGCGATTGGTCCGCCCACAGCTGCCTCAGGTGAAACGTGTCCGATAGAAGCTCCACGGCTTGCTCCTGAGAAACGTCCATCAGTGATAAGAGCTACTGTAGAGCCAAGTCCCATACCAGCGATAGCTGATGTTGGGTTAAGCATTTCTCTCATACCAGGACCACCCTTAGGACCCTCATATCTGATTACTACTACATCTCCTGCTACAATCTTACCACCCTTAATTGCAGCGATTGCATCCTCTTCACACTCGAATACTCTTGCTGGTCCCTCATGCTGCATCATCTCTGCAACAACTGCTGAACGCTTAACAACAGATCCATCTGGTGCAAGGTTACCCTTAAGTACTGCAAGACCACCTGTCTTACTATATGGATTATCAAGAGGTCTTATAACCTCTGGATTTCTATTCTTCACTCCATCAACAGCCTCACCGATTGTCTTACCTGTTACAGTCATACAATCCTCCTTAAGAAGTCCTAACTCCTTAAGCTGATTCATAACTGCATACACACCACCGGCCTCATTTAAGTCTTCCATATATGTAGGACCTGCTGGAGCAAGATGACAAAGGTTAGGTGTCTTAGCACTGATTTCATTTGCCATAGCAATATCAAAATCAAATCCGATTTCATGTGCAATTGCAGGAATATGTAACATAGAGTTTGTTGAACATCCAAGTGCCATATCTACTGTAAGTGCATTTAAGATTGCATCCTTAGTGATAATATCTCTTGGTCTGATATTCTTCCTATACATCTCCATAACTGCCATACCAGCGTGCTTAGCAAGCTTAATTCTCTCTGAGTATACTGCTGGGATTGTACCATTACCAGGAAGTCCCATACCAAGTGCCTCAGTAAGACAGTTCATAGAGTTTGCTGTGTACATACCTGAGCATGAACCACAGGTTGGACAAGCATTACACTCAAAATCCTTAACATCATCCTCAGTCATTGTTCCTGCTGCGTATGAACCAACAGCCTCGAACATAGATGAAAGGGAAGTCTTATGACCCTTAACATGACCTGCAAGCATTGGACCACCTGATACAAACACAGTTGGAACATTTACTCTTGCTGCTGCCATAAGAAGTCCTGGAACATTCTTATCACAGTTAGGAATCATAACAAGGGCATCAAACTGATGAGCTAATGCCATAGCCTCAGTTGAATCTGCAATCAAATCTCTTGTTACAAGAGAATACTTCATACCGATATGTCCCATAGCAATACCATCACATACTGCGATAGCAGGGAACATAATAGGTGTACCGCCTGCTGCGGCAACTCCAAGCTTAACAGCCTGAGCTATCTTATCAAGGTTCATGTGACCTGGAACAATCTCATTGTATGAGCAAACGATACCAACTAATGGCTTAGAAAGCTCTTCCTCTGTCATTCCAAGTGCGTTAAACAAGCTTCTGTGTGGAGCCTGCTGCATACCTGTTTTTACGTTATCACTCTTCATTTTATCGTCTCCTTTTATTTTGCTATCAGGCACCTCCTGATAGTTATAATCAACATTTTATACTCTTGCTGCGATAAGGTCACCCATATCTGAACAGCTTACAAGCTGTGTACCCTCTGATACGATATCACAGGTTCTGTAATTCTCCACAAGTACCTGCTGAACTGCTGCCTCTATAGCATCAGCTTCCTTATCCATATCAAATGTGTATCTAAGCATCATAGCTGCAGAAAGAATAGTTGCAATAGGGTTAGCCTTGTTCTGTCCTGCTATATCCGGCGCTGAACCACCACTTGGCTCATACATACCGAACTTAGTCTCATTAAGTGATGCTGATGCAAGCATTCCGATAGAGCCTGTAATCATTGAAGCCTCATCTGAAAGGATATCACCAAACATATTCTCCGTAAGAACCACATCGAACTGAGCAGGATCCTTTACAAGCTGCATAGCACAGTTATCAACTAACATATGCTCGTAAGTAACCTCTGGATAATCCTTAGCCACCTCTTCTACTACCTTTCTCCAAAGTCTTGAAGAATCAAGTACATTTGCCTTATCAACGCTTGTAACCTTCTTACGACGCTTCATAGCAATGTCAAAGCCCTTAATCGCGATTCTTCTAATCTCATTCTCATTATATGTAAGGGTATCAATGGCAGTCATTACACCATCAATTTCCTTAGTCTCTCTATCACCGAAGTAAAGACCACCGGTAAGCTCTCTCATAATCATCATATCAAAGCCCTTATCAGCAATCTCCTCCTTAAGAGGACATGCACCCTTTAACTCCTTGTATAAAAGAGCTGGTCTAAGGTTTGCGAAAAGTCCAAGCTCCTTACGAATCTTAAGGAGTCCTGCCTCTGGTCTTAAGTTTGGTGGAAGCTTATACCATGGTGAAGTTGAAGTATTACCACCTATAGAACCAAGAAGTACAGCATCTGCTGCCTTTGCCCTTGCTACCGCCTCGTCTGTAAGAGGCACCCCGTGAGCATCTATCGAACATCCTCCCATAAGAAGCTGCTCATAGTTAAATGTATGTCCATACTTAGCTGCAACTGCATCAAGTACCTTCATAGCCTCAGAAACTACCTCGGGACCGATACCGTCACCCTTAATAACTGCTATATTGCAAATCATTTTTATATCCTCCAAAACTACTTATTATTAATATAATTTATAAGTCCCTCGTTCTTAATTATCTCCTGCATAAATGGTGGGAATGCCTGACCCTTAAACTCAGTTCCCTTAGTCTTGTTGTAAATCATACCGCTGTCGAAGTCGATTTCAACCTGATCTCCTGCGTCGATACCCTGTGCAGCCTCAGGACACTCTATAATAGGAAGTCCTATGTTAATAGCATTTCTATAGAAGATTCTTGCAAATGTCTCTGCTATAACACAAGAAATACCTGAAGCCTTTATAGCTATAGGCGCATGCTCTCTGGATGAGCCACATCCAAAGTTCTTATTAGCCACCATAATATCTCCTGGCTTTACACGGTTTACGAAATCCTTATCGATATCCTCCATACAGCTTTTTGCAAGCTCTGCCGGGTCTGATGAATTAAGATATCTAGCTGGAATAATTACATCTGTATCTACATTGTCACCATATTTATGTACTGTTCCGAATGCTTTCATTATATATACCTCCTAGTTCATGATCTCACATGGGCAGCTAATCTTACCAGTAATAGCTGATGCAGCTGCAACAGCAGGGCTTGCAAGATAAACCTCTGAATCAACATGACCCATACGACCAACAAAGTTACGGTTTGTAGTTGATACACACTTCTCACCTGCTGCCATAACACCCATATGTCCACCGAGACATGGTCCACAGGTTGGAGTTGAGACAATAGCTCCTGCATTGATAAAGATTTCTGCAAGGCCTTCCTTAATCATCTGAAGGTATATCTTCTGTGTACCAGGAATAATGATAACTCTAAGTCCCTTTGCAACCTTCTTATCCTTCATAATCTCAGCTGCAATTCTCATATCTGAGATACGTCCATTAGTACATGAACCAATTACAACCTGGTCAATCTTTATATCCCCTACCTCATCGATAGTCTTTGTATTCTCTGGAAGATGTGGAAATGCAACTGTTGGCTTAAGTGTTGACAAGTCAATAGTGTACTCCTCATCATACTCTGCGTCAGCATCAGCCTCGTACTTAGTCCAGGTCTTAGTAGAAGCCTCCTTCATATACTCCTCAGTAAGCTCATCAACTGGGAAGATACCATTCTTAGCACCAGCCTCAATAGCCATATTTGCAATAGTAAATCTATCATCCATAGTAAGGTTCTTAATTCCCTCACCTACAAACTCCATAGACTTGTATAAAGCTCCGTCTACACCAATCATACCGATGATGTGAAGGATAACATCCTTACCACTAATCCAAGGGGCCTTCTCGCCAACTATATTAAACTTAATAGCTGATGGAACCTTGAACCAAGCCTTACCAGTTGCCATACCTGCTGCCATATCAGTACTTCCAACACCTGTTGAAAATGCACCTAACGCACCATATGTACATGTATGTGAATCTGCACCGATACAAGTCTCACCTGCAACGATAAGTCCCTTCTCAGGAAGAAGTGCATGCTCAATACCCATCTCTCCTACATCAAAGTAATTCTTAATCTGATTAGCACATGAGAACTCTCTTACACACTTACAATGCTCAGCACTCTTAATATCCTTATTAGGTGTGAAATGGTCCATAACAAGTGCAATCTTCTCCTTATCGAAGACATCCTTCTTATTAAACTTCTCCATCTCATGAATCGCTACTGGTGTAGTAACGTCATTACCTAATACTAAATCTAAGTCTGCCTCGATTAACTGACCAGCTACAACTGAGTCTAAACCAGCATGCTTAGCAAGTATTTTCTGTGTCATTGTCATACCCATATCGGTTACCTCCATTTATTATTAATATTTGTACACTTATTTATATGTATCCTATTATTCAGTGCATTGTAACATATATAAAAATATAATTAAAATATATAATAAGAATATCTGATATAACTTGAAGTTATAGCTAATTGATGATATATTACATATAGTTATTATTTCGTTTTATAGCTTAAGGAGATAAAAAATGTACGAAAATTTGAATAATTACAGAATATTTTACACTGTTGCATCTCTTGGCAACATTAGCAAGGCAGCAGACAAATTGTTTATCAGCCAGCCTGCTATTAGTAAATCCATATCCAACTTAGAAAAAGGCTTAGGAGTCACCCTCTTCTCCCGTACCTCTAAGGGTGTATCATTAACAGAGGAAGGTGAGATATTATACCAACATATAGGCAATGCATTTGACAGCATTAACCAGGCCGAGGATGAGATTAAGAAGATTCACGATTTGGGTATAGGTCAGCTTAAGATAGGTGTTAGTACTTCCCTTTGTAAGCATATATTATTAGATTACCTTAAGGATTTCATCGATGAGAATCCTCATATTAAGGTTACTATTCGTTGTCACTCTACTAAGAACACTTTAAATCTCTTAGCCGAGGGCAAAATTGACCTGGGGCTTATCTGCGAGACAGATATACCCAAAGGCTTTACATACAAGGAGCTTACTACTATTCATGATATATTTGTTACATCAGATAGTTATCTGGATAACCTGCACCTAAGAGAAACTGACCATGTTCCTCAGGAGAACGAATATCAATGGATGTTTGCTGGAAATATTACATCATTTATCAGTGAGGACAACGCTTCTGCATTAGATGAATCAGAAGCTAATGCAACAGATGGTTCAAACAGCCCTGTAAGAGATGGTTCCGGTTCCGGAACCACTACAAAAAACAAGCTGTCTATCAAGGATATATTAGAAAAATCTAACCTTATGCTCCTTGAGAAAAACAATGTAACCAGAACCCACATTGACTCATACCTTGCATCAGAAGGTATCTATCCTAACCAAGTCCTAGAGGTTAATAATATGGACCTTCTCATAGACTTCGCCTCTATCGGTATGGGTGTAGCCAGCGTAGTTAGGGAATTCGCCTTAGATTATCTTGAAGCTGGTAAGATTGTGGAATTACCTTTAGAAAAAGAAATAGAAAAAAGAACAGTAGGATTTATATATTCTAGTAATAAGAATAAGTCTACTGTTCTAAATAAGTTTTTGGAGTTTTGCAACTAATACTCGCTCCATTATATCAAATCCTTGTTGTGTATATAGCTTCTTCCAATAGCATAACCACCAATTATTAGTATCAAATCAATAAATATGCTATCTATAATATCAATACCTTGCGAATCAAAATGAGTACTCCTCAGTAACATAAGCTGATTTCCGATAAAATATGGACTTGTATAAAAAACACCAAGAACAATGTATATCGTTATCATCATAAAGCTTTTTACTGAACCGCATATTAAGCTTAACACAAATGAACAAACAAAAAATGTAATAAAGCTTACACACGGCATTGCAATTGTGTACAAATAGAATGTAGTTATCTCAGAAAGCATTCTACTGTACCCTGAATTATATAGCCATATATCGTCTGAAGCTTCGATTAAATCACCATTTAAAATAATCGTTATCAGAATTTGGCTCAAAAAATATATTGCTATGTATATGATTGCTCCTACAAAAACGCTAGTAAATTTTGCAATCCACCAGTTTTTTCTACCAGATAACAATATTTTATATACACCTATCCCGCAAAGCTCATACTCACACCAATCACCAACAATAAATGGTATAAAAAGTAGCATAACTATCCATCCTGCAGGAACAACTATCTGGTTATCTGCATAAAAAACGTATCTAGGAATTCCTAACAAAATATTACTAGCATTCAATCCAAAAATTCCAAAATCACCTATGCCAGCCTCTGACATATAAAAGCATTTACCTAGTATTGTAATTGTCATAAACAAAAAGAAGCTAAAATAACGCCACTTATGCCGAAGAATATCATGTTTTACTTCAGACACAATTAAATTAATAAGCATATCTATTCCTCCCCGATAATTTTTCCTTCTGACATTAATATAATCGTATCGGATAAATAATTTAGTTCATCTCTATCATGACAAGCTACAATAATAATTCTATTGTCCTCTTTTAAATCCATAATACATTTTTTTACTTTTTCTACCCCACTTTCATCTAATGCATTTATTGGCTCATCCAATAAAACTATACTGGGTTTTTCCATAATAGCTGCAGCAATTCCAAGTTTTTGTTTCATACCTAACGAATATTTTCTTACTATTCTTTTATCATTACTATCAAGTCCTACTTTATTTAAAACGCATCTTATCTCTTCCTCTGTAATTTGATTTTTTATATCAGCCAAATATTTAAGATTTTTAAACCCTGAATACTCTGGTAAAAACGCAGGATTTTCGATCAAAACTCCTATGCTATCAGGTATTTCTATATCCTTATATAATTCTTTTTTATTAATTAATATTCTTCCGTTAGTTGGCTTCATAAGACCAGCAATACTTCTCATAAGCATTGTTTTTCCACATCCATTTTTTCCTCTTAATCCATAAATCTTTCCGCCGAAAAATTTATAATTAATATCTTTTAATATTGGTTTCCCTGCTATACATTTATAAACATTATCAAATTCTATCTCCATATATTGCCTCCGAAAATCACTGTAATTTAATAAATAACGCCCTTTTATCTTCAAGACTATTAATAAAATTACCAGACGGATTGTACATAAAATAGAAACTATCCTCCTGTTCCAATGCCCACTCTGTTTGTTCGTTAATACTTTCGTACTCACTAGAATTAGACCATAATGCAATATACACTACATCAACAGTTACGCACTTTCCAGGCTCAACCACAAGGTAACCTTCTGATTTTGTGCCTTCATTGGAAGCATTTTTTATTCCTGCATACTCCATTCCCGCCATAATTGTCCCATCTATAAATACATATATCCTCGTATCAACAGGCGCAAATTCAACCAATTTTTCATTATTATTAGCAACAGAATAACTACAAGCATACAATCTTACTTCATTACCTTCGTCCATTAACTTTTGAATATCAAAATTACAATTATATTCCTGTTGATGAATTGTATTAACATCCACCTCATCAAAATTTTCTATTTTAAAATGAAGACCTTCCATATTTCCTTCTTTGCCTTCTTTAACATTATCTTCTAATATTGTAATTTCCGAACTTTCATTTGACTCCAATTCAGCAGCCTGTTTCTTTAGAACGTTAAATTCTTCAACATCTGTTTCACTTGCACTAATGTATTCCACATCATCAAACTCAATACATTTCAGTTCTGGTTGAAAAGACACAACTACTTCCATACCTATATTTTTTTTCGTGAGATTATTCCAATCTTTCTCTGGTATTTCATCCTTTACAAGAACTACCGGAACAACTATTGTAGTTGAACTATTTAAGCTTACCTCTAAATCAGTTCCTTCATTAAGACAATATATTAGAGGGAGATCATAAGTAGTTCTCCACATCCCATTACTCAGTCTATGTTCATCAAGTATTATAGGAATCTCTTTTTGTTCTTTATCTCCTGTTTCAACAAACAAGCTATAACATAATATCCTAACATCATTATCTTCTTGCATTTTATTCAATATCCACCTCTGTGAATGCAGCCAAGCGCAATCTGGATATTCTTTAACAAAAGCCTCTATGTCATACATTTTTGCAGATGTAATAGTATAACTTATATCTTCGAATTCTACCTTTTGTCCTATACCAACCTTGGTATTATCATTTTTTAAATCATAAATTCTATTTTGATTTATTACAATGCATCCCCACACCACAATAAATAATGCAACAATCGCGAATAACAATATTACTTTTGTTTTTTTAGCCATTATAAAACATCTCCCTTCCTTCCAACATAATAATAAGTAAAAAGTGTTACTACCATTAGTATACTTAAACTGAGTATTATTTCCCATCCACTTACAGCCACTAACGAATATGGAGAAACATAACAATAAGGTACCATCCTACAAACTTTTCCCAACACCCCTGGAGCATAATTTAATAATTCAACCAAAAAAATATTTATTAACATAGGAAAAATCATTATTTGAAATTCACTTTTTACTATAAACGTAAGAGCTAATGAACAAGTTGAAAATACTCCAGCTATCACAAAATCCAACGCTATATATAGGAGTGCATATAATAAGGGGTGTTCAAAAAAGATTTCTCCCCAAAGCGAATCAACATTTACACCTGTATATGCCATACTCAAATCTATAGGAATTAAAGGTAACCACGTCATAGACCACATTAAAGATATTACCGAAGGTATGGTAACCACCATACCTCCGGAAAAAAATGCAGCAATATACTTCGTAATAAAATATTTTCTTTTACCAATTCTACATATTACATTTTTATCATAACCTAACTTGTGTTCTTTAAAATGATTTGCTCCATACGGCATAGCAGCCAACATTGGAAACAGAACAAGATAAAACATATACGCATACGCAGAAAAAGGATCCTGTCCTATCCACCCCTGCAAAAATGAAACATCTGCAATCCTTGAGTATACTAAAGATTCACTGTCCATATATGCAACTTCCAAGTATTTTTTCACCCAAGATGCTTGAAGCAACACAATCAACATACCTAGAATTAACGATAATAAAAATGATTTACTTTCAAATACTTTCTTAATTTCTAAACGAAGCATATTAACCCCCTAAATTAATATGGCATATGTGAATAGATTCCTGTTGTATCGGGACTCCAATATCCAGAAGCAGTTCCAGTTCCTACTTTACTTCTTCCTGCAAGCGCAGCAGCATTATATAATCTATTACCATTAGCATCTTTACTTTCATATACAGTATTCCACATAACATATCTTGTACCAGAATAACTTACATAATAATTTCTACCACCATAAGTACAATCTGCATAATTTGTACCATAGATATCTCTTGCACCATATGCCTTAAAATATACTGATGACAGAGTTCCACTCATAGCATCGGTTTTTACATATATAGAGCTATCATCTTCCTTAATACGGAAATCTGACAATGAATATACACCTGAATTAGCCTGCAAGCTAAACGACCAAGCTCTATCTAAATCATTCGCTGCCTTAGTCACAATAGAACCAAACGCTGGCACCATCAATACCATGGTTAACATTATTACCACCAACTTACTTGTCTTAATTGATTTCATAACAATCACCCTTACCTTTCTTCCTTACAATCTTTAACTACCGGTCTCTTTGGCTGATAGAACCAGCCATAACACTCTGGTGGATCATCCATATTATCCACTCCGGACTGTTTTCTGATTAGCTTTTCAATTAATTCCAAGCCTTTTCCTCTTTCCTTCTGCACTTCTCTCACCTCTTTTCTTATGAATTTTTGCAACCACTATAAACATTGCATCCAAAACTATTCCCACCACAATCGGAGATATGAATCTTATGCCTTTCCCCCAAAGCATCAAAAGTATAAGTATTACAGATAAAAGTACTACTAATCTTTTAATCTGTTTTTTCATACTCATAATCTCCTCCTCTGTCAGGTTAAGATTCGGATTATCTATAGGTGCCAGAGAAACTATTATAATTTCTGAGATTATGACAATAAC
>JAFTPO010000027.1 GCA_017463225.1 Lachnospiraceae bacterium | reverse complement strand
CAAGTCATCTACAGAGTTTGACTTCTATGTATTTAACAAGTCTATGGATAATGATGATATGGAAGTCTTTACTGAGTACATGAGAATGGTAGTAAAGATGGAGTATTGTGAGGCAAATAACCTTAACCTAGAAGAGTATCTTGCTGTAGAGTATGCTGAGATAAATGTAAATGAGAACATACTAGGTAAGGATGGTATGCAGAATTACTGGTACTGCTACATATTAGTAATCCTTGTATTCATGGTTATTATCGCTTATGGTACAACTATTGCATCAGGTATTACTAATGAGAAGAGTAACCGTTCTATAGAGATTCTTGTTACAAGTACATCAACTACAGCTCTTCTCTTCGGAAAGGTTTTAGCTGGAGTTGTGGCAGCAGTATTCCAGTTTGGTCTTATAGGTGCAGCTTCTATCGGTTCATATCAGTTAAATAAGGATTATCTTCCAAATATGCTTGGTATGTTCCTTGATATACCTGGAGAGGTATTGCTTACATTTGCAATCTTCGGAATCGGTGGATTCTTATTCTACGCATTTATGTACGGTGCCCTTGGAGCTCTCGTATCTAAGATAGAGGACTTAAACAAGACTGCCGGTTCAGCACAGATGATTATTATGATTGTATATATGGTAACCTTATTCGGTATTATGGATCCAGACAGTATCCTTATGAAGATTTGTTCTTACCTGCCAATCAGCTCATATTCAGCAATGTTTGCTAGAGTTGCAATGGGTTCAGTAGCTATGTGGGAGATAGTTCTCTCAGCTGCACTCCTTTATGCATCGGTAATCGGTATGGGTATCCTTGGAGGAAAGATATTCCGTAACTCAACACTTCGTTATGGAAATCCTATAAAGCTTAGTAATGCTCTTAAGAATCTTAAGAAGGAAGACTAACATATAAAAAAAGGTCTCAGCAAATGCTGAGACCTTTTTTGGGTTTATGATAATTTTTCAATAGCCGCCTTTATTCTGGCGATTGTCTCCTCTTTTCCAAGCACTGACATAAGCTCTGTAGCACCACCTGGTGTTGCCTGCTTTCCGGAAACGGCTGTACGAAGAGGCCACATAATGTAACCGGTCTTGTACTCCTTTGCCTTTCCGAACTCCTGGAGAGCCTCGAAGAGAGAATCATTGTCGAACTTCTCCTGCGCCTCAAGGATTGGAAGTACCTCAGTGAGAAGAGTGAGAGAATTCTCTGGGTTAGTCTTCATCTTCTTGTGAGTGTACATCTCATTGTCATAATCAGGAACAGCTTCGAAGAAATCAATCTGATCCTTAATATCTGTAAATACTTCGATACGAGTCTTAATCATAGAAGCAATCTTCTTAAAGTCCATATCTCTTGTGAGAACTTCCTTAATATATGGAAGAGCCATCTCGTAGAACTTGTCATCATCCATAGCCTTGATGTACTCGCCATTCATCCATTTAAGCTTAGTCATATCTAAAACTGCAGGTGATTTTGATATATGTCTGTAATCAAATGCTTTAACAAGCTCCTCCAGAGAGAAAATCTCATTGTTATCCTCAGGACTCCAACCGAGAAGAGCAACTAAGTTGATAATTGCTTCAGTAAGGAAGCCCTGCTCAAGTAAATCCTCAAATGATGAATGACCGCTACGCTTGCTAAGCTTCTTGTGCTCCTCGTCTGTGATAAGTGGACAGTGAATGTAGGTAGGAACCTCCCATCCAAATGCCTCGTAGAGACGGTTGTACTTAGGTGAAGATGAAAGGTACTCATTACCTCTAACTACGTGAGTGATATTCATAAGATGGTCATCTACAACATTTGCAAAGTTGTAGGTTGGGAAGCCATCTGACTTAATAAGTATCATATCGTCAAGCTCCTCGTTAGGAACTGTGATGTCACCGTAAAGCTCATCTACAAATGTAGTTGTACCCTCAAGTGGGTTGTTCTGTCTAATTACATAAGGAACTCCTGCAGCTAGCTTGGCCTCAATCTCCTCCTTAGAAAGGTGAAGACAGTGCTTATCGTATTTTGAAATAGTCTTGCCCTCAAGCTCCTGAACCAATGAATCCAGTCTTTCCTGGTCGCAGAAGCAGTAGTAAGCCTCTCCCTTATCTATAAGCTTCTTTGCGTACTCTAAGTAGATACCCTGAGCCTGTCGCTGGCTCTGGATGTATGGGCCTACGCCACCGTCCTTGTCCGGGCCCTCATCGTGAAGAAGGCCAGTCTTCTGAAGAGTTCTGTAAATAATATCTACAGCGCCCTCTACCTCACGTTCCTGGTCAGTATCCTCTATTCTAAGTAAAAAGTCTCCGCCCTCATGCTTAGCGATGAGATAAGCATACAATGCTGTTCTTAGATTTCCAACATGCATTCTTCCTGTTGGGCTTGGAGCAAATCTGGTTCTTACCTTATTCTGTGCCATAATAATACTCTCCCTTATATTTGGTAATTTATCTCTAGGAATTATAACCCAATAAAATTTAATTTACAACAGATTATTGATTATTAGGACTTTTTTTAGTATATTAGAATAGATTGAAGAATTGTGACTTGTTTTGACGAATGTTGCCCATAGGGCAAATAAATGAATAATATTATAGAAGGTTGGTAAAAATATGGATGAGAATATGATTGCAATACTTTATTTGATATCTTTAGGCGTGTTTTTTATATTCCTGGTAATTGCTACCATAAGTGTGATTGCGGGTTCAATAAAGAAAAAATCCAAGAGAGACTATGATGATTATGAAGAAGATGACGAGGAAGATTATCCAAGTCAGGCGCCTGTAGCAAATACTGTTAAGCAAAACGTTGATATTGATATATTTGATGAAGCGGTTATGGAGGCTACTCAGATTGCCAATGAGACAGCTGTTGAGGTTAAGCAGGCTATACCGGTACAGCAGACAGCACCGGTACAGACTCAGCCAGTGGCTCCAGCTAAGGCTGCTGTGCAGATGCCGGATATACCGGAGGTGGCACCTGTGATAGCTCAAGTACCAAGCAAGAGCTTAGAGGAAAGCTTAGCTCAGGATTTGGAGAATGCCTTCGCAGAGGAATCAGTTAATCAGGCAGACAGTGCATTTGCCGAGACAGTAGCTAATCAGGTGGACAGTGCATTTGCCGAGACACCTGTAGCCCCAAGTGATAGTTCTTTCGTTGAACAGCCGGTAGTTATGCCTGAGAGCGTTGCTGCAGAAACAGCAGCGACTGCGGATAGTGCATTTGCAGATAGTGCATTTGCTGACAGTGCGTTCGCAGACAGTGCATTTGAGGATAGCGCTTTTGCAGACAGTGCATTTGCTGATTCAGCTTTCGGTGCAACAAATTATGATAAGGATGCCTTCCCGGGCTCAGCCTTCGAGAATCCAACTCCGGTTGACCCTGCCGCTATGGCATATCAGCAGCAGAATGTTGCATACCAGCAGCAGAACATGGGACAGATGCCTACAGGCAACTTCTACTGGTTTAACAAGGAGGACGTTGCAGATAAGCCTGATTACAAGCCGGAGGAGATGTATTACAGACATTTCACTGTGGCAGATGAGTGTATAGAGGATCTTCTTATAGAGATGTACGACTGTGCGTTGGTGCGTACAGAGGAGATTAGATATATTGCATTTGGTATAGAGCCAAGAAATGTATCTCTTCGTGATGTGGCGGCTACCGGTAATGCGGCCTACAATGCAGCAAAGAAGAAAAAAGAGCCAACTAAGGAGGATCTTGATAAGATATACAGACAGTGGTGCTCATATGTTGACAAGCTTTTCGAAATCGTTGAGTTTAGAGCTGATAATACCACTATTGGTATTATTCGTGATAAGCTTTATGAGTTTGGAAAGAGCGATGTAAACACTATTATAGAAGGAAAATAAATTAATAACTGTGTCAGACACAGGAGGTAAGTATGAAGATATATAGTCCACGTATGGAGAATATAAACCTTCTTCAAAGCTACCTTAAGTTTAATAAGTATTATGGCTGCGAGTTAACCGCAGCCAATAATATTTTATGGTCAAAATTTTACGACACAGGCTTTACTATAGTAGAGGATATGCTTAGCTATTGTAAGGCTTGTGATGGGAAACCCATAATGTTTACATTTCCCATAGGAAAGCATGACCCTAAGATAGCATTTGACAGAATATGTGAAGAATTTGAAGCTAATGGATTGGAATTTAAGCTGTTTATGGTTCATCCGGAGATGTTTGAACTGATAGAACAGTGGTATCCGGGAAAGTATAAGATAGAATACGACAGAGACTCTGCAGATTATCTCTACGAATATAAAACCTTGTCAGAGCTTAAGGGAAAGAAGCTACATGGCAAGAGAAATCACATTAACAGATTTGAGGAAAATTATCCTGATTATCAGTATGAGATTATAGATGAAAGCAATTATCAGGAATGCATTGATATGGCATACCAGTGGGAGAAGGACAATAATCCTGATGGTGCTAAGGATAAGCAGTATGAGAGGGATATAATAGAGGAAGCACTTAAGCATAGAGAGATACTGGGATTAGTGGGAGGACTCATAAGGATTGATGGAAAGGTAATAGCCTTTACATTAGGAGAACCTATAAACGATAAGTGCTTTGTGGTTCATTTTGAGAAAGCCTACGCAGATATACAGGGTGCATACCCCATGATAAATAGGGAGTTTGTCAGAAGGCAGCTAAAGGGATACAAGTATATTAATAGAGAAGAGGATTTAGGCCTGCCTGGACTTAGACATGCCAAGACCTCATATCAGCCTATTAGACTTGTGGACAAAGGAGTTGTAACAAAAAATGAAGGATGATTATTCATCCTTCATTTTTTGCCTCACTTTTATTCAGCGATTTCGGTCTTAGTTTCCGGCTTACCCATAAATAATGTTAACAACATACAGGCTACAAGCACTATTATACCTATTATTACCTGAATAACAGAGGTGTCTGCTATGCTGTATTCCTGATGAACCTTGTAGAAGATGGCTACAGGTGATGTAACAATAAGACCAAGTATTCCGCTAAAGGTAGCAGATGAGTAGTGGTTAAACAACCATTCAATAAGCTTGGATATAAAGAATATACCAAGGATACATCCTATACCGAAAGGTATAAGAATAAGTGCATTGTCAATCATTACACCCCAATCAAAGTCCTTAAGTCCTGTTAAGAAATTCTTGATGGCGGTTATAATTCCAAAATAGTAGCCTAATATCATAAGAACAAGTGAGCCACTTACACCTGGAATAACCATAGTAGCTGCAGCAATGATTCCAAGGAAGAATACCTTAATCATAGTACCTGCATCTGCAGTAAGAAGAATACCACTTTCTGAGTCGCCGTTCATAAAAGCCATGGCAAGTGATAATGTTACAAGTAATAAGAAAAGTATCACGTTGACAGAAATAGATTTCTTAGTATCCCTGTTCCAGCCCTCCTTTAATGACTTAACAATCATAGGAATACCACCTACGATAAGTCCTGTGAAGGCAGCCGCTGTACAAAATGGCTGAGTTTCAAGGAGATAAGGGATGATAAAGGTAAATGCTACTATACCGATTACCACACCTACTGCGATAGGGAAAAGCGTTTTAACACTCTTCTTAAAGTCCTTAAATAAATTTGTTACAGAAGAAATGATTTTGTCGTAGATACCAAAGGATACTGCCATAGTACCACCGCTTACGCCCGGGATTACATTTGCGATACCGACAAACATACCCTTGATAATTTCGATTAAAATGTTCATAATATATCCTTTCTAAACAGTTTCTATAAGTAATACATATATTATTATAGAAGTAATATGTAAAAAACACTAGTATTATACTACGCAATATGTAAAATATCAAATTAAGATTGGTATAAGTTTTTGACTTGTGTCTTTTATATTGTTTTGCTATAATCAAACGGAAAGAAACTAGAAAAGATAAATCAGGAGATGCTCAGGATGAAAAAACATTTACTATTATATATATGTTTGCTTATGGCACTATTAGTTTGTGGCTGTGGCAAGGATAAGGATAAAGAAAAGGACAAGGAAACAGCCACAACAACTGCTCCTATATTTAATATGGAACAGTTTGCCCCCCAGACTGACCCGGCTGAGGAAAATGCAGCCAGAATGGACGAGGATGGATTCTTCCTTGCAAATGATTACGTTAAAACCATGGGCGATACTATAAATGTCAGAGTTGAGCCTAATACAGAAGCGAATATTTATATTCTGCTTGGACCTGATGAGGTGCTTAGAAGGTCAGGCTACAATGACGAGTGGACAAGAGTTATTATAGATGGAGATTCCTTCTATATATATTCGGATTTTGTTGTTAAGACTACAACACCTGTTGGTGCAGAGGACGATTTTACTATGGCAACACCTGGTGATGCCACTGGAAAGGTAATAGTTATTGATCCGGGCAATCAGAAGAATGTCAATGCTAATTTAGAGGAGATAGGCCCTGGTAGTGAGGAGACCAAGCAGTGTGCTTCAGCAGGATTTGTTGGAACAAAGTATGGTTCAAGAGAGTATGAGCTTAATCTTGAGTTTGCCCAGATTCTTAAGTCAGAGTTAGAGCTTAGAGGATATGTGGTTCATCTGACCAGAGAGATAGATGATGTAAATATTTCAAATCAGGCCAGAGCGCAGATGGCTAATGATGCTTCTGCTGATGCATTTATCAGAATTCAGATGAATTACAGTACAAATAAAGATTTGACAGGTGCTATGGCTGTATGTATGACCAAGGATAGCGTGTACAATGGACATCTCTATGAGCAGAGTCACGCATTATCAACCAGACTTCTTCAGGGTATAGTTGAGGAGGTTGGTGTGGTGAATAACGGTATATATGAGACTGACCAGATGACTACTATTAACTGGAGCATAGTTCCGGTTTCTATTATAAAGATAGGATATTTGAGCAATGAGGGAGAGGAAGAGCTACTTATGTCCTATGATTATCAAAATCAAATTGCGACAGGAATTGCCAATGGTATAGATTACTATTTTGGTAAATAGGAGGGGATAGAATGAGAGATTACGTGTTAGTAAGTGATTCAACAGGCGACTTACCTATAGATGTTATAAAAGAATTAGGTGTTCAGATACTTCCATTTTCATATTCCATCAATGATGAGGTGTTTTATTACTATCTAGATGAGAGAGATGGGGATATAGGTGAATTTTATAAGAGATTAAAGGCGGGAGATATGCCTGTAACATCTCAGGTTAACCCTATGACTTATAGGGATTTGTTTGAGGAGATTATTAAAGAGGGTAAGGATGTTTTGTACCTTGCATTCTCATCAGGATTAAGTGGTTCTTATCAGACATCTAAGCTGGCTATAGATATGCTTAAGGATGATTATCCGGATGCAAAGATTATTTCAGTGGATTCCTTATCTGCATCAGTTGGACAGGGAGTATTCCTTTATCAGGCAGCCATGCTTAAGAAGGATGGTATGGATATAGACAGTCTGGCTCAGTGGATTAAGGACAAGAGATATGGTGTGAGACATTGGTTTATGGTAGAGGATTTGTTCCATCTTAAGAGAGGTGGAAGACTGTCAGCTGTAGAGGCTGTAGTTGGCAGTGCCCTTAAGATTAAGCCTATTTTAAGTGTTGACGAGGAGGGTAAGCTTGTTGTTAAGGCTAAGACCAGAGGCGTTAATAAAGCTATAGACTTCCTGGTATCGAAGGCTGAGGAAGAGATGGAGGATATGTCTACTGCAAAGGCTGTAATAGGTCATGCGGACGCTCCGGAAAAAGCTGAAAAGATTAAGGAAATGGTTATGGAAAAGGGTATGAAGGAGGAGAATGTTATGATAGCTCCTATAGGCCCAATCATAGGAACTCACGTGGGTTCTGGTATGTGCGCAATCGCATTTGTTACAAAAATGTAACAAATGCTTGACATATATCATACAAGGTGTTAAAATGTCGATGTAACAAATGTGTAATAAGTGTTACATCGACATTTATTTTTTGTAAAAATTTTGGAACAGGTGTTAATTATGAGTAAAAGAACTAAGTCAAAGCTTAGAGATTTCAAAATATTTCTTTCAAAAGAGGTTTTTAACGGAAGATATATTGTAAGAAATAGTTTAATTACAACCATAATCGCAACAGTAATAGTAACTATAGTAGGTGTGGCAATTTTATCAGCCCAAGAGGATGTTACAGAGGTAAAGGTTCAGCAGCCTGTACCACAGAGCTACACTATCAACTCATTGGATACAGAGGTAATAAGAATAGATTCTATTAATTACCTTTTAGCTGATTTCGATGCGGAGAGTCAGGCTGGAGTTCAGGCAAATGACACCATCGTAGTATCAGAGGCCTTAACTGTAAAGGGTAAGGTTGTTGACAATGATGTATTTGTAAGAGCTGAAGGCTCATATATGGGCGAGGTTGTAGCTACTGCTTATTTGGATGAGGAATACGCAGTGGATATGTCTAAGTCAGATGATGAGTGGACATGTATAGTATTAGAGGATGGAACTGTTGGATATATCAGTTCAGCATATATTCAGATTGATGTACCAGAGCAGACAGAGGATGCTGAAGAGGCAGAGGGTGATATCGTAGAGGTAACCGGTCAGGTAACAGTTACTGAGTCAGAGAGCTCAGATGCTAAGAAGCCTGTTAAGGAGACTGGCACTGCAGAGAAGGAGAGTCAGAAGCCATCTACTAACAATTCAGGAGCCATCATTGAGACTCCTGCACAGGATACTACTGAGAGTACAGAGTCAACTGGATCAACAGATTCAACTACTGAGGCCCCTGCAACAACTGAGCAGGAGAGCACAGACAAGCCATACAGAGAGGACACATTAGTAAGTGCAGGCGTTCCTGTATCTACTACATACAGAAGTCCTATAACATTAAGTGAAGAGGATATTAATCTTCTTGCAACTATCGTAACACTTGAGAGTGGTGGAGAGTCCTACGAGGGACAGCTTGCAGTTGCAAATGTAATCATTAACAGAATGAATTCCGGTCACTGGGGTTCAACAGTGGCAGATGTTGTATATGCACCATATCAGTTCAGCTGTACATCATCACCTATGCTTGATTACTACTTAGCTAATGGAGCACAGGAGAGTGCTAGACAGGCAACACTTGAAGCTCTTTCAGGAGTTAACAACATCGGAAACTATATGTGCTTTAGAGCAACATATGTAACTGATCTTGAGAATTACTCAGTATATTCAGTAATAGGAAATCATGTATTCCACTAATTAAGTGAAAAGTTGAACAGCCCTTAAGCGTATATGCTTGAGGGCTTTCTTTATGGCTACACCTTACATTATTAAGTAACAGCATATACACTTAAGGGCATCAACTTTTCACTGCCTTCGTCAGGATAGCTATAGACTCCCCTTATCCTGTTATCGACTCATAAAAAAATAGCCCGCACATACATGCGGGCTAATAAAGCTTTTCGTTTGTCTCTTAGTTGTCTCTCTTTGCGTCAAGCATTCCACGAACCTTCATAGATAATCCGAAGAGGTTGATGAATCCCTCTGCATCCTTGTGATCGTAAAGGTCACCAGTTGTGAAGCTTGCAAGCTCCTCTGAATACATACTGTATGGAGAAGTTGTACCAGCCTTGATGATGTTACCCTTGTAAAGCTTGAACTTAACCTCACCGGTTACACGCTCCTGGCTCTTCTCGATAAATGCCTGAAGTGCCTCGCGAAGTGGGCAGTACCACTTACCCTCGTAAATCATATCAGCGAACTTATCTGAGATAATCTTCTTGAATGCAAGAGTATCTCTGTCAAGGATAAGCTCCTCAAGCTGCATATGAGCCTCCATAAGAATAGTTCCACCTGGAGTCTCGTATACACCACGTGACTTCATACCAACAACACGGTTCTCTACGATGTCGATGATACCAACGCCGTGCTTTCCGCCAAGTCTGTTAAGCTCGCGGATGATATCGGAAACCTTCATCTCCTTACCGTTTACTGACTTTGGAACACCCTTCTCGAAAGTCATAGTAACATATTCAGCCTCATCTGGTGCCTTCTCTGGATGAGTACCAAGTACAAGAAGGTGATCCCAGTTAGGCTCCTGTGAAGGATCCTCAAGCTCAAGACCCTCATGGCTGATGTGCCATAAGTTTCTATCACGGCTGTATGATGAAGAAGCATCAAATGGAAGGTCAATTCCATGCTGCTTACAGTACTCGATCTCGTCCTCTCTTGACTGCATAGTCCACTCGTCCTGTCTCCAAGTAGCGATAACCTTAAGATCTGGAGCAAGTGCCTTAATATTAATCTCAAATCTTACCTGGTCGTTACCCTTACCGGTAGCACCGTGGCAGATAGTAGTTGCATTTTCCTTACGAGCAATCTCAACAAGCTTCTTTGCAATAAGTGGTCTTGCAAATGAAGTACCAAGGAGATACTTGTTCTCGTATGTAGCGTTAGCCATAACACCAGGAACGATAAAGTCGTCGCAGAACTCATCTACAACATCAAGTATGTAAAGCTTCTCAGCTCCTGAATACTTAGCTCTTTCCTCTAAGCCTTCAAGCTCGCTTTCCTGTCCAACGTCGATACATACACAGATTACGTCGAAACCGTAGGTTTCCTTTAACCAAGGTATAATGGCAGTAGTGTCAAGTCCGCCAGAATACGCAAGAATTACTCTTTCCTTCATTATAATGTCCTCCTAAAAAATCATTAGCTTTAGTATAAACCTTAAATTATCATTATGCAATATGTAAAATTAAAATTTTATGCATAAAGAATGCATAATATACAGAAAATATGCATAAAATAGTAAAAATATTCATAATTTTCCTAGATATGTGTTGCATATTTTCATAAGTGGTTGTATAATCGAGTGAGTATTAAGAAGTGACACCCATATAATAGGAAAAAGTTGATTTCAAAATGAGAGGTGTGCACAACCAATGCACCGATATATTTTCGGGTATTGAATAAATGAGAAAGAGGCGATAATTATGGTTAAGGTTGGTATTATTGGCTCAACCGGTTATGCTGGTCAGGAGCTTGTTAGAATTCTTTTAGGACATAAGGATGTAGAAATTGTTTGGTATGGTTCTAGAAGCTACATAGATAAGGACTATTCTGAGGTATATGGAAATATGTTTCAGATAGTTGATGCAAAGTGCATGGATGATAATATGGAGGAGCTTGCAGATAAGGCAGACGTTATATTTACAGCAACCCCACAGGGACTTTGTGCATCCCTTGTTAATGAAGATGTACTTTCAAAGTGTAAGATAGTAGACCTATCAGCAGACTTTAGAATAAAGGATGTGGCTACATATGAGAAGTGGTATGGCATAGAGCATAAGAGTCCTGAATTCATAGAAGAGGCTGTGTATGGTCTTTGTGAGATAAACAGAGAGGATATTAAGAAGGCAAGACTTATTGCAAACCCAGGCTGTTATACAACCTGTTCAATCCTTTCATTATATCCTTTAGTTAAGGAAAAAATGGTAGATGTTAATACAATCATAGTAGATGCTAAGTCAGGTACATCAGGCGCAGGTAGAGGAGCTAAGGTGGCAAACCTATTCTGTGAGGTAAATGAAAGCTTTAAGGCATACGGTGTGGCAAGCCACAGACACACACCTGAGATTGAGGAGCAGCTTGGCTATGCATACGAGGGTGATCCGCTTCTTATAAACTTTACTCCACACCTTGTTCCTATGAACAGAGGAATCCTTGCAACCTCATATGCAAATCTTACAGGTAAGTACAGCTACGAGGATATTAAGGCAGTGTATGAGAAGTATTATAAGGATGAGTATTTTATTAGACTTCTTAATAAGGGAGTTTGCCCAGAGACCAGATGGGTTGAGGGAAGCAACTTTGTAGATATAAACTTCGTAGTAGATGAGAGAACAAACAGAGTAGTGGTAATGGGCGCCATCGACAACCTTGT
>JAFTPO010000026.1 GCA_017463225.1 Lachnospiraceae bacterium | reverse complement strand
GTTACAAAAAGCATAAGGCAGATAATTGCCATAGTAATGGCTGATGAATTAATACTGTTACAAAACTGTCTTATAACAAATGAATTCAAGTTCTTATTATAAAGCTTCTTACAGCCTCTAAGTGCTGATAACAAGAAGCCTGACATGGACCAGAAAATCAATACTGTAGATACCACACCTACTAATATATGTCTAATTATCTCAGACTGGTTCAAATCCCTTGTACAAAAACCCACTCTGTAATATGCATATCCCAAAGCTACCACAGACACAAGGAAAATAATGGTTGAAATCACCGGATTCTTCAGCATCTGCTTCTCTGTTTTCTTACCTGCTGAAAGAAGGTCTATAAGCTTATACTTAGATATAGATACTCCGTGGAACACTATAACCACAAGATAAATCACAGCAAAGTTAATTGCAGTCTTAAGCAAAGCACCCCCTGACACTGTAAATGCATAGGCACTCATATCAATCTCAAAGAATTTACCCACTATTATTGAAACAAACTGTGATGCAAATATTCCTATTCCAAGTCCCACCACAAGAGACACAACACCAACTAAGAATGTCTCACTTACAAGAATCTTTGATACCTGTCTCTTATCCATACCAAGGAGCATATATACCCCAAACTCCTTCTTTCTTCTCTTTATAAGAAAGTTGTTAGCATATATAATAAGGAATCCAAGGACAAATGCCACGCCTATAGAAACGCCATCTAAAAGTATTAGCATAAGCTCTATGATATCATATCCGGAACCCGTAATACTTTTTACTACACTTTGATCTCCCACTGAATTAAACACATAGAAGATTGCCACACCGATTATAAGTGTAATAAAATACACCACATAATCTCTCATACTTTTCTTAATATTGGCCAAAGCCATCTTAAATGAGCTCATCCATCTCACCTCCTAAGAGTGTTACCACCTGGATGATTCTATTAAAGAAATCCTTCTTAGACTCCCCTGACTCACGCTTTAGCTCTGTGAAAATCTTTCCATCCTTAATAAATATAATTCTAGATGCATAGCTCGCTGTAAATGCATCATGTGTAACCATAAGTATTGTGGCTTCAAGCTCCTTATTCAGGGTTTTAAAGCTATCAAGAAGCATTCTTGAGGCCTTAGAATCAAGTGCTCCTGTAGGCTCATCAGCTAATATTAGCTTAGGGTTGGTTACAACAGCCCTGGCACAGGCAACTCTCTGCTTTTGTCCTCCAGACATCTGATAAGGGTACTTCTTTAAAACCTCAGTTATACCAAGCTTAGTTGCCACTTCCTTAACTCTTTTATCAATCTCAGAGGCTCCAACCTTCTGAATAGAAAGTGCAAGGGCAATATTCTCATAAGCTGTCATGGTATCCAAGAGATTAAAGTCCTGGAATACAAAGCCAAGCTCATCTCTTCTGAACTTATTTAAAGCTGTCTTCTTAAGTGTTGTAATGTCATTGCCATTAACAAGGATACTTCCCCCTGTAACCTTATCAATAGTTGAAATACAATTAAGAAGTGTAGTCTTACCACTTCCGCTGGCACCCATGATTCCAACAAACTCTCCCTTTTCTACCAAAAAGCTTATGTCATCAAGAGCCTTGGTAAGACTTCCCTTATTTCCGTAATATTTCTCTACATTTGTTACCTGTAATACTGTACTCATTTTTCTCCTCCATAATAGATACATAAATATAAGGCACATATAAGCTGTTGCCTACCCTGTATACTTATATTATTACAAATCCCCTGATGTATCCATTTCCTAAACTTACAATAACCTTACGATTTCGTAAGGTTATTAAAATTACTCAGTCATTTGAACCATATCAGAAAGTGGGAATACAATAGTCACTGTGGTTCCCTGACCTTCCTCTGACTCAATTCTGATATTATGCTCTAGTCTATCACATAGCTTCTTACAAAGGTAAAGTCCAATTCCTGTGGAGTTCTTACCCGCTCTGCCATTACTTCCGGTAAAGCCCTTACCAAATACCCTGGAGGTCTCTGAAGACTTAATTCCGCAACCATTATCCTTTATATGTAACAGTACTGCATTATCCTTCTTCTGGCTATAAATCTCCAGACGAAGCTTACCCTCTTCACCGTACTTGATGCTGTTATCAATTACCTGTCCTAGGATAAATTCCAACCATTTGCTATCACTGTATATACTCTGCTCTAAATCATGAAGGTCTATGCCAGCCCTCATACTTCTAAGGGCTTTCTTGCGCTTAAGAATAGTCTCCTGTACTATCTTCTCTAAATTAACCTCTTTAATCAGATAATCCTTTTCCACATCATTGCTTCTAGCGTAGAAAAGAGCCTGCTCCACATACCCTTCTAAGCGTCCTAACTCTTCCTCAAGTCCTAAGTCCTGTTCCTTATGATTTGCCAGAATCATCTTCATGGTTGCTATAGGAAGCTTAATCTCATGCACCCAGCTTTCTATGTACTCCTTGTACTCCTTAGAGCTTCTTCTATGCTTTGAAACTCTCTCATTCATACTGACCTCCATGTCATAGAGAATTTCCTTAAATCGCTTTTCCTCCTGAACATCCCCCTGTTCTAAAAGCTCACATAGAAGATATTTCTTATCCAAGTCCTTCATTAAATTATCTATATGCCCAAAATATTTTGCCCACCTTTTGTAATCCACATAGGTTCCAAGGAAGAATGCAAATGCACAGGCTAATGCCACATAGACCATAAGCCAGCCACTGCCCTTTATGGTAAGCAAAAATATCTCTATAGAGCAAAGCAGGCAAGCAAATATAGCCACCCACATTTTATGCTCCCTTATGTACTTTCCGTATCTCATATAAGCTGGTACCCCATTCCTCGCTTAGTTGCAATTGCTCCCACTATTCCAATATCCTCAAGCTTACCCTTAAGTCTGGTCATATTTACTGTGAGAGTGTTATCATCCACAAACATACACTCATCCCAAAGTGCATTAATAATATCATCTCTTGATACAATTTCTCCTTGGCGCTTACTTAGAACTCGAAGTATCTGTATCTCATTCTTAGACAAATCTGCTACCATATCTCCATTTGTAATTCGACCCTTTAAAACCTCAAATGTAAAGCTTTGATTTACCTCATTGCCATCAGCATCAGTTACAGTCTGGCTTATCCTTAGTTCATCTGAAGCTACCTGCTCCTTATAGGTCCTTCTAAGCACCGACTCCATATGTGCTATAAGTATCTGCGGGTTAAATGGCTTAGCCACGAAATCATCAGCACCGTTATTTATAGCCATTAGCTCTGTCAGCTCATCATTCTTGCTGGTTATCATAATAACCGGCACCTCTGATGTGGCACGAAACTGCTTGCAGACGTGAAGGCCATCCACTCCAGGAAGACCTATATCAAGAAGTAACAAATGAAGATTCTCATCCACCAAAAGCTTAATTAACTCATCTGCCCTCTTACCCTCATATTCACTTGGGTCAATTAGCCTCGCCTCATATCCATTTGATGTGAGAAAATATGTAAGCTCTCTCCCTAAAGCCTCATCATCCTCTAATATTCCAATCTTTCTCATACTATCCCCCTATGATTTCTGATTTTATCGACTAATTATATCAACTCCTTGGTATTTCCTCAAGTAAATTTAGGTTACCTTTTTATATACAGAAAAAAGTCTTCAGACATACATCTAAAGACTTTTGTATTATCTATTATGTTATTTATCCTCCAGCTTTTTTCGCACCTCCTGCATCCTCTCAAAATACTCCGGATGCTGTACTTTAAGATGCTCCTCTATCTCCTGTCTATGACGCTTAAGAAGCTCTAAAGCCTCTGGGCTTAGATTATTAATCTTAGACTCGATAACTCTTCTTCTTTGTTCAATTCGTTTCTCTATCTCCTCAACATCATCAAAGCCTTGTGTCTCAAGCTCTGTAAGATGGAATTCCAAACGCTCAAGAAGCTCGTCCTCGTCGAATAATCCCATGCGTCCCCAAGGCACATGCTGTTCTGCCTCCATTATCTTCTTCATACTGTGGTCATTAGTATGAACCAGCTCATCTGCCATTTGTGTTGCCAGCTGCTCCATTCTCTCTTCAGCGCTGTCTCCAAAGGCCCACTCAAATTCTGCTAATCGCTCGTTGGCTTCAACATATTCATAAGGTTCATCCTCCCCATGCCCAACCAAAGGGTATGGTTTCTCTACTCCAGCAGCACGAAGAGCCAGAGAAATAGTTCGCCTAATAGCTCCCTCCTCTATAAGACTCCCTGCACCATATGCACGAAGCTGGTCATTTACGGAATCCACGTGCTCGGCCATGTAAAAACGAATACCCTTAGTTTTTAGGTTGTCATGTAGAATAACCAGTCGCTCTGCCGCGGTCATATCAATATTTCCCATACCTCTGGCATCCACTATAACCTGCTTTGTTTTCTCATCTATTGCAGCTTCAATATCCTTTTGAAATGCATCCCAATTGGCAAAGAACAGATTGCCACTAAAACGGTATATCACCGTATTCTTTATAGGCTTTGCACTTTTGTTTCTCTTGAGAGTGTAGAAATCCTCATGTCCAGGTATTACTCCAAGATAAGACTTTGGTGGAACAACAGCACGAACGATTACTGCCACAAAAGAAAGCATAACACCTATGATAACTCCGTACACTGTCCCCAGCAAAAGCACACCCAAAAATGCCACCATAAATATGACAAACTCTCTCTTATCCTGCTGCCAGGTTTTCTTAGCCACATCTTTTTCTATGATACCTATAAGTGCACATATAACAATTCCTGTAAGAACCGGAACCGGCAGATACGACAAAAGCTTTGTTCCAAAAAGGAGCACCAGCACCATAGTAATAGCGGCAGTTATAGACATCACCTGTGTTTTTCCACCATACTGATCTCCTATACCTGTTCGGGAAACGCTTCCGTTTATAGGGCAACAACCAACCATTCCTCCTGCCACATTTGCCGCGGCATAGGCAAGAACCTCCTGGTTGTTATCTATCTTATAATTATATTTCATGGCATAGTTGCTGGCTGTAAGCAAGGTTTGGGCCACTATAACTAATGCTATGGACAAAGACAGCATCACAATATCCTCTCCATATTCAAGCAGCAACGAAAGCTTTGGAATATGCAAGGAAGGCAGTCCTCCCTTAACTGTAGGCAAAAGTGCCACACCACGTTTTTCCAAATCCTCAAATATACCTAAACAGGCTCCCACCACAAGCATCACTACAGACATAGGAAACTTAGGTGCTAATTTCTTGGATACCAAAATTATGGCAACTGTTCCCACACCAAGCAAAGCTGACAAACCATTAAAATCCTCCAGCTGTTTTGAAATATTTAATATCAGAGCCAACAGCTCTCCTGTACCTGCGCTGCCACCAAAAAGCTTAGGCAGCTGCATCAATATGATTGTGACACCAATACCTGATATAAAACCACCCATCACGGGCTTGGATATAAAGTTTACCAGCCTGCCAGCCTTAATAAAGTAGAATATCAAAAGCCAAACTGCTGTAACAAGTGTAATCACCGGGACTATGGCCATAGCTTCCTCGCTACCTGCCACGATACCAAAGCCAGCCAGAGCACCTCCCACTAATGCCGCAGGGGTCGCATCCACACCAATAATCGCCTGTGGTGATGAGGCCAAAAATCCATATATCAAAATAGGGAATATGGAGCCATATAAACCATACACCGCCGGCAGTCCCGCTACCTGAGCGTAACCCATAGATATGGGAATAGATACCAATGCAACTATGATTCCTGCAATAATATCCTTCATTAAATTATCTTTTCGCATTTGAAGCTTCATATATACCTCTCAATAATGTATTATCTGGAATTCAAATTATCTTCTACCAAACTATTGTATCATAATTATGTAACACCGTCTGCTCTATTTTTCCAAAAATAAAGTCACTAAATACTTCCCTTTTTAAACAAATTTCTTGTTATAAAAATACTACTATGGTAAAATTTAAGGTATAGAAGGTATTGATTTACAGTTACGAAAGTTTACTTATAACAAAGGAGGCGGTTACTTATGAGCAGAGAAGCAGACTTAGCTCGATTAAAGGAACTGAAGCAGGACTTGTACGACGTGTATGAGATGGCTGAAAGATGTGAGTTCCTCTCAAGCAAGATTAATGGTTTCCTAAAAGAGAAGCAGGAATCACCAAAGCTGGATTATAAAATTGAACCGGTAAACAACTACGAAAAGCTGAAAAAAGAATATGATGAAAAGTGGGTTAAACGGCACAACAATCTTACATTTTATAAAGTAATTCTCTTTATTGTAAGTGCTTTAGCCATGAGCGCAGTTGTAATTATGTTATACAAGGATCTTTTCTTGAATGCAGGAGGTGTTGTATCTCCTGAAATGATGGCTCAGGTGGAAAACCATTACGGCAAAATTTTCATATTGGTTTCACAGATTGTGCTTTCACTTATATTTCTTATTGCACCAATGACATTGTTCGGAAAGGAGAGTTAGCTATGGGATGTATTGCAGGTATATTTTTTACTCTTCTTGGTATAGGATTATTACTTATCTATGGTGAATTCTGTATAGTTCAGGGTGGCTGGAGGTACTGTGCCTACGCAGTTGGTATCGCCTTAATCACAGTGCTTATTCTCTGTATAATCAAGCTTATTAAATGGATTATCAGTAAGCACCCTACATATATTGGTATTAAGGCAATGAAGCTTAAAGAAGCTCAGAAGCTTGATGAGAAAAACAAGCAACTAAACCAGGCAAACAAAGAGCAGGCTGAGGCTAAGGCGGCGGCAGACAAAGAAAAAAGAATTAAGCAAATCGACCTTGTACTTCCAGAACTTGTGGAGAATTTTAATGAGGCTAAGGATGAGTTTGAGGAAAGTATGAACGACATTAGAGAAAATGACTGTCTGGGTGAAGATGAAAAGAATATTCAGGTAGTTGAGATGCTTATATACTTTATTGAGTCCCGTCGTGCCGATTCCATAAAGGAAGCTCTCCACGAATATGACAAGGCAAAGGCCAACCAGCAGATGATAGAGCTTGAGGAAAAGCGTCTTGTTATGCAGAAAACTCAGATGGAAAAGGAAGCACGAGACAGAGAGAAGATGCTTCAGCTTCAGGAGGAAGCAAACAACAGAGCCCGTTGGGCTGCTATGGACGATGCAAGACAAAGAGAACAGCTTCTACAGAAGCTTGGCTCGCTTGAGACAATGGCATTAGCCGATTACTACAAAAATCATTTTTAAAAGATAAAGGATGTAAGGCCTTGTAATAAGCTTTACATCCTTTTATTTATTCTACTTCTATTATAACCAGCTCCGGTCTGTTAAATATTCGGGGAGCTTTTACTCCCTGTCTATCTAATCCACGACTTACCACAAGGGCTCCACCCTCATACTCATATAAACCACCAGCATACTCTGGGAACAATCCCTGATTTGGAGCATACAAACCATTTAACAAGCCGGGAATCCTCCACTGACCCCCATGGGCATGACCACTTAAGACCAGGTCAAAGCCATACTGACTATAAAGGTCATAGTATTCCGGTCTGTGTGACAATAGTATTGTGTAATAATCCCTATTTGCTTTTTCGTCAACTCGCTTTAGCTGTGTCTCTATAGCCTCTCCACCATCTAAATACACATAGTTATCAGGGTCATCTACTCCACATATATTTACCAGCTGTCCGTTTATATCTATCGTGTCAACGTCTCCCTCTAAAACAGTTATCCCATAGGACTTTACGATGCTCACTATATTGTCCACATCTTTGCTCCAGTATTCGTGGTTGCCTGTCACATAATAGCACTTGTATTTCTTTGACAAAATAGCAATAGTCTCCTCTGACTCTTCATAATCTATCTTATCATCAAATATATCTCCACCTAGCAAAACAACATCAGGTTTCTCCTTATCTACTGCCTCAATCAAGGTACTTTGCTCATCACCATACCAGTTGCCGTGTAAATCTGTGATTAAAGCGATTTTAAGGGAGGTTTCAATCTTGGGACTGGTAAATTTATACCTAACTGTTTTTAGTCGCATATCGCAGGCAAATAGCAGGAATATGACAATTAGAATTAAGATAATTATTTTCTTTTTTCTATTTTTAATCTTTGAAGGCGCCTGTTGTTCCTCTTGAAGCTCCTCTGTCATCTTCTCATCAAATTCCCTGTTCTTTACCATAATAATTCTCCAAATTAACATAATAGTTCATCTACCAATTTGTTATATCACAATACCACCTTATAATACAAGTGCCATGTTCTTCACAAAATTTTCTTATTTTTTCGACAAAAAATATTTTCCTCTTTTTAGGATATATGATATAATTTTCCTGTAATTCTTTACCGAATCTGTAACAATTCTTTACCGGGAGGTTTTATATATGCATTCACCTATAGAAATTGCAAAAAACTACGTAGATATTGGAATACATAAGACTATGATGTCTGCCTTTAAGATGCTACTTTTGGGCTTCTTTGCAGGACTTTTTATATCATTTGCAGGTATAGCTGCTACCACAGCTACAGCAACTATGGAAACTGCATCTGCAGGTAGGCTTATTGCCGCCATCGTGTTCCCTGCCGGTATGGCTATGGTTCTTATCGCAGGTAGTGAGCTTTTTACCGGAAATAATTTAATTATCATATCAGTTTTAGAGAAAAAGGTTACAGTTGCCAAAATGCTTAAGAACTGGTTTTTCGTGTATATAGGAAATTTCTTAGGCGCTATGTTCGTAGCAGCAATGGTAACCTACGGACATGTTCCTGATTTATTTGGAGGAACCTTGGCAAAGGCTGTTATTAACTCCGGCGTCATCCGTACAAGTATGGGATTTGGAGATGCACTTATCAAGGGTATCCTTTGTAATATCTTAGTATGTATCGCAGTCTGGATGGCATTTGCCTCAAAGGATGTATCAGGTAAGCTTTTAATCAGCTTCTGGCCGGTTATGCTTTTCGTTCTCTGCGGCTTCGAACATTGTATCGCAGATATGTATTACTGTATGGCTGCACTGTTTACCTCTTCAGAGTATGGTATTCAGGCAGATACCCTTACCTGGGGTAATTTTATAACTCACAATCTAATTCCTGTTACCCTAGGAAACCTTATAGGTGGTGTGGGAGTTGGTACCGGATACTGGCTTGCATTCCTAGCAAAAACACCTTTTACAAGCTCAGAGCACGAGCAGGAAGATATAGATATCGCCGAGGAGTACTAGCCTTAGCAACGAGCTATGCACATATAATAAAAAACACATGCACAAATTTATTTGTACGCATGTGTTTTTTATTATCTGTATACAGCGACTGCGGCGGGCCAACCATGCAAAGCATGGTTGGACTAGCATAGCTCGTTGCTTATTATTCCATGCTTTGCATGGTTGGACTAGCATAGCTCGTTGCTAATTCCCATGCAAAGCATGGTTGGACTAGCATCGCTCGTTGCTTATTATTCCATACTTTGCATGGTTGGACTAGCATAGCTCGTTGCTAATACTGATATTTACTTTTCTTCGTTACCAGGAAGCCAACTGTAACCACTAAGGCTAATAACTCTGCCATAATAACCGCATACCATATACCATCTAATTCAAAGAATATAGGCAATACCATAACCGCAACAACCTGGAACAGTAATGTTCTTAGGAATGATATAATGGCGGACACTAACCCATCATTTAAGGCCGTAAAAAAGGCGGACCCATATATATTAAAGCCTGTAATCAAAAACGACAGAGTATAAATATAAAATGCCCTCTTAGTCATCTCAAATAGCTCTTTATCATATCCCACAAAAATCTGTGACAATGTACTTGCCAGTATAAAGCCAAGTATAGTCATTACAATTCCGGCCACCAGTATTATCATCATACTTTTCCTAAACAAACTCTTTAGCTCTTTTGTATTTCCAGCCCCATAGTTAAAGCTTACAATCGGAGAACTTCCCACGGAATAACCTATAAATGCTGCCACGAATATAAAGTTCACGTACATTATAACACCGTAGGCTGCAACACCATTTTCCCCCGCCATTTTAAGAAGCTGAAAATTATAGAGCATACTAACCAAAGACATTGATATATTTGTCATCATCTCTGAGCTGCCATTTACACAGGTTTTTATCAAAGCTCTACCATCAAATCTAGCCTTACCCAGTCTCAGTGTGCTCTTCTTTGAAAAGATGAAATACATAAGAGGAATAAATCCTCCAACCATCTGACTTATTGCTGTTGCCCAGGCTGCTCCTACCAAATCCTTATTCAATACAATAATAAAGAATGCATCCAAAGCTATGTTGGTAAGTCCAGCAGCTACTGTTATAAGCAAACCTAGCTTAGGCTTTTCCGCTGCTACTAAAAAGCTTTGAAATTCATTTTGCAAAAGAAAGAATGGCAAAGCAATGGAAAGCACCCTTCCGTACATTGCAGCATCATCCACCATATCCCCTTCAGCTCCTAAGAGGATTGCAATAGGTCGCATAAAGATAAATCCTAGAATAGCAAGGACAATACCTATTACGGCTGACACGTAAATTAGCATAGAGAATACTTCATTGGCCTTTTCTTTTTCGCCCTCTCCCATTATCTTGCTAACCAGTGCACAACCTCCCGTTCCTATCATAAAGCCTACTGCACCAAGTATCATTGCCACCGGCCAAATTAGGTTTATAGCTGCGAATGGTGTCTTACCTACGAAATTGGATACAAATATACCATCTACCACTCCATATATTGATGTAAATATCATCATTATAATGGATGGTATAGTAAATCTTATTAACTTTCTATATGTGAAGTGATCTGATATCTGTATAGTCATAACCAAGGTCTCCTAGTATAGTTTTCATTTATATCTTCATCGGCTTGATTACTGCATTATCTTCCCATCCGAAATTCTAACTACATATCTTTCATCAACAGTATATCCTACAGAATAAGCTGTAAAATCGCACACTACATAGTTTGGGCTTAGATATATTCTTGTACAATGCTCATTTGGGCTGTCATAGTCATATCTATCATCAGGTGTTATACTACAAACAAGGGTCTTATTTGCTCCATCCATATCACAGTACCACAGTTCAAATGTACCATCGGAGTTTTCTTTCATATAATAAACTACATCATTAAATAAATTATAAGCACACACATTTTTATCTATAGTATTCCAACGCCATTCCAAGTGATTCGGTTTATCCTTAACATCATTTCTAATTATCTTATACAATGTATCATTAACTATGCCGTCATCTTGCAAATAAAACACACCGTCACTATAGGGTTGCTCTGCCGGACTAATATAGGCATAATCTTCACAGCTTTTCCAATAATCATATTGGTTGTTATACAGATATCTTGTTAACCAATATGTATGCGAATATTGCAAATATACACCTTTGTCATATAATTTCACTTCATTTTCTGCATATAACGTATTTAAGTCTAGCACATAAACCTTCTCTGCTTCATCTACACCTAAGTTATGTTTGACTTTTTCAAAATGGTCCAAATTAGTAAGCTCCATATAATATAGATCATCATTAACTATACCAAAATATAATGGCTTGTCACAATAAAGAATATCCTGAGTCACACCTGTTTCTACGGATGTTCTTACTATCTCTTCATAAACTTTTGCACCATCATGTTGGTCATATAAATGAAATGCTTCATATAATTCTTCCATTTCAACCTTTATACAATAATATAGATACCCATCATGGTAATATAAACCTTTTGCTTGAATCTCTCTGGTTCTTGGTTCCTTATGTATTATTTCTCTATGTCCTTGTTGGTCAATCCTGCAAATAGCATTATCTCCATCAATCAGATATAGGTATTCATCAACAAACACTGCAGCTCCTGTACTATAGTTTCCCATCTGGTATTCTATATCCTGGGCTTTCTCCTGTCTTTGATTCTTAATAAGCTTCTTTACTTCAAGCACTTCAGCGTAATCTTTTCCTATTCCAATTCCAAAATACACAAGCGTACTCACAATAAGAATTCCCACAGCCAAATATGATACAATCTTTGTTGTCCTCTTTACTTGAACAAATTCATCCTGTGTATTTTTAAATGATATAAAGCTATGTATGGATAGCAGTATCCCCAGTAAAACAGCAACTAAAAATAGCCACTCCATTCCTTGCCAATTCATATTGCTATCACCTATTACAATAACTATAAACGAATAAAATATACCAGCAAAAGAACATGTTACCAGACCCATTGTATGGAATCTATGTTCCATCTCGTTTTCAAAAAATTGCCCAACATGTGCCAATAATAATAAAACTACACCTATTAAGAGAATAGCAAATGTTGCTCGTCCTCCATACTCAAGTACTTTATCTAAGAATTCACTAAACAAACTACCATGTATTTTATCTTCCATATAAGTTCCAGAAAATTCATAGTAGAAAATGTTTTCCATCTGAAACAAGCCCCATAATGGAATTAGGCTAATTAATATAACAAATTTTCTTAATATTCTATGTTTATCCAAACTCCAAGTTGTTCTCTGTTTTCTAACTGTCATTTCCATTCTTCCTTATCTTTTTATCCTAAAAGTGCCTAATATGATTATAATATACCACACGTAATCTTTCTATGTAAAATATAATGAGTTATGCTGACACATTACAACGCACAAAAACCCCGTAGATATAATATCTACGGGGTTATAATTAGCTATAATCTAGTCTTATACTAACTCAAGGATAACAACCATAGCGCCATCGCCACGTCTCTCGCCAACCTTAACGATTCTAGTGTATCCACCCTTACGTGATGCATACTTAGTACCGTACTCGTCGAATAACTTAGCAACTAAGTCAACCTTCTTAGTGTTAGCCTTCTTACCAGCTGCCTCAGTTGGAACCTCAACTACTGGATATAAAACCTTAAGCATCTGTCTTCTAGCATGAAGTCTTGAAGGCTGATCCTTCTTAACCTTCTTCTCTACCTCAGTGTACTGAGTTACCTTCTTACCATCAACAACTTCCTTAACTCTCTTGCCATCCTTATCCTTCTTAGCAACCTTAGCAGTTACAGTAACCTCATCGAAGTTATCCTTTTCCTTAACTGCAAGTGTGATAAGATGCTCAGCAATCTTACGAACTTCCTTAGCTCTAGCCTCAGTAGTCTCAATCTTTCCGTGGTAAAGTAACTGAGTTACCTGATTACGAAGTAATGCCTTTCTCTGGTCTGCTTTCTTTCCAAGCTTTCTATACATAGCCATAATAAATTTTCCTCCTTACCCTTTATGGGTCTTCACTGTGCCTACTATTATTCAGCGTGAGTGGTAATTGATTTCTCTTACTCGTCTCCTGACTTAAGAGATAATCCTAAATCCTTTAATTTGCCTAATACTTCCTCAAGTGACTTACGACCAAGGTTACGAACCTTCATCATGTCCTCAGAAGTCTTGTTTGTTAACTCTTCAACAGTATTAATACCTGCTCTCTTGAGACAGTTGTGTGAACGAACTGAAAGCTCAAGCTCATCAATGCTCATCTCAAGAACCTTCTCCTTCTCATCGTCAGCCTTCTCAGCCATAACCTCAACAGTATTAGCAATCTCTGACAAATCGATAAAGAGACTTAAAAGCTCACTTAATACCTTAGCTGCAAGGCTTACTGCCTCATCTGGAGCTAATGTACCATCTGTAAATACATCAAGTGTAAGCTTATCATAGTCTGTAATCTGTCCAACACGTGTATTCTCAACTGTAAGATTTACACGCTCAACAGGAGTATATATTGAATCAACTGCTATAGCATCAATTGATGCATCATAGCCCTTGTTCTTATCAGAACCTACGTATCCTCTACCGTCAGTAATCATAAGCTCCATCTCAAGTCTTGCATCCTTACCACTTAAGTTAGCGATTACAAGCTCAGGATTTAATATCTCAAGATCACCGTCTTCGATCTTAATATCACCAGCAGTAACAACACAGTCACCAGCCATATCGATATATGCATGATATACCTTCTTAGCGTCTGCAGCAACAGTATTGCTCTTGTTGTTGTTCTTAATGCATAAGTTCTTGATATTCATAATAATCTCAGTTACATCTTCCTTAACACCAGGAATTGAACTGAACTCGTGAAGTACGCCCTTAATCTTAACCATGCTTACAGCAGTTCCAGGTAATGATGACAACATAATTCTTCTAAGTGAATTACCAAGAGTTGTACCATAACCTCTCTCTAAAGGCTCTACTACGAATTTTCCGTACTTGTTGTCCTCAGAAATCTCTGCGATTTCAATTTTAGGTATTTGAAAATCAAACACTATTAACCCTCCTTTTGGATAACCGGTTGCAAAGTTACATCTTTAACTACAAGTATATACCACGTTAAAAATAACGCGGTATATACTGATTTTACATCTTACTTTGAATATAACTCGACGATAAGGGTCTCATTAACAGGTACGTCAATCTGCTCTCTAAGTGGCTTCTCTACTACAGTACCGCTTAAAGTCTCAAGGTTTGACTCTAACCAAGCTGGAGCTGTGTAGCCTGTGTTTGCCTCAACGATATCCTTATATCTCTGAAGAGACTTGCTCTTCTCTCTAATCTCGATCTTATCACCAGCTTCAACTCTGTATGAAGGAATGTTTACACACTTGCCATTTACAAGAACGTGCTTATGATCTACGATCTGTCTAGCCTCTCTTCTTGTTCTAGCAAATCCCATACGGAAGATGATGTTATCAAGTCTTAACTCTAATAAAGTCATAAGGTTTGGACCTGTAAGACCTGGCATTCTCTCTGCCTTGTTGTAAAGGTTACGGAAAGGCTTCTCAAGCATTCCATAGATGAACTTAGCCTTCTGCTTCTCTCTAAGCTGAAGTCCGTACTCACTAACCTTTCTATTTGCTCTTGCTAACTTTCTCTTTGAAGTCTTATTAACACCGAGATACATTGGCTCCATACCCAAAGATCTGCATCTCTTAAGAACTGGGGTTCTATCTACTGCCATTATTCGTGTACCTCCTACTAAACTCTTCTTCTTTTTGGTGGACGACATCCATTATGTGGAACTGGAGTAACATCCTTGATACTAACTACATCGATACCACAAGCAGCGAGTGCTCTGATAGCTGCCTCTCTACCTGAACCTGGTCCCTTAACAAAAACATCTACAGTCTTTAAACCGTATGGTGCTGCAGCCTTTGCAGCAGTCTCAGCTGCCATCTGTGCTGCATAAGGAGTAGACTTTCTAGAACCTCTAAAGCCTAATCCACCTGCGCTTGCCCAAGATAATGCATTACCCTCGGCATCTGTTAATGTAACAATTGTATTATTAAAAGATGACTGAATATGAGCCTGTCCACGATCAACGTTCTTTCTGACACGCTTCTTAGCCACTTTTTTAGTAGTAACTTTCTTAGCCATTAACCTAAACCTCCCTGGTTATTTATCTTATTACTTCTTCTTATTAGCTACTGTCTTCTTAGGACCCTTACGAGTTCTAGCGTTTGTCTTAGTCTTCTGACCACGAACAGGGAGACCCTTTCTATGACGGATACCACGATAGCATCCGATCTCCTGTAAACGCTTAATGTTAAGAGCTATCTCTCTACGTAAATCACCCTCAACCACCTGAGTCTCGTTGATAATCTCACTAATCTTCTTAACCTCGTCATCAGTAAGATCACGAACTCTGGTATCAGGATTAACATTTGCTTCTTTAAGAATTCTTGTTGCTGAAGTCTTACCAATACCATAGATATAAGTAAGTCCAACCTCGACACGCTTCTCTCTTGGTAAATCAACACCTGAAATACGAGCCATTCTAATATACCTCCGTAATTTTACTACTTTTGTTTCTCGTCTCTAGTATCTCCTATATCAATAGGAGGTGAAATGCATACTTTAAAACTTAAAACAATCCTACAATAAATAATGAATTTTTGGCACATTCATGCCACAGCCGCTTTGTGTTAGTAAGTCATAATGGAATCTTATGACGCGCACAAATACAAGGCATAGTTATAGATGGGCTATCATCCTAAATACCTTGTTCTAACATTTCCTGTCAGATCGAAAAACCTAATGTTTAACGATGACCTATCCTTTATATCGATAGATTAACCCTGACGCTGTTTGTGCTTTGGATTTTCGCAGATAATACGAATACTACCTTTTCTTTTAATGACTTTGCACTTGTCGCAAATTGGTTTAACTGATGCTCTAACCTTCATTAAAATGCACTCCTTTCAAAAAAGTCCGCTACAAATTGATATTCTAACATTTGCCAGAATATAATGCAAGCTTTTTTTATTAAAATTAATTAATAAACTAAATTATTTTGCTCTCCAAGTAATTCTTCCCTTTGTAAGATCATATGGAGATAATACTACAGTTACCTTGTCGCCTGGAAGAATCTTGATGTAGTTCATTCTAAGCTTTCCGCTTATGTGTGCTAACACCTGTAATCCATTCTCAAGCTCTACCTGAAACATTGCATTTGGAAGCTTCTCCAAGACAACGCCTTCCATCTCTATCTCATCAGCCTTTGGCATATATTAATCCTCCTATATTATAAAACTATAACTCTATTCCATCTGCTTTAGAAAGTATCTCCGGCTCACCCTCTGTTATAAGAACTGTGTTCTCATAGTGAGCTGAAAGCTTACCGTCTGCAGTTACTATAGTCCAGTCATCATCCATCCAGAGCACATCGCAACTTCCTGCATTTATCATAGGCTCTATGGCGATGGTCATACCAGGTCTAAGCTTAGGTCCCTTTCTGCCCTGTGGGAAGTTTGGAACCTCAGGTCCTTCGTGAAGGTTTGCTCCAACTCCGTGTCCTACGAAATCCTCTACTGCTGTAAATCCTCTCTCGGTTACGTAGTTGTATACTGCCCAGCCTATATCCTGTATATGATTACCAGGCTTACAAACCTTAAGTGCCTCAAAGAAGCTCTGCTTAGTTGCATCTATAAGCTCCTGTGCCTTTGGAGTAATCTGTCCTACTCCGTAGGTTCTTGCTGCATCCGAGTGATAACCCTTATATATAACGCCTGCATCCAAGCTTACGATGTCTCCCTCCTGGATAATTCTATCCTTTGATGGAATACCATGTATAACCTCATCGTTTACTGAAACACATATTGATGCCGGATATCCATTGTAATTTAAGAATGATGGTATACATCCGTAGCTTCTGATTACCTCTTCACCGATTCTGTCTATATCTAAGGTAGACATTCCCGGCTTTAATGCCTTCTTAATCTCCTCATGAGTAAGTGCAAGAATTCTTCCAGCCTCACGCATCAATTCTATTTCTCTCTGAGATTTTATAATTATAGCCATTTGATTACTCTCCTAATATAGCAACAATAGCATCAAATACATCGTTCATATCAACTGTACCGTCTACCTCTTTCATAACGCCCTTTGCGCTGTAGTAGTCGATAAGTGGCTGAGTCTGCTCATGATATACGTTAAGTCTGTTTAATACTGTCTCAGGCTTGTCATCATCTCTTATGATAAGGTCAGCTCCACAAGTATCACACTTGCCCTCAACCTTAGTTGGGCTGTACTTGATGTGATATGTAGCACCACAACCTACACAAGCTCTTCTTCCTGACATTCTGTTTACGATGTTCTCATCAGGTACCTCAACGTTGATTGCATAATCAATGCTCTCACCTACTGCTGAAAGTGCCTTATCAAGTGCCTCTGCCTGTGGAATAGTTCTTGGGAATCCATCAAGGATGTAACCATTCTTACAGTCATCTGCCTTAAATCTATCCATGATTAAGTCTACTACTAACTCGTCTGGTACAAGAAGTCCCTTATCCATGTACTCCTTAGCCTTTGCGCCAAGCTCTGTACCATTCTTTATATTTGCTCTAAATATATCTCCTGTTGAGATATGTGGAATATCATACTTTGCTGCAAGCATCTTTGCCTGAGTTCCCTTACCTGCTCCAGGTGCACCTAACATAATAATCTTCATATGATTACCCTCCTTAATATAAAATGTAAAAACTAGCTCCTTATCTCACATAACATATAGGAGCTATCCTTTATATATCTATGTGAAATTTCTGTTATAATGAGAAATCTTATATTCTATGTTATATTCTATGCTTATAACTAGGAATAGGAATGTACCCAAAAGGATACACTCCCACATCCTATATTATATTAATCATTCAAGAATCCTGAGTAATTTCTAACAATCATCTTAGACTCTATCTGCTTAATTGTGTCAACAACTACACCAACTATGATTATAAGTGAAGTTCCTCCAAATGATACGTTAGCCTTAAACATTCCTGAGAAGAATATTGGTATTATAGCTACGATTATAAGGAATACTGAACCTATAAATACTATATAGTTGAGTATCTTGTTAAGATAATCCTGGGTTGGCTTACCAGGTCTGATACCAGGTATAAAGCCTCCACCTCTCTTCATATTGTTTGCAATCTCCATCGGATTAAATGTAACCGATGTGTAGAAATATGCAAAGAAGAATACGAGAAGTATATATGCGATTACTCCAATACTTGCCCAAGGATAATCCGGATTAAACCAGTAGTTTGAGTTCATACCGTTAAAAATATCTTCCCACACACCTGATGGCTTTTTGCCAAACAGATTCATAACAATCTGTGGTACTGAAAGGATTGATGAAGCAAAGATAATTGGGATAACTCCTGAGGTATTAACCTTAAGAGGAATGTGTGAGCTCTGTCCGCCCATCAGCTTACGTCCCTGAACCTTCTGTGCATACTGCACAGGTATCTTTCTTATACCATCCTGAAGTAAAACTACTAATACTACTGTTACAATTACTACTGCTGCAATAATAGCCGCAGCAATAATCATCTTAACCATATCCTGTCCCTTCATAAACAGAAGGTAAAGGTTATAGAAGTCTCCCGGCATTCTGGAAGTGATATTAATAAGAAGTATTATTGATATACCATTTCCAACGCCGTAAACTGTAATCTTTTCACCTAACCACATAACGAATGTGGAACCAGCTGTAAGAGTAAATATTATTAACAAGTATCCTAATATACCATCTACTGTAAGGTATCCATTTCTTGAAAAACCTACTGTAAGTCCTATACTCTCAATAAGAGCAAGTAAGATTGTACCGTATCTTGTAATTGTATTTAACTTCTTACGACCATCCTCTCCATCCTTTGACATATCCTCAAGTGCAGGTATTGCAATTGTGAGGAGCTGTACCATGATGGATGATGTAATGTAAGGTGTTACTCCTAATGCAAAGATTGTCATCTGAGCAAATGATCCACCGGTTATAGAATTAACGAAACCACTTGCACCAAGTGCGCTGTTCATGTAATCAGCTACTCTTGCTGTGTCTAATCCAGGTACCGGAATAAGTGAACCAAGTCTTAAGACAATCAATATGAAGAATGTGAAAAGTAATCCGTTACGAATCTCTTTAACCTTGAGAGCGTTGCTTAAGGTTTTGAACATATTACATCACCTCTGCTTTTCCACCAAGTGCTTCGATTTTCTCAACAGCTGACTTACTGAATGCATTAGCCTTAACAGTAAGCTTCTTAGTTAACTCTCCATTTCCTAATATCTTAACACCATCTCTTGGGTTCTTAACAACACCAGCCTCGATAAGAGTAGCTACTGTTACCTCTGAACCATCCTCAAATCTCTCTAATGCAGCAAGGTTGATAGCTACGATCTCCTTGTGATTTCTGCACTGGAATCCTCTCTTAGGGATTCTTCTATAGAGTGGCATCTGACCACCCTCAAAACCTGGTCTTGGAGCACCTGAACGAGCCTTCTGACCCTTGTGTCCCTTACCTGCGGTCTTGCCATTTCCTGAACCATGTCCACGGCCTCTTCTGAAGCTTGCGCTTGATGTAGCGCCCTCAGCTGGCTTTAAACTTGATAAATCCATGACTGTACCTCCTTCTAATTCAAATAATAATTAAACCTCTTCTACTTTAACTAAGTGACGAACCTGCTGAATCATTCCCTTAGTAGCTTCGTTGTTAGGAAGCTCTACAGTCTTGTGAAGCTTCTTAAGTCCAAGTGCCTCAACTGTAGCTCTATGCTTAGGGATTGCTCCGATTGTTGACTTAACTAATGTAACCTTTAACTTATCTGCCATTATCCATTACCTCCTTAGTTAAGAATCTCGTCTAATGACTTACCACGAAGTCTAGCTACCTCTTCAGGTGACTTAATCTTTGAAAGACCCTCGATTGTAGCAAGAACAACGTTCTGCTTATTATTTGAACCTAAGGACTTTGTACGAATGTTTCTGTATCCTGCAAGCTCAAGCACCTTACGTGCTGGACCTCCAGCGATGATACCAGTACCCTCTGGTGAAGCCTTAAGTAATACCTTTGCACTACCAAACTCTCCTGTCCAGTCATATGGTACACTACCATTCTCGTTGATATTTACCTTAACTAACTTCTTAGTTGCATCCTCTTTACCCTTACGGATTGCCTCAGGGATTTCTGTTGCCTTACCAAGACCAGCACCGATGTGACCGTTCTTATCGCCAACAACAACAAGAGCTGCAAATCTGAAGTTACGACCACCCTTAACAACCTTAGTTACACGCTTGATGGCTACTACGTTCTCTTCTAATTCAAGCTTACTAGCATCTATAATTTCACGCTTCATGTGTCGTCTCCTCCTTCTTAGAATTCTAATCCAGCTTCTCTTGCTGCATCTGCTAAAGCCTTAATCTTACCCTGATATATAAAACCGCCTCTGTCGAATACTACTGCTGTAATACCAGCCTCAAGAGCTCTCTTAGCGATAACCTGACCTAAGTAAGCTGCTGCTGCAACATCATTAGTCTTCTCTAACTGATCCTTAACGTTCTTCTGTACTGTTGAAGCTGACACTAAAGTCTTACCAACTGTATCATCAATAATCTGAGCGTACATATGATTATTACTTCTGAATACAGCTAAACGTGGTCTAGCAGCAGTTCCGCTAAAACGGTTACGAATCTTCATGTGTTTTTTAGTACGTATAGCACTTCTTGATTCCTTCTTAATCATCTTATTCACTCCTTTAATTATTTCTTACCAGTCTTACCAACCTTACGTCTGATAACCTCATCAGCATACTTGATACCCTTGCCCTTATATGGCTCAGGCTTTCTCTTGATTCTGATCTCAGCCGCATACTGTCCAACTTTTTCCTTATCAATACCACTTACAGTAATCTTGTTACCATCTACTGTAGTTGTGATACCTTCTGGATCAATCATCTCTACAGGATGTGAATATCCAAGAGCAAGTGCTAACTTATTGCCCTGCTTAGATGCTCTGTAACCAACACCGTTAACCTCAAGCACCTTTGTATATCCCTCATTAACACCAACAACCATGTTGTTAATAAGAGTTCTTGTAAGACCGTGAAGTGACTTCATTCTCTTTAAGTCATTTGGTCTCTTAACTACTACCTCTGAACCTTCCTGAGTGATTTCCATCTCAGCTGGGAGTACTCTCTCAAGAGTTCCCTTTGGTCCCTTAACAGTCACCTTATTATTTTCTGCTATCTCAACAGTTACACCTGCTGGAATAGCGATAGGCATTCTTCCAATACGTGACATTTCGCCGTCCTCCTTAATAATTTATACGGGGAGTTTTAGCTTACCAAATGAAAGCTAAAACCTCTCCACCTACGTTTTCTTTTCTTGCTTCCTTATCAGTTAATACACCCTTGTTAGTTGAGATGATAGCTGTTCCAAGTCCACCAAGAACCTTTGGAAGCTCATCCTTTGATGCATAAACACGAAGTCCTGGCTTAGAAATTCTCTTAAGGCCTGTAAGGATCTTCTCGTTCTTATCTGCACCATACTTAAGTGTAATTCTAATAGTCTTGAAGTTACCTTCCTCTATAACGTCAACTGCCTTAACATAACCCTCCTTGAGGAGAATGTCTGCAATCGCCTGCTTCATCTTAGATGCAGGTATATCTACTGTATCATGCTTTGCAGTATTTGCATTACGAATTCTTGTAAGCATATCTGCAATTGGATCGCTCATTGACATAATTCATTTGCCTCCTTATAAAATCTTACCAGCTTGACTTCTTAACGCCTGGTATCTGTCCCTTATATGCTAACTCACGGAAACATACTCTACAGATTCCGTACTTTCTTAAAACTGAATGTGGTCTACCACAAAGCTTACAACGTGTATATTCTCTAGTTGAGAACTTCTGAGGACGCTGCTGCTTTATCTTCATAGATGTTTTAGCCATAATATTTTCCCTCCTTATTTACTAAATGGCATTCCGAAAAGAGTTAATAACTCACGAGCTTCCTCGTCTGTCTCGGCAGTAGTTACGAATATGATATCCATACCTCTTACCTTATCAATCTTATCGTACTCGATCTCTGGGAAAATAAGCTGCTCCTTAATTCCTAATGCGTAGTTACCTCTACCATCAAATGCGTTAGGATTAACACCTCTAAAGTCACGAACTCGTGGCAATGCAAGGTTTACAAGTCTATCAGTGAACTCATACATCTTCTCGCCTCTAAGAGTAACCTTACATCCGATAGGCATACCCTCTCTAAGCTTGAAGTTCGCTACTGACTTCTTTGCACGTGTTATAACAGCCTTCTGACCTGCGATTGTCTCAAGGTCCTTAACTGCTGCGTCTAACACCTTAGCGTTCTCCTTAGCCTCACCAACGCCCATGTTGATTACTATCTTCTCAAGCTTTGGTATCTGCATAACGTTCTTATATCCGAATTTCTTCTTCATAGCATCCATAATTTCGTTGCTATACATTTCTTTAAGTCTGCTCAAGATCCTGTGCCTCCTTTCCTTGCTCACTAATCGATAACTACTGTCTTACCGTCAACTTTTGCTACTCTAACCTTAGTCTTCTTCTCACCCTGGAAACCAACTCTAACTGGCTTACCCTTGTAAAGGTACATAACGTTAGAAATATCGATTGGAGCTTCCTTATCTATGATTCCGCCTGCCTGATTCTGCATGCTAGGCTTGCTGTGCTTGTGTACAATATTAACACCCTCAACTAATACAGTATTATTCTTAGTATCAACTGCTAATACCTTGCCTTCTTTGCCCTTATCCTTGCCGGCAATTACTTTAACAAGATCGTCTTTTTTGATTTTCATTGTTGCCACAGTCTTTTACCTCCTATAATACTTCTGGTGCAAGTGAAACTATCTTCATGTACTTCTTATCTCTGAGCTCTCTTGCTACAGGTCCAAAAATACGAGTTCCTCTTGGGTTACCATCTTCCTTTATAATAACTGCTGCGTTCTCATCAAACTTGATGTATGAACCGTCCTTACGACGAGCACCATGCTTAGTTCTAACAACTACAGCCTTAACAACGTCACCCTTCTTTACAACTCCGCCTGGTGTTGCATCCTTAACTGAGGCAACGATAACATCTCCGATATTTGCATATCTTCTTGTTGAACCGCCTAAAACTCTAATGCAGAGGATTTCCTTAGCACCAGTGTTATCAGCAACTCTTAATCTACTTTCCTGCTGTACCATTGTTTAATCCTCCTTATTTAGCCTTCTCAACTATCTCAACAAGTCTCCATCTCTTATCCTTAGATAATGGTCTTGTCTCCATAACCTTAACTCTATCGCCCTTCTTACACTCGTTGTTCTCATCATGAGCCTTGAGCTTGTAAGTTCTCTTTACAATCTTACCGTAAAGAGGATGCTTTACATTATCAACGATTGATACAACGATTGTCTTGTCCATCTTATCACTTGTAACAATACCTACACGTGTTTTTCTTAAATTTCTTTCCACGATAATTTCCTCCTATTACGATAATTATGCGTTAGCCTTCTTAGCTATAACTGTCTGAATTCTAGCGATGTTCTTTCTAACATCCTTAATTCTAGCTGTATTCTCGAGCTGATTAGTGGCATTCTGGAATCTTAAGTTAAATAATTCCTTCTTAGCAGCTACTAAATCGCTCTGTAACTCTTCAAGTGACTTTGAATTTAATTCGTTCTTATAATCCTTAAGCTTCACTGCTATTATACCTCCTCTAAGTCTGCTTTTGATACGATCTTACACTTTACTGGTAACTTGTGAGTTGCGAGACGAAGTGCCTCTCTTGCAGTCTCCTCTGGAACGCCAGCGATCTCAAACATTACTCTGCCTGGCTTAACTACTGCTACCCAGTACTCAAGTGAACCCTTACCAGAACCCATACGAGTCTCAGCTGGCTTAGCTGTTACTGGCTTATCAGGGAATATCTTAATCCAAACCTTACCATTACGCTTTACGTAACGTGTCATCGCGATACGGGCAGCCTCTATCTGGTTTGACTTAATCCAAGCTGGCTCCATAGCTACGATACCAAACTCACCGTTAGTTATCTTATTTCCTCTAAGCGCCTTACCTGCCATAGTTCCTCTGAACTGCTTACGACGCTTTACTCTCTTAGGCATTAACATTATTTATCGCTCCCTTCTACATTTCCCTTAGTAGGAAGTACTTCACCATGGTAAATCCATGTCTTAACACCAACCTTACCATATGTTGTATCAGCCTCAGCAAAACCGTAGTCGATATCAGCACGAAGAGTCTGAAGAGGAATTGTTCCCTCGCTGTAGAACTCTGTTCTAGCCATATCAGCACCACCAAGTCTTCCTGAACATGCAGCCTTGATACCAAGAGCGCCAGCCTTCATAGTTCTACCCATGCATGACTTCATAGCTCTTCTGAATGAAATACGTGCCTCAAGCTGTGCTGCAATGTTCTCAGCTACTAACTGTGCATCTAAATCAGGCTTCTTAATCTCCTTGATGTCGATGATAAGCTTCTTTGAAGTAAGCTTCTGAACCTTAGCCTTAAGCTTCTCGATTCCAGCACCGCCCTTACCGATTACTACACCAGGCTTAGCTGTATATACTTTAACCTTTACTCTGTCTGCAGTTCTCTCGATCTCGATCTTTGAAATGCTAGCAGAGAAAAGCTCTTTCTTTAAAAACTCTCTGATCTTATAGTCTTCAACAAGGTTGTTTGCGAACTCGCCGTCCTTAGTATCTGCATACCACTTTGAATCCCAATCCTTGATTACTCCGACTCTTAAACCATGTGGATTAACCTTCTGTCCCATTGCTTACCTCCTATCTTTCATCCAGCACAATTGTGATGTGGCTTGTTCTCTTCTCGATTCTATAAGCTCTACCCTGTGCTCTTGGCTGAATTCTCTTCATTGTAGGTCCCTTATTTGCGTAACACTCTGCAATGTAAAGGTCCTCCATCTTCATTCCGTTATTGTTCTCAGCGTTAGCGATAGCTGACTTTAATAACTTCTCTATTACCTTTGAAGCATATCTGTTATTGTAAGCAAGAATACCAAGTGCTGAAGTTACATCCTTGCCTCTGATAGCGTCTAATACGAAACATGCCTTAGTTACTGATACTCTAGCGTATGAAACAGTAGCCTTAGGTCTTGTATCCTTATTCTCATTTCTGAGTCTCTTGATCTGGGATCTATGTCCTTTTGCCATGAATGTGTCCTCCTTTCGACTTATCTCTTCTTACCCTTCTTCTCATCCTTGCCATGTCCTCTGTATGTTCTTGTTGCAACGAACTCACCAAGCTTATGACCAACCATATCCTCAGTTACATATACAGGCACATGCTTTCTTCCATCATATACTGCTATTGTATGACCTACAAATGATGGGAAGATTGTTGAACGACGTGACCAAGTCTTTACAACCTGCTTGTCATTTGCTGCATTTAATGCATCTATCTTCTTTAATAAATAATCATCTGCAAATGGTCCTTTTTTTAATGAACGAGCCATATGTTACCTCCTTACTTAACGTTCTTACCGTCTCTTGTTCTTACAATGTACTTGTTAGACTGCTTGTTCTTCTTTCTTGTCTTGAGACCTAATGCTGGCTTACCCCAAGGAGTTGATGGTCCTGGTCTACCAATACTAGTTCTACCCTCACCACCACCGTGTGGATGGTCATTAGGGTTCATAACAGAACCACGAACTGTAGGTCTAATACCCATATGACGCTTACGTCCTGCCTTACCGACATTAACAAGGCCGTGCTCAATATTACCAACCTGACCGATTGTTGCACGACAAACGATAGGAACCATTCTCATCTCGCCTGATGGAAGTCTAAGAGTAGCATACTTGCCCTCCTTAGCCATAAGCTGAGCTGAGTTACCAGCTGAACGAACCAACTGAGCACCCTTTCCAGGATATAACTCGATGTTGTGAATCTCAGTACCAACTGGAATATTTGCAAGTGGTAAACAGTTACCAACCTTAACATCTGCATTTGCACCATTCATTACTGTGTCGCCAACCTTAAGGCCAACTGGAGCAATGATGTATGCCTTCTCACCATCTGCGTAGAAAAGAAGTGCGATATTAGCTGTTCTGTTTGGATCATACTCGATAGCAGCAACCTTTGCTGGGATATCGTCCTTTCTTCTCTTGAAATCGATGATTCTGTACTTCTGTCTGCTTCCACCACCGTGGTGTCTAACAGTTATCTTACCCTGGTTGTTACGACCAGCTGTTTTATCCTTCTTAGCTATAAGTGACTTCTCTGGAGTACTCTTAGTAATCTCAGCGAAATCAAGACCAGTCATATGTCTTCTAGAAGGTGTATATGGGTTGTAAGTCTTAATTCCCATTTTGTTTCTCCTTTCAAAACAATGTTTTATTGTCACGCTTTACTGCGTATAAATCTTGGATTTTATAATCCCTCAAATAACTCGATATCTGCGCTCTCAGCTGTAAGCTGAACAACTGCCTTCTTAGTCTTAGCAGTCTTTCCGAAAGTCATACCACGTCTCTTAGTCTTACCGTCGTAGTTCATAGTATTAACCTTTGCTACCTTAGCGCCCTCGAACATCTTCTCAACAGCTTCCTTAATCTGAGCCTTAGTTGCATCAGTGTGTACAAGGAAAGTGTACTTCTTCTCTGCCATAGCGTTCATACTCTTCTCTGTAAGTACAGGCTTAAGTATTACGTCATAATATTTGATATCTGCCATTATGCATACACCTCCTCAATTGCTGCTACAGCATCCTTAGTCATAACAAGTGAGTCATACTTAAGAATGTCATATACGTTGATTGCGTTAGTCATTGTAGTCTTAACAGTTGGAATGTTTCTTGCTGAAAGAACTACCTTCTCATCCTTATCCTTAGTAACAACTAAAGCCTTTGGAGCCTTAAGGTTGTTAAGGATCTTAGCGAAGTTTGAAGTCTTAATTTCATCTAACTTAAACTCATCTACTACGATAAGCTTTGAATCCTGAACCTTTGAAGTAAGAGCAGACTTCATAGCGATCTGCTTCTCTCTCTTGTTCATCTTTACAGAATAGTCTCTTGGCTTTGGAGCGAATACAACTCCACCACCTGTGAACTGAGGTGATCTTGTTGAACCCTGTCTAGCATGACCTGTTCCCTTCTGTCTGTAAGGCTTCTTACCGCCTCCAGAAACCTCTGAACGAGTCTTTGCGCTCTGAGTTCCCTGACGACTATTTGCTAACTGGCTTACTACAGCCAAGTGTACTAAATGCTCGTTTATCTCTACACCGAAAACGTTGTCGTTAAGCTCAAGCTTATCAACTTCCTTACCCTCGATGTTATATACAGCTACTGTTGCCATCTTGTTTCCTCCTTCCTGAAAAGCGGCTTACTTGCTCGCCTTTACTGTCTCCTTAATCATTACTAATGATTTCTTTGGTCCAGGAACGGCACCCTTTACCAAGATTACATTGTTCTCTACATCTATCTTAACAATCTCAAGATTCTGTACTGTAACTCTTACGTTACCCATATGTCCAGGCATCTTCTTACCCTTGAATACTCTACCTGGAGTAGTAGCAGAACCGTTTGAACCTGCATGACGGTGGTACTTAGAACCGTGAGTCTTAGGACCTGTTCTCATACCGTATCTCTTGATACCTGAAGCATATCCCTTACCCTTTGACTTAGCAGTTACATCAATCTTGTCACCCTCTGCAAAGATGTCAGCCTTGATCTCATCGCCTGCATTGTAGTCAGCAACGTTCTCTAATCTGAACTCTCTAACGAACTTCTTAGGTGTTGTACCTGCCTTCTTGAAGTGACCTACCTCAGCCTTACCAGCACCATGTGGGTTTCTGATAACTTTCTTTCCTGAAACGTCCTTAGTAGTTACTCTTTCCTTCTTCTCGCCGAAACCAACCTGAATTGCATCGTAACCGTCATTATCAACTGTTTTTACCTGAGTTACAACACATGGTCCAGCCTGTAATACTGTTACTGGTGTTAATACACCGTCTTCGTTGAAGATCTGTGTCATTCCGACTTTAGTTGCTAAAATCGCCTTCTTCATTATAATTTTCCTCCTAATTTTTAATTCACAGCGGATTGCCTTGGCAATCATACTAAATTCATCCCGCAACTCGTAATGGATGTAATTAGGTACTGCAATTTCCTATTAATAATGTAGCTTCTCGCTACTGTTTCAAAATATGATGAAATTACTTCATCTTTACGTCGATGTGTACACCAGCTGATGTATCAAGCTTCTTAAGAGCTTCGATAGTCTTGTTGTTTGGTGTAAGTACATCAATGAGTCTCTTGTGAGTTCTCTGCTCGAACTGCTCTCTAGAATCCTTATACTTATGAACAGCTCTAAGAATTGTGATCTTCTCAACCTTTGTAGGCATTGGAACTGGTCCGCTAACCTTTGCTCCTGTACTCTTGATAGTCTCGATGATCTGCTTTGCAGCCTGATCGATTAACTTGTGATCGTACGCCTTCAATGTGATTCTCATAATTTGACTTGCCATAAAAAAAGCCGCCTCCTTTTCGCACTTATTAGTAGTACGACAAGTGGTGACTGTACAACTTTCCCGTGTGTGTCGTAAAAATCCACGTCAGTAATCCGAACATAGTTCTACCCTTTCACACGTCATCTCCGTCCTTTGACGGATGGTATTTGGTACAGTGACTTGTCGCCAGTTATCTTTAATTGACATTCGCTCCACGAAAAACCTACCTAATTGCTTAAGTAGCAACCTCCGCTTCCACGCTATCAATGTCACAGCAAGAATGATTATATAACAAAGGATTATATAATGCAAGAACTTTTTTGTATTTTTTTTAGAGCATTGCAATGGCTCCACAACGTCATGACGTCATGACGTCATAACGCCATAACGCCACAAGCGAATAGCAGGTATTGGAAACTCGCTCTCGCTCGGGCGCCCACGTAACGGCACTAGGCTCGCCTGCGCTTACGCTTGCCTCGCCAAGGGCCGACGTGTTCTTACGGTTTCCAATACCTGCTATTCGCTTATGGCTGGTGGACGTGGAATACTAATGTAGAATATTCCTTATCTATCCCAGCAATTTTAATATAGTAGGCTCAACCCCAAGAAAATCGCACATTTTTCTTGCCTCTTCCAAGGACTTTGCCTTTTTCTCTTTGCTTACATTTGCCTTCACTGCCCTTATTAATATGTTCTTAGGGCTGTGAGCCAGGTCTACGAATTCTAACAGCTGGGTTTTGTATCCACAGTGCTCAAGCATTACCCCTCTTAGAGCATCTGTTGCTAAGGCCGCCGTTCTCTCTTTTATGATGCCATATTTCATCATAGGAGAAAGCGTGTCGCTTGTTATGGTCTTATTTACCTCATGCTGGCAGCATGGAACTGACATTATATAGGTTGCATCCCACTGAACCGCATTGTATAGAGCATAATCTGTGGCTGTGTCGCAAGCGTGAAGTGTAACCACCATATCTACCGGCATATCTGAGCTGTACCCGTTTATGTCTCCCAGCTTAAATTGAAGATTATGGTAGCCGTATTTTTTCGCAGTTGCATTGCACTTCTTTATTACATCCTCTTTAAGGTCAAGGCCTACAATATTGGCTTTCTTTCCCTTTATCTCTACCAGATAGTAATACAGAATAAATGTAAGGTAGGATTTTCCACAACCGAAATCTACTATATTAATAGCTTCCTTTGTGTGGTTTTTTAAAACATCATCTACCAGCTCTATAAATCTGTTGATCTGCTTGAACTTGTCGTACATAGAGGCAACTACCTTTCCCTCCTTGGTAAATACTCCCATATCAACCAATGGTGGTATTACTGTCCCCTCCTTGAGGATATAGTTTTTCTGCCTGTTGTGTGCTGTTTTTTCCGCATTCACCACAGGACCTGCCACCAGCATCTTAGTATTTCTAAGAAGCTTTCCCGACTTACTACCCTTTAAAGCTATCTCCTTACTTTCAGTAAATATATTCATCTGCTTTAGTTCTACAGGAAATATTTCTGCAACTCTTGATGCAGTTTCTTCTATATTAATATTATCCTGAAATACCTGCTTATCAGTATAGCTGCTTATCTGATACTTGCTCACTCCCTTGACCTTTACAGGAGTTATCTCTACTTTCCTATACTCATAGGCTTTATTCTGTTTATTGCTTATTACTATTTTTCTTAAACCGGCACTGATTGCATCATTTATTTCCCGAACAATCTGCCCGTGTATTTCCTGATTAGTAGTCATTCTTCTTTTCCTCTTCTTACATAAGTGGTGCCAGTAATCTCAATATGCTCTGTCCTAGCCTTTTTACGGCTCCGGTTTTATTTAGCTCATCCAATGTAATTCTATGGCACTTAGCCTGTGTGTCTAAGAAATCATCTTTTATCTCATATATTGCTGCACTATTGAACATCCACACACCACATTCAAAATGAAGATACAGACTTCTATAGTCAAAGTTGATTGTTCCCACTGTGGCTACCGTATCATCTACCACCACTGTTTTCGCATGTACAAATCCTGGTGTGTACTGATATATTTTTACGCCGGCACTAACTAACTCATAATAGTATGATTGAGTAACCATAAATACCAGTTTTTTATCCGGTACTCCCGGAGTGATAATTCTGACATCTATGCCACTTTTCGCAGCCAGTGTTAGAGCTGTCATCATCTCATTGTCTATGATGAGATACGGCGTAGTAATATATACATAGTGCTTCGCCTTATTAATCATATTTAAGTATATATTCTCTCCCGCAACCTCGTTGTCAACCGGTGTATCACCATAAGGCTGAATATATCCATCTGTGTATATAGGAGTGCGTTTGTGCTTCATAGGAACGTATAGGGTGTAATCCTCATCCTCCTTAGTAAGCATTCTCCAGGTCTGCAGAAACATCACCGTAAGATTCCACACACCATTGCCCTTAAGCATAATACCTGTATCTTTCCAGTGTCCATACTTCGAACCTATATTTATATACTCATCTGCCAGATTTATTCCACCCGTAAATCCGGTGTGTCCATCTATTACCGTAATCTTTCTGTGATCCCTGTTATTTTGTCTTAGATTGATAATAGGCTCTATGGGATTAAATGGCACCGCTCTTATTCCACAGGCCTTCATCTCCGCTATAAATCTAGAAGGCATATGCATGG
>JAFTPO010000086.1 GCA_017463225.1 Lachnospiraceae bacterium | reverse complement strand
TAAGGATGATGTAATATGGTACAAAGGAAACGGTCCAGGAGATAACAAGCAGTTTAATGAGTGGTATAGCCAATTGTTAGAGGTAGTAAAGTAAATTGATATTAATAGATTGTAAAGATTCCATATCGAAAAATGGTATTTTGATAATCAAATGACTAGAGACTTGGGAGAATTAGACGGCATATATGAAAATATGAATTAAGGTTGGTGATTGTTTTGAAAAAAATAATATCAATATGCGTGCTGGTATTACTTTGCCTAAGTGGATGTAATGATGATATGTATGGAAACAAAAAACCTAACGTACAGCTAGAAGAGCTTGTAACTGTAGATTACTTTTTGGAGTATTATGGTTTGACATATGAAGACATAGGTGATTTTGATTTGCAGGCCATGATTGTGCATTATAGTGTTGGCAAAGAAGACCTTGCTGAAAATAGTGATTTTTTCATAGAGAAATTGAATGAAAGTATAAAGGATGGTACAGATTTTAATTGCTACGCGTCCCGTTATGTTAGGGAAGAATATAAAAGAAGAGCTTCGAAAGAAGATGATTTAAGACAAGCAAAATATATTCTTTTAGATATTGGCGTGTTGGGACATAACGAAATGGAATATCCCATACAGATATTTATTCACATAGAAAAGAATAAAATATATTATGCAGAAAAAAATGTATGGAATGATTTTTCGGGAGCGGATGTAATTAAAGAATTGGAAGATGCGCAAATGGATAAGATTATGACCGAACTCATAGATATGAAGATATATAAATGGAAACCTGGAGATACAGGAACAAGGGGGAATAAGCTTGAGGACTATTATTGGGATTTGTATATAATAATGGACAGGGGAGACGTGATAACATATTCAGGTGGTAGCTCAGGAGCAAACGAAAAATTTGAAGAGTGGTATAATGGTCTATTAGAGGTAATAAAGTAAAATATAATATAAAAGTTGATTAAGCTTGGTATCACATTGTGGTATCAGGCTGCCAAGAATGCTCAGATGATGGCTCAGCTAAGAGAAAAGCAAAAGCAAAAGAACGAGAAATCCCAGTGGGATGAGGAAGAGGAAGCCGAGTTTAGAGAGAAGATGGATGCACTCAATCAGGATGTTGAGGATGCTACTCAGAATATGAGTGCTGGTTCTGCTGCTTTTTCAGAGGCTCAGAAGGCTAATATAGTGCCTATAGAGACAAGCAGTGCCGATATAGCAGCTATTGATAGTGTCAGTAGCTTAGGCGGTGGCGTAGTAGGCGCCAGGGTGGATTTTACTATATAAAATGAAGGGAGAGCAAAATGAAAAAGGAAGAAAGATTTGTAGAAACATATTCACAGGGGACTGTTAGTGCAATTAAGATTTTTGTGGATAAAGAAACTGGAGTAAATTACGTATTTCATCACCAGGGCAACGCAGGAGGTATGACAGTTTTATTAGATAAAGATGGTAAACCTGTTGTAACAAAAGTAGAAGATAACTAGGTTTTTAAAGTAAAGGCGAGAAACTCGCCTTTATTTTTTTGCATAAATTTTGCAAAAGGATACACAAAGGATACATCCACCCATTATATTAATCACAGTACAATGGAAGGAGTGAGAAAGTGGATCAACTAAAAGACCAAGAGAAAAAGGTATTAGTAGAAGTGGAAGACCTTTACAAAATCTACAAGGTTGGGGATGAAACAGTAAGAGCCTTAGATGGAGTAAGCTTTGACATCTACGAAGGGGAATTCATAGCTATAGTTGGTACATCAGGTTCCGGAAAATCCACATTGCTTAATATGCTGGCAGGACTTGAGCCGCCTACCAAGGGCATGATAAAGCTTGGAAGTAAGCGAATGGATAGGATGAAGGAAAAACAACTGGTTAGAATGAGAAGAAAGCATATGGGCTTTATCTTCCAGTCCTACAATCTTATAGGAACCATGGATGCCAAGGAAAATGTGGCCATGCCACTAATGTTTAGAGGCGTAGGAGCTAAGGAAAGGGAAAGAAAAGCCAAGGAAATTCTAAAGCTGATAGGACTTGGAAAGCATATGAAGCACCTGCCAAGCCAGATGTCAGGAGGACAACAACAAAGAGTGGGTATTGCAAGAGCACTTGTGACAAATCCTAAGATAATATTTGCTGATGAGCCTACGGGAAACCTGGATTCAGGAACAACCAAGGAGATACTTACAATCCTTAGGGACACAGTAAATAAGAAGAATAATACCTTGGTAATGGTAACCCATGACAGGAACTTAGCACAGGTTGCAGACAGGGTTATTCATATAAAGGATGGAAAGATTAGAAAGATAGAAATAAATGATAACAAGAAGGAGATAATTGAGGATGAAGACTATTAAGAGAACGAAGAAGATTTTAGCGATAATGATGTGCATGGTGATGCTGCTTGGCTTTACGATTACAGCATCAGCAGAGACTACACCAAGACTTATTATAACCGGATTTACCACAGATAAGGATGAGGTAAAGAGTGGAGATACATTTGAGATGACTGTCTCAATACAGAACGTATCTAAGAAGTCAGATATATCTAATATCAAGCTTACATTTTCAACAGCAAATAACGAGATAGTGCCTGCATCAGGCTCAAGCACAATGTACATAGAAAAGATTGCGAAGGAAGAGACCTACGAGCTTAAGGTTACTATGAAGGCTGGCGCAGATCTTGCATCAAAGCCTTATGTTATGGACGTAAAGTTCTCATATGAAGATAGATACAGCACACCTATAGAGGATGCAACCACACTAGTAATTCCTGTAGTTCAGAATCAGAGAGTAAGTGTTGGAAGTATTGATGTTCAGTCTCAGGCCATTATGGAGGGTGAAGAGACAGATGTTTCATTTACAGTAAACAACCAGGGTAGAGGTGAAATCTTCAATGTTAATGCAAAGATTGTAGGTGATGGAATCGAGGCAACGGATGCCTTCGTAGGAAATGTTGCATCAGGTGGAACAGGCTATGTGGATATTACAGTAACAGCTACCGATTACACTGCTGCAACAGGTACTGTACAGGCAATTATAACCTTCGAGGATAGTGTTGGAAATGAAAGCCACATTACACAGGATATTGCCCTTGAGGTATTTGCATATGAGGAGCCGGTAGAGGATATTGGTGCTATGGATATAGTAGAGGAGCCGGCTGGTATTAATCCAGTGGTGATAGCTGTTGTAGCAGTTGTTGTTATAATTTTAGTGGCAGTAGTAATTAAGAAGAGAAAGCAGAAGAAGGAAGAGGAGCAGGATGAAATTTAGTGATATTTTAAAGCTAAGTATAGATAATCTTCGCCGTAGAAAGTGGCGAACTGTCCTTACAGTTTTAGGTGTTACCATAGGTACCATATCTGTAGTTTTAATGCTTTCACTGGGCTTTGGTCTGAAGGAAACCTTAAATGCGGAGCTTAATGCAGGAGGTGGCATCAACGATATAACTGTAAGCTACAATGGCACTGACGAGGATATGTACCTATCGGATAGTAGGGTAGCGGAATTTATGGACCTTAAGCAAATTACAAAGGCAAGTCCTAAGTTATCTATATGTATGAGAGTAAACACAGGAAAATGGGAAAACTCTATATGGGTAGAGGGTGTAAGTCAGGAGGAGTTAGAGGCCATACCTTTAGGACAAGGTACTTGTCCGAAGGAAGGAGAAGAATTTCAGATTATCGCAGGAAATATGCTTGTATTAGATTTCTATGATTCAAATACTTTTGAGTATCCTTATTGGGATAACAATGAGATACCTCCTGTAGATATGATGAAAGATAAGCTGTATGGCAGAATAATGAATGTTGAAAGCTTTGATGGAGTAAATCCAGATTCACTGTATTCTAAGAGGAAACAGTTAAAGATTGCAGGTGTAGTTGAGGGCGGTCCAGAAACATACAATGCATACTGCTACATGGCATATGTTGAGATAGAGGCATTAAAGGCTTATCTAGAGAAGGAATTTAGAGGGAAAATACTTCCTGAACAGCCTGTTGATAGAAATGGTAATCCATATAAGGAGTGGATTTACCCATCTGTAAAGCTTACCGTGTCGGATACTGCACTGGTAGAGGACACAGTAACCTACTTTAGAGAGATGGGTTATCAGGTTTCCAGTCAGCAGGAGTGGATTGAGGAAAACAATAAGGTTTTTGATATTGTACAGCTTGTGCTTGGTGGTATAGGAGCGGTTTCCCTTTTGGTTGCTGCCATAGGTATAACAAATACTATCACCATGTCCACCTACGAGCGCCGTAAGGAAATCGGTGTTATGAAGGTTTTGGGCTGCGACATAGAGAATATCGGTGCTATGTTTGTATCTGAGGCAGGCTTTATAGGCTTCCTGGGTGGAGCAGTTGGAGTTATACTAAGCTACTTGCTATCAAAGGTAGTAAATATTGTAGGAGCATCATTTATGACAGAGGCCATAGGAGTGGCAGGAAATCTCTCCTACATACCACTTTGGTTACCGTTTGTGGCAGTAGGCTTTACCATACTTGTGGGTGTGGTAGCAGGCTATTTCCCGGCTAGAAAGGCTACAAGAATTAGTGCTTTAGCTGCTATTAGAAATGAGTAGAGAATAATTTGCTTGAAGAATAATCTCTCATAGTTTATCCTATATGATAAAGCTAAGGAGTGTGGGGCTCCATAACTCTAATATATAGGATAACAGGGGAGATACAAATCATGGCATATAATTTACTTCTTGTGGAGGACGACAAGTCCATAAGAGAGATAATTACAGATTTTTTTCAGGGGAAAAGTGAAGGAGAGATAAATATAAAAACCGCCAGCGACGGGAATGAAGGCTTGGATTATATCTATGAGGAGGAATTTGACCTTATTATGCTGGATATAATGATGCCTGGGGCTGACGGTTTTTCTTTATGTCGTGAGGCACGAAAGAAGAGTATAGTGCCTATTATATTTATTACAGCCAGAGGTAGAGAGGAGGACATTCTCTACGGCTATGATTTGGGCTGTGATGATTACATAGTAAAGCCATTTTCACTGGCGGAGCTTTATGCAAAGGTTAATGCGTTACTTAAGCGTTCCAAGGGATTAGTTGCGGGAAATGATATAGTATGTGGGGACATAACTATAAATCCTGCCAGATTTACAGTGACGTCAGCAGGACAAAATATTGAGCTTCCGCCTAAACAATATGCACTGCTAAAATACCTTATTGACCATAAGGATATGGTGGTAGAAAGAGAAACCCTCTTAACTAGAATCTGGGGATATGACTATGAGGGTAATGATAGAGTGGTGGATAATCATATCAAGAAATTAAGAAGTGCCCTGGGTGAACCAGGAAAGCAGATAAAGACAGTAATCACTAAGGGTTATAAAATTGTGGGGTGATTGATATAAAATCTAGATTAAAAAAACAGAAAAGGAAAACCTTTAAGGATATATTGATAAAAAAGTTAATTGGTACATTTTTGGTTACCACATTGGTTCTTTATGCAATAACAATTGCATTATTTCAGGTGGTATTATATTCCTTTGACAGCAACTTTCACATGGAGGAGACTTACTCTCAGGATGCGGTGACTTCAGTTTATGATGGTATGCTAAAACAGGGCTTTGCTATGGATAATCCTAAGGATATGGAAGAATATTATACCAGATTAAAGATGAGATTTTATTCTAATGATTATATGGCTACTGCCCTTTTGGATGGTGACACATTAGAGCCCATT
>JAFTPO010000085.1 GCA_017463225.1 Lachnospiraceae bacterium | reverse complement strand
CTGGAGCTCTTATGAGAGTTGGTCTTACAGGACTTACTATGGCTGAGTACTTTAGAGATCAGGGTGGTAAGGACGTACTTCTCTTTATTGATAACATATTCAGATTTACACAGGCAGGTTCAGAGGTTTCAGCTCTTCTTGGACGTGTACCTTCAGCCGTTGGTTACCAGCCAACACTTCAGACTGAGATGGGTGCTCTTCAGGAGAGAATCACTTCTACTAAGAACGGATCTATCACTTCTGTTCAGGCGGTTTACGTTCCAGCGGACGACTTAACTGACCCGGCGCCTGCAACTACATTTGCACACCTTGACGCAACTACAGTTCTTTCACGTTCTATAGTTGAGCTTGGTATCTACCCTGCAGTAGACCCACTTGAGTCTACATCAAGAATTCTTGACCCACGTATCGTAGGTGAGGAGCACTACAAGGTAGCAAGAGGTGTTCAGGAGATTCTTCAGAAGTACAAGGAGTTACAGGATATTATTGCAATTCTTGGTATGGATGAGCTTTCTGAGGAGGATAAGATTGTTGTTGCCAGAGCAAGAAAGGTTCAGAAGTTCCTTTCACAGCCTTTCCACGTAGCAGAGCAGTTTACAGGTCTTCCAGGAAAGTACGTTCCACTTTCTGACACTATACAGAGCTTTAAGGAGATTCTTGAAGGTAAGCATGATGATGTACCTGAGAGCTACTTCCTTAACGCAGGTAGCATCGAAGACGTTGTTGCTAAGTGCAAATAACCTCTTAAAATAGAAAGTGAGGTATTTGAATTATGGCAGACAAGTTAATGGATGTTAAAATTATGGCTCCGGACAGAGTGTTCTATGAGGGACAGGTTTCCTTTATAGAGTTTAATACCACAGAGGGTATCTTAGGTATATATCCTAAGCATATTCCTATGACAGTGGTAATTTCACCGGGAGTATTAAAAATTGTAGAAGAAAATGGCGAGACTAAGGAGGCAGCTCTTCTATCAGGCTTTGCAGAGGTGCTTGGAGATTCCATCACTATGCTGGCTGAAAGCGTTGAGTGGCCAGACGAAATCGACATAAAAAGAGCCGAGGAAGCAAAGATAAGAGCAGAAAGACGTCTTAAGGATGACTCTCAGGATTTAAATCGTGCAGAGCTTGCCCTAAAGCGTTCTGTAGTTCGTATGCAGCTCGGCGCAAAGTGGAAATAAATTGTTTCAAAAGCCCATCTGGTGACAGGTGGGCTTTTAAAACAATGGCTTTAAAAAGAAGGGGGTATTATAATATGAGTGTTTATGATTATGGACATTTTATTAGCGATTTTGCAAAAAGAACTAAAATCAATCTCGAAATTGTAGAAGACTCAAAATATGGATATGAGGTGACTCAACTAATCAATTCGTTGTTTGGGTTATTAATATTGCCATATGAAAAATACAAATACCGTTCTAAAGGGAGCAAAAACTCATCTTATTATAAATCAGATGAAGATATGAGAGAAAGTAATACAAAAGCATACGAAGAATTGGAGAGTTTGATTAATATATTTAGGAATAAGGGTAAGTTATATTCATCGTATACACACAGGGATAGGTATAACGTTAGTATGGTGATTAAGCATATGAGGAATGCGATGGCGCATTCTGGTGATAGTGGTATTAATATATACCCATTTTCTGAACATAATAGTGAAATAGATGGGATTATATTTTTTGACAGTTATAGGAAACAAGAATTTATTTTAGAAATGACGATAGAAGAAATAAAACAGTTTATTGAGTTGGTTAGTGAAATATATGAAGTCATAGATGAACAATATGATTTATTAGAGGAAACAAACTATAAACATAGAGTAGAAAAAATACGTTTGTCATTAAAACAGGGATTAGAGAGAGACACGATGATAATCGAGTAATTGTATGAGGAAGTTGGATATACCTGACTTCCTCATTTGTTTTCAAATATATTCTTCTAGCAAAAAGTAATATTAAATGTTATAATTAAAAATAACTATGCAAAGAGTTACTTGATGTAATAAAAATTCAAACGATAGACGATATACTTTATGGAATAAAACAACAATGCATAGAAAAAATATTGATAGATTGTTATGTATATACGGAGAACTATTATGCAAGGAATATTCATTTCTATGGAGGGACCTGACGGTTCCGGTAAAAGTACACAGATAGAATTACTGAAGTCTTACTTAGAGGACAAGGGCTATGAGATTATCATTACCCGAGAGCCGGGAGGAACAGTAATTAGCGAGGATATTAGAAGGATTATTTTGAACAGGGACTATGCTGAGATGGGCTATATGACTGAGGCACTTCTTTATGCATCAGCCAGAGCTCAGCTGGTTACAGAGGTGATTAAGCCGGCACTTGAGGCTGGGAAGGCGGTTATAAGTGATCGTTTTGTGGATTCTTCCGCAGTATATCAGGGTATGGCAAGAGGACTTGGAGTAGAAACGGCTTATCAGATTAACAGTTATGCTATACAGGGGATTATGCCACAGCTTACCATTCATCTTGATCTGCCTGCCACAGTTGGTATAAGTCGCAAAAAGAATCAGGCTGAGCTTGATCGTATGGAGCTTGAGGCTATAGATTTCCATGAGAGAGTGGCTGAAGGTTACAGGAAGCTTGCAAGTCTTGACCCGGATAGAATTAAAACTATAGATGCTACTTTGAGTATAGATGAGATACATACCAAGATAGTAGATTATGTAGAGCCACTTGTTAACGGTAACTAGGATTATTAGGAAAGGAGAGTAAATATGGACATAAAGGTTAATCAGCTTCAGCAGCTTACCCAAATGGAAGCTCCAAAGCAGACCCAGACTAATGGAGAAGATTTCAAGTTTACTCTCATTAGTAATATAAAAGAGGATAAGCTTCAGGAAAAGCTTACCTCATTGATGAAGGATATCGAGGAGCAGGGTGCCAAAATTGCTAAGCATATGGACATTAAGGACATGAAAAAGTACCGTGCTACTATTAAGGAATTTATGAATGAGGTCGTAACTCATTCTCATGAGTTCTCTAGAGAGAATTTCTTGGATAGAAGAGGAAGACATAGAGTTTATGGTATAGTAAGACAGGTGGATAAGAACTTAGACGAGCTTGCCAGTGAGCTTATAAAGGAAGAGAAGGACAATCTTGCCATACTTGGAAAGATTGATGATATAAGAGGTCTATTGCTTGACATTTCAACCTAAGGGGGTGTGACTTATGGATTTTAAATCAATAGTTGGACATGAGGACATTATAAAGCATTTTAAGCGCAGCATAGAGCTTGGTAAGGTAGGTCATGCCTACATCATAAATGGAGAGGTTGACAGTGGTAAGAAGATGCTAGCGGCAGCCTTTGCGAAAACTCTTAACTGTGAGGCAGGAGGGGTTGAGCCATGCTGCACCTGTAAGTCATGCGTACAGGCAGAGGCGGGAAGTCACCCGGATATTATGGTGTGCAACCATGAGAATCCAAATCTTTTCTCCGTCAAGGAGGTTAGAGAGCAGATAGTTGGAACTATTACCACTAAGCCATATAGAAGTAAGTACAAGGTGTATATCGTACCGGATGCTCACCTTATGAATAAGGAGGCTCAGAATGCACTTCTAAAGAGCATTGAGGAGCCACCGGAGTATGCAGTTATACTCTTGCTCTCAGCAAATATTGATAAATTGCTTCCGACAGTATTATCAAGATGTATGGTGCTTAACACTAAGCCAATCAGAGAGAGGGATATGCTTCAGTATCTTATGAGAGATATGGGATTAACAGAGGATAGAGCATACTTCTGCTTGGATTTTGCTCAGGGTAATTTGGGAAAGGCCATTAAGCTGGCAAGCAATGACGAGTATGTTCAGGTTATAGATTCTGTGGTAAGTGTTATGAAGAAGATACATACTATGGATGTGGATGACTTGGCTTGGGCTATGAGTAATATAGAGAAGTTTAAGCTGTCCATAGATAACTACATGGACCTTATGATGATGTGGTATAGGGATGCTCTTATGCTTAAGGTTACCGGTCAGCCGGACAAGCTAATGTTTAAATCAGAATATTCTACAATGAAAAAACAGGCAGGGCTTATGTCCTATGAGGCTATAGAGAATAAGATAAATGCCATTGCCACAGCCAAGAAGAGGTTGGATGTGCATGCAAAATTTGACATAACTATGGAGCTGTTGCTCCTGACATTAAAGGAGAATTAATTAAAATGATGGATGTTATAGGAGTCCGTTTTAGAGAAAACGGTAAGATATATTTCTTCGACCCAGTAAAATTTGATATCCAGGTTGGAGAGCATGTAATAGTGGAGACTGCCAGAGGCGTAGAGTATGGTAAGGTGGTTTTAGGTAGAAGAGAGATTGATGAGAAAAAGATGAGCTCATCTATTAAGCCTATTATCAGAATCGCAGAGGCTAAGGACCACAAGAAGTTCGAGGATAATAAGGAAAAGAATAAAAAGGCATATAATATTTGTCTCGAGAAGATTGCTAAGCACAAGCTGGAGATGAAGCTAATAGATGCAGAGTATACCTTCGATAATAGCAAGGTGTTATTCTATTTTACTGCTGATGGAAGAATCGACTTTAGAGAGCTGGTTAAGGATTTGGCAGCAGTGTTTAAGACTAGAATAGAGCTTCGTCAGATAGGTGTGAGAGATGAGACTAAGATAGTAGGCGGTATAGGAATATGTGGTAGAGAGCTTTGCTGTAATAAGCATCTCTCAGAGTTTGTTCCTGTTTCTATAAAGATGGCAAAGGAGCAGAATCTTTCCCTTAACCCTACTAAGATATCCGGTGTATGCGGAAGACTTATGTGTTGCTTAAAGCACGAGCAGGATACCTATGAGTATTTGAATGACAGATTGCCAAATGTTGGTGATATAGTTAAGACAGCTGATGGAAGACGTGGTGAGGTTAAGTCAGTAAATGTTCTTAGACAGAAGGTTATGCTGGTGTTTACTCTTGAAGATGACTCAAAAGAGCAGGAGGAGTTCCCAATAAGTGACCTTCGCTTTAAGCCTAAGAAGAGAAGAAATGATGACAGAGATAAGATAAGTGATGCAGAGCTTAAAAAGCTGGAGGCACTTGAGAGACAGGAAGGAAAGTCAAAGCTGGATGATGCATAGTGAATTTCTAAAAGATGGAGAAAGATTAGATGATTTGCAATGCAGAGGCTACTATATAATCCAGAATCCTAAGCATTTTTGCTTTGGTATGGATGCGGTACTTCTTTCGGAGTTTGCAACAGGTAGCAAAAAGGGCGAGGCCATAGATTTGGGAACTGGTACAGGTGTTATACCTTTGTTAATGGAAGGACGTGGTAAATGCAGCCACTACACCGGTTTGGAAATCCAGGACTACAGTGCTGATATGGCTAAGCGAAGTGTGGCATATAACGGTCTGGAGGACAGGATTGATATAGTTCAAGGTGATATAAAAGAGGTGACTAATATATTTAAGGCCGCCTCTTTTGATGTTGTTACCAGTAATCCACCTTATATAAACCAAAGTCATGGGTTGGAGAATGAACTGGAGCCTAAAAACATTGCAAGACATGAAATATTGGTAAGTCTAGAGGAGGTAATCAAGGCGGCCAGCTACCTTCTTAAGGAGGGTGGCAGCTTCGCTATGGTTCATAAGCCCTTTAGACTGGCAGAGATTATAAGACTTTTATCCAAGTATAGGTTGGAGCCTAAACGTATGTGCATGGTGCAGCCATATGCGGATAAGGAGCCTAATATGGTTCTTATAGAAAGCTTCAAGGGCGGAAAGCCTATGATTAAGGTGGAACCATCTTTGGTGGTGTATAATAAGGACGGAAGCTATACCAAGGATTTGTTGGATAGATATAACGGTAGTAAATAAGGAGTTATTATGAGTGGATGCTTATATTTGGTGGCAACACCAATAGGCAATTTAGAGGATATGACCTTTAGGGCAGTTAGGATTCTAAAGGAGGTAGATATCATTGCGGCAGAGGATACCAGAAACAGTATTAAGTTGCTGAATCACTTTGATATCAAGACCCCTATGACCAGCTATCACGAGCATAACAAATATGACAAGGCAACGGTTTTGGTAGGTAAGCTTTTAGAGGGTCAGAACATCGCAGTTATAACAGATGCAGGAACTCCGGGCATTTCAGATCCTGGAGAGGAGCTTGTAAAACAGTGTTATGAAGCGGGAATCGACGTTGTACCCGTGCCGGGAGCCTGTGCCGCAGTTAATGCTGTTATTGCATCCGGACTTCCTACTAGAAGATTCGTCTTTGAGGCGTTTCTTCCTGCAGATAAAAAGGAGAGAAGGTTCATCCTAGAGGAGCTTAAGGAAGAGACTAGGACTATGATAATCTACGAAGCACCCCACAGACTTGTGAAGACCTTAAAGGAGCTTCTTGAAACCCTTGGTAATCGTAGAGCGAATATATGTAGAGAGCTAACTAAAAAGCATGAGAGTTTTTTCTTAACTACATTAGAGGATGCCATAGCCCATTATGATGGTGTAGAGCCTAAGGGAGAATGCATAATTGTTGTGGAAGGATTGTCCAGAGACCAAATTATAGAGGAAGAGCGAAGACAATGGGATGATATGACTATAGAAGAGCATCTTACCCATTATATGGCATCTGGCATGGATAAAAAGGAGGCCATAAAGCAGGTTGCTAAGGATAGAGGATTACCTAAGAGACAGGTTTATGATGTGGCAACAGAGCTACCTTAAAAGTAGATGATATTTATAAAAAAGGCAACAGTGACAGGTAAGTCATTGTTGCCTTTTTGCGTTATATAATATTACGTATCAGGTTTTATTTTAATCTAAGGTTATCTCCGTCAAAGTGGAAGAAAGGCTTAAGCTTTGGATCGGTTAATATCCACATCTTAATGGCATCCAGATTAGCGCTGACAGTGTCCATTGCCTTAAATACATCCTGAAGGTCCTGAATCTCTTCATTGTCAACTCTTCCGTCCTGGGTAATCTCAACAAGTATCTTGGAAATGTTCTCCATACTTTGAGTAGAGCTTAAAAATTTAAGAACAAGACGTTCTATACTCTCTGGCTCAGTGGCCTTAGCCTGCTCTTCTAATTTTCTGATGCCGATAGGGCATATGTTGTTGCAGTAATCGGTGCAAAGCTGAGGTGCATTGTAGGCGGTGGCTAATACGTCTACCTCCTCTGCATATGGCTCAATCTGCTCTAACTCAATTCTTGCTAAACGACTGCGCTCTATACCAAGCTTAGCTGCAGCCTTTTCACGGCTTGAAAAAGCTTCATTATCCTGAGCGGCTTTATTTCTTGCTATGTAATATATGTTATCAGTTGCCTTAGATGCTTTTCTTCCCATACCTGACCTCCTATGTAGAATTCAATTAACTGTTCATATGATAGCATATTATGAATTTTTAATAAAGTGTAGAATTAAAAAGTTTTAGGTGGATAAAACAAGTAAAAGTTGTTATAATTAAAAAATTAAGGTAAGAAAAATAAGTAAAAGAGAAGTTTATACATACACTGATAATCAAGGAGGTTAAAAATGATATTTAGGAATGAAAAAAAATCAGGAACCATAGCTACCAATAGTTTAGCTTGGTTGTTTGCTGTGGTTATGGTGGTAGCTTTGGCTCTTTCGGGAAACATTGCCTATGCAACAGAGCTTGCTGATAATAATGTGACAAACCAGGGGTCTCTCACTGATTACAATGTGGATTCCTTTGGAAGCTATGAAGAGGCAGTTGCTGCAGCAGAAAACAATACATCAGAGACAGGCTTACAGGATGAGGGGACGTATGTATCTGCAACATCTCAGGTGCCTACCTATGGCAGTACCAGAACCGCAGGGGCATATTTAAGGGAAAAGATGGTTGCCAGAGCAGAAACCGTAACCTTTAAACTGAATAATAATGGCTTTTACTCTATGTCAGAAAGTGATGCTTCTATAGAGGGGAAGATAAGAGCTCTTTATTTTGAGATAAGAGATGAAGCATTTGCTGAAACCGGTGTGTATAATCAGGGTGCTTACCTGATGTGGAACTGGGCAGGTACAAATGTAATGTATTCTTATAATGAAACAGGAGTTACATATAAGTGTTCTATATCTTACCTTTCTACAGCATATCAGGAGCAGCGTATAGATAATGAGGTAAACAGGCTGCTTAACAACGAGTTTGCGGGCTGGGAGAATATGTCTAATTACGAGAGAGTTAAGATGGTTTACGCCTGGGTGACAGCAAATTATGAGTATGTTGAGGGCACCAGTAATCACTCTACCTACAGTGGAATTATTCAGCATAAAACCGTGTGTCAGGGATATGCCACAAGTATCTATAGATTACTTGGTGAGATGGGCTTAAATGTTAGAGTTGTATCTAATGACAGCCACGGTTGGAATATAGTTCAGCTTGGACAGTATTGGTACAATATGGATGCTACCTGGGATGAAGGAAAGACAGAATCAAGATGGTTGTATTTCCTTCCAAGTGATTATTATTTTACATATTTAACTAACCATATTAGAGGTGAGGAGTATGATACTGAAGAGTATCACAGTGCTCATCCTATGGCAAGTGGTGCTTATGATAGTGCAGATAATCAGGATGCGATTAGTGTATATTACAGAACCCATATACAGGATGTCGGATGGCAAAACTTTAAATATGATGGTGATGTTGGTGGAACAACAGGACGTGCTAAGAGATTAGAGGCTATTGAAATAAAGCTGGGTGATACAGGTGAGTATGATTTAGGTATTCAATATAAGACTCATATCCAAAATATTGGATGGGAGAAGGACTGGGTTAAGAACGGTGCTCAGTCTGGAACCAGTGGTAGAGCACTTCGTCTTGAGGCAATTAAGATCCAGCTCACAGGAGCTGATGCAGATAAGTTTGACGTGTATTACAGAGTTCATGCACAGGATTATGGATGGATGGGATGGGCTAAAAATGGTGCCCCTGCGGGAACGGCTGCTCAGGCTAAGAGACTTGAAGGCATTCAGATAATGGTGCTGAAAAAGGGAGATACTCCTGAAGGATTATTAGGATTGTCCTATGTTGATTATGGATCAGAGTCTTCATCTACAAATGATAAAGAAGGACTGGTTAATTATAGGGTTCACGTTCAGGATTATGGCTGGCAGGGATTTGTATTTGATGGCTCTGTAAGTGGAACCAGTGGTAAGGCTAAGAGATTAGAAGGCATATATATTTCACTTGGAGATACTGGATATGAAGGCGGTATTTCGTATACCACGCACATTCAGGATATAGGTTGGCCGGATGATTTAAATAATCCGGACACCTGGAGCAAGGATGGACAGTTAGCAGGAACCACAGGCCAGTCCAAGCGTTTAGAGGGAATATGCATAAAGCTTTACGGTGAGGTTGAAGACCACTATGATATTTACTACCGTGTTCATGCACAGGACTATGGCTGGCTTGACTGGGCTAAGAATGGTCAGATGGCAGGAACCAGTGGTCTTTCAAAGCGTCTAGAGGCCATTCAGATAGTAATGGTTCCTAAGGATAGCCAGGCACCGGGAAGTACAGCAAGACCGGCAGTTACAAATTAGACTAGAAGTAACTGCTTGTGGGAATGCTTTCCCTAGTAAGATTATTTAAGGAGAACAGTGTTATATGAAAGAAAAAAAGCAAACCATGAGAATGGTGCTGAGTGTTATAACATTTACAGTTATACTTATATATCTGGTAAATCATACCAGCGTTATAGCTTATTTTTTGCAGAAGATAATCAGTATTATACTGCCATTTTTAATAGGCTGTGGAATTGCATTTGTCATTAATATAATAATGAAGAGCATAGAGGACGGCTTTTTTAAGAATAAGCACAGTAAGCTGTATAAGCATAAGAGAGCCATAAGTATGGCTGCGTCCTACATTATGACACTTCTTGTTGTAAGCTTAGTGTTATTTGTAGTTGTTCCTGAGTTAAAGGATACCTTTGAGAAGATAGGACAGAAGCTGCCAGGGTTTATAGCTAAGGCTAAGGAGATAGTTCTTAAGTATACTACCAGATTCCCGGAGATTACAGAGGCCATTAACAATATTGATCCTGAGAAAATTAACTGGTCAGGTATAGGCTCATTTATGAAGGACGGAGGTACCTCTCTGCTGTCTACAACTGTTAGCATATTCTCATCCATAATCAGCGCAGTGGTGAATATTTTTATCGGAATTATATTCTCCATATACATTCTCTCACAGAAGGAGAAGCTGGGAAGACAGGTGAAGATGTTGATATATGCAATCTTCAAGGAATCTACTGCTGACGAGCTTATGGTGTTTGGAAAGATTGCAAATACCACATTTTCTAAGTTTTTTACATGCCAGTTTAGAGAGGGAATTATCTTAGGAAGTATGTTTGTTATAGCTATGAGCTTGTTTGGATTCCCATTCCCACTTACTGTTGGTGTGCTTATGGCTTTTACAGCCTTGATACCTGTATTTGGTGCATTTATAGGCTTGTTTATTGGAGCGTTCTTAATACTTGTTGACAGTCCGGGATATGTGATATGGTTTATTGTTATGTTCTTTGTTATGCAGGCTATAGAGAATTATCTCATCTATCCAAGACTTGTAGGTGGAGATATAGGATTAAATGCTATATGGGTTCTTCTGGCTGTTCTTGTAGGTGGAGACCTTATGGGCGTTGTGGGAATGCTTGTGTTCATACCACTTGTATCTGTGCTTTATGCATATCTTAGAAGTTTGGTTCAGAGAAAGCTGAAATATAAAAATATAAATGTGGATGACAAACTGGTTCCGGATGATGTTGTACCACTTATGGAATCCAGAAGAAGAGTGTTTGCTCCTAAGTCAAAGGGTGCCAGCCAGGACAATGAGAATTCTAAGGAAAACCAGGAAGATGATAAGTAGGAGATTGTTATGTATAAGGAGATATCCAAATTACTGTTATATAGAGAATTAGGAGAGGACAGTATATTATACAATGTAGCTGAGATATACAAGGATTGGGAGCTTAATCGCAGTGATTCTGCCAGCCTCATCACAAGAATATACCAGCAGGTAAAAAGGTTGTTAGATGTGGCAACAAGCTATGGCTTTAATAAGAATCTTTGGCAGGACTATCTGGCGTTTTTACTGATTACAAATGAGAATTCCTTTACTCTTACCTGCGAGAAGGTAGGTGCGGGAGATGGCTCTGTTAATACCTTTGCCAAGCATGATTATGAGATTTTTAAGAGACTGTTTCACTTTGATTTCTCTCACATAGAGAAGGACCTGGGGATAGATTGCCTTACTACTGTTACAAATTATCGCTCTCTGCCCAAGAAGGAGCAGATGTATAATCAGAATGTCAGCCAGAAAGTAAGATTTATCAGTGATTCAATTAGCGCAGCTACAGATGTAGATGAAGTGTTTCAGATTATGACTGACTTCTATAAGGCATATGGAGTTGGAATGTTTGGCCTTAATAAGGCATTTCGTATCAGTCATGAGGAGGGCAGGGATTTAGAATTTATACCTATCAATAATACTGACAGAGTGGTGTTGGATGACCTTGTAGGATACGAGATTCAAAAGAAGAAGCTTATAGACAATACCGAGGCATTTGTGGCGGGCAGAAGTGCTAATAATTGTCTTCTCTTTGGAGACAGTGGTACAGGAAAGTCTACCTGTATTAAGGCTATAATTAATCAGTATTATGATCAGGGACTTCGTATGATAGAGATATACAAGCATCAGTTTAAGGATTTATCAGCTGTGATATCTCACATTAAGAATAGAAATTATAGATTCGTTATATATATGGATGATTTGTCCTTTGAAGAATTTGAGATTGAGTACAAATATTTAAAGGCGGTTATAGAGGGTGGTCTGGAGATAAAGCCTGATAATGTTTTGATATACGCCACATCAAATAGACGTCATCTTATCAAGGAGACCTGGAAGGATAGAGATGATTACAATGTTGAAATGCATCAGTCAGACACTATGCAGGAGAAGCTTTCTCTGGTAAATAGATTCGGAGTAACCATTAACTTCTCCAAGCCTTCTAAGAAAGAGTTTGATAATATTGTCCTTGAGCTTGCAAAGCGTCATCCAGAGATTAATCTCACAGAGGATGAGCTTAAGCTTGAAGCAAATAAGTGGGAGATGGCCCACGGTGGTGTGTCAGGAAGAACCGCCCAGCAGTTTATAAACTATTTGTGCGGTATTGCTATTTAACATTTGATTTGATATTATTTAATTTGTTTATGATGGAGACCTTGTTTATAGTTTGAAGGCCATCAGCCAGTTTAAGAAGCAGGTTGATATCCTGAGGATGTCCAGCCTCCACATATATGGTGGCAAGAAGGGTAAAGGTCTCACTGATGTCTGAGCCTATGCTTAAGGCGTAGCTTAAGAACTCCTTAGCAGCAGATGGGTTGCCGGAGTTATAGAGCTCCTTACCTATGGTGTTTAGGCTTCTTATAAGCTTAGTATAATTGTAGTCGTATTCTGTAAGCTCCTGAAGATTGGCTGGTCCATACATTGACTTTAGGTCAGTGTTGGAGTACATAGAAAGATTAATTATCTTACAGTCTGTAAGAGAATTTAAATCTCTCAGGGCATACTCCAGATTAGGTAGCTGGGCGGCATCAGACATAGGAAGAACAGAAAGGTCAAGTGATAAATAATCAAGACCTGATATGTCGGCCTTTCTGACCAGATTAGCCTGGGACTCGCGTTCCCAGAAATTCTTGGTGGCTTTGGCACGGGCCTGATTAGACCTGTAGGAGCCACGGGCGATAAATATAGCAGCCCATATTATAAATAGTATAAGAAACATGTTGATATAATACATAAGGTTAAATCCTTTCGGAGGTAGTTATGTTCGATTTTAGTAACAGAAAGAAAACAAAGACAATATCTATGATTATCGTAATTGCAATCTGTGTTGCTATGGTATTAGGACTTTTAATGGGAATGTAATATGCCCTATAAAGTCTCGTGTACAGAATAACACGATACCATAATAATTTCAAGGAAAGTAAAGGTTGTCAGGAGGTCATATGGAGCAGGGAAGCCTAGGAGAGCTTTATCTCACCCGTTCAGTTATCAAGCATATTAGAAAGCATAACAAGTCTGTAGCTACAGGCAGTGGTGTGGGTAAGGACTATTCTATGGTAAAAACCCACAGCCAGTGGACAGTCTTGTCTGAGTCAGTGGCAGCAACTCCTTATATTGCATGGACAAAGGCTATGAATAATCTGTATGTTTCAGGTGGAAATGTAGCAGGAGCCAGAGTGACCTATCTTTTGCCTAAGGACGTTCAGGAGGAGCAGCTAAAGGAATATTCAGCTTCCTTCAATAGTCTTGCAGATGACGCGGGAATTCAGATTATAGGAGGACATACCGCAGTAAGTGGAGCTTATAAAAAAGCTACCTTTGTGGTAGAGGCGCTGGGAGAGACATCTGACGATTTGAAGCTAACAGGTAAGGCAAAGCCCGGGTATCAGGTGGTAATGGCAGGCTACACGGCAATGCTTGGAACCAACCTTATCATAAGCAACAGATATGAGGAGCTAACCGGTAGATTTGCAACAAGCTATGTTGAAGGTGGTCGCTTTAAAGGAGAGCCTAATTGCTATAGCGTGGAAGCCATGGTGAAGGTAGCTATGGAGCTTAAATGTAAAGCAGAGCTTTGCTATATGCATGACATTTCCCATGGCGGAGTATACGGAGCCTTGTGGCAGACCGGTGAGGCGCTTAACCTTGGGGTTAAAGTTAATCACTGTGCCATTCCTATAAAGCAGGAGACAGTGGAGTTTTGTAATTATTATGACATTAATCCATATATGCTGGAAGGAACAGGAGCGCTGATTCTTGTAGCGCGGGATGGAGAGTGTTTGACAGAGGCTCTTAAGAAGGCAGGTATATCTGCGGAAGAGGTTGGTGTTCTCACTGACAATAAGGAAAGAGCCGTGGAGCTGACAACAGCAGGTATGGGGGAGATTCCTCATATGATGACCTGTGGCGCAGGTAAAATTGAGAAGAGATTTCTAACACCTGTTAAAGGTGATGAGATATATAAGGTTATCTCTGCGTATTAATGTAGGGAGACAATAAATTAAAAGAGAGGTATAATCATGAACAACGACATTTTAAAGCTTCTTGAAAATGACAGTAGACTAACAGTTAAAGATATAGCCAGCATGCTTGGTTTAGACGAGGCGGCGGTGGCCGCGGATATTAAGGCCATGGAGGATTCTAAGGTAATCTGTGGTTATCACACTATGATAGACTGGGATAAGGTGGCAGAGGAAAAGGTTACAGCACTTATTGAGGTTAAGGTTACTCCACAGAGAGGTCAGGGCTTTGACAAGATTGCTGAGAGAATATATAACTACGAGGAGGTTAATGCAGTTTACCTTATGGCAGGTGCATTTGACTTTACAGTAATTATTCAGGGTAAGACGCTTAGAGAGGTATCACGTTTCGTATCTGAGAAGCTTGCTGTTATGGAGACAGTAATCAGTACATCAACACATTTTGTACTTAAAAAATATAAGGACCATGGCATAAAGTTTGACATGGTTAAGAAAGATGAAAGGTTGGCAATAGTACCATAATGAGAAATCCATTATCACAAACAATTACAAATATTAAGCCATCAGGCATCAGAAAGTTTTTCGATATCGTAAGCGAGATGCCGGATGCAATAT
>JAFTPO010000004.1 GCA_017463225.1 Lachnospiraceae bacterium | reverse complement strand
GCTTTTTCTAACCAATGTAAATATTATCACATCACTTACAAGAAGTGTTACAAATACTGCTATAGAGCTAATCCACATAATCTTCGTTTTTAGCTTCAAATCCTACTCCTCCAAACGGTAACCAAGCTTAGATACTGTCTTGATATTATCACTAAGCCCAAGCTTCTTTCTTAGCTGACCTATATGTACATCTACAGTTCTTGTTTCACCTATATAATCCACTCCCCATACCATTCTTAGAAGATTTTCTCTTGATATAGCGATGTTCTTATTCTTAGCTAAAACTGCAAGAAGCTCAAACTCCATAGGCTTAAGTGGAACCTCTTCGCCATCAACCCTAACAGAATGCTCCTCAAAGTTTATCTCCATATTTAATATTTTAATTACATTGCTTAGTTTATTTGTACGTTCCAACACCTTCTCAATTCGGACTAAAAGCTCTAACATCTCAAATGGCTTAACTATATAATCCTCTGCGCCGCCCTTAAGTCCCTGTATCTTAGATGACACATCATCCTTGGCTGTAAGGAATATAACAGGTATATCATACCTATTCATAACCTCAAGCAGTTCAAATCCATCCTTCCCCGGCACCATCACATCAAGCAGTGCCAAATCGTAGCTATGGTCCCCCTCCAAAGCTCTTTCTGCCTCTGCGCCATCATGAAACATATTTGTCTCATAGCCTGCAACTGTAAGATTCATAGATATCATCTTGGCAATTGCTATCTCATCCTCCACGATTAATATTCTGTTCATTGTCATTTCTCCACCTTGTACTTTAAATTTTTGTCATTTATAACTTATCTAATATGAAATTATGTCTAGCTTTCTGGCTAATATTGTATCTTAACCTCGATTGAAAGTATATCACAAGTGATTTGTGTTTTGAATAATCTGCGATGTAAATTAATTGTAAATTGTTACCTTCTCAAAAGAATATAAACTGTGATAATAAAACAGCACATACCTGCCTAAGCAAATATGTGCTGCTAATAGTTATACTTTATTATTTGCTTTCATAAAAAGCCTCGTCACAGTCGGAAGTTATTCCACCATAATTATTAGCAGGAGCCTTTTCTCCCTTTGGAACTAATACAATCTGTATACCTTCAAGTCTATATGCCTTACCTGCTGTACCGGACATCTCACCATTAGATGCCCAATTTAACCAGCCATAGTTTTGGGCATGTACTCTGTAGTATACATCATAACGCTCTGCCATCTCACCAGTAAGCTTTATACAGATAGCTTCAAGTCTCTTTGCTTTTCCTTCTGTACCACTCATCTCACCATCAGTCTTCCAGTCAGACTCCCAACCGTAATCCTGAATATGAGTCTTGTAGGCTATACCGCCATCATAAGGCAAATTAGATACCTTAATATTGATACCTTCAAGTCTTAAAGACCTTCCTGTTGTTCCACTAACCGCACCGTTATACTTCCACTTTTGCCATCCATCATTTTGTACATGAGTCTTGTATGATACATTTGGTGTTGTAGTTCCGCCAACCACAGGTTTTTCATTACTTGTAGGCTTCTGACCTAATACAGGTGAAGAACCACCTGATGCGTAGTAAGCCTTATCCTTGTCTGACTTAACATTACTCATATTTGTATTGAAGCTTTCACCCTTCTTAACTACAACTATCTGGATAGCCTCAAGTCTCTTTGCCTTTCCAGCTGTTCCTGAAGGCTCTCCATCCTGTGCCCAGTTAAGCCATCCAAAATCCTGGGCGTGCACTCTATAGTGTACCTCATAGGCATCAGCGTCAGCGCCAGTAAGCTTAATCATAATGGCCTCTAATCTCTTTGACTCACCCTCTGTACCACTCATATCACCATTAGATGACCATGGCAACCAGCCATAATCCTGACAATGAGTTGTGTACTGAATTCCAAGGTCTACATCCTCAGGAGCGTTAAGAACAATCTTTATGCCCTCTAATCTAAGTGCCATACCTGATGTTCCTGCTATCTTACCGTTACTTGCCCAGCCAGTGATGGTATCAAGCTTACCTTGCCATCCCTGATACTGCACATGTGTAATATAGTTTACATCTACCGGCTTGTAGTCCTTAGTAACTGTAACTGTACAGCTTCCAACAGCCTTACTGTTATCTGCTGAATGTGCCTTTATTGTTGCTGTTCCTGCTCCTACCGCTGTAACCTTACCGTTCTTATCCACTGTTGCAACCTTTGTGTCACTACTTGTCCAATTAATGGTTGGATTTGTTGCATTACTTGGATTTGCAGTAGCCTTAAGTGTACCTGTCTCGCCAACCTTAAGTGATAAGCTAGATTTGTCCATTGTAACTGAACTTACTGCAACTGTCTTAGGCTCAACCTTAACAGTTAAGTTCTGTGATATTTCAGTTCCATCTGTTGTAGTTGCTGTAATCGTTGCTGTACCAACTCCTACTGCAGTAACATTTCCATTCTCATCAACTGTTGCAACCTTCTCGTCACTACTTGTCCAGCTAATAGTCTGGTTTGTTGCATTTGAAGGATTTACCGTTACATTTATCTGAGATTTATCTCCAACCTTAAGATCAATGTTAGATGCAGATAACTCTATCTTGCTTATATCGATATTATCACTGCTTACCGTAACCTTGCACTCAGCCTTAACATCAGTATTATCCTTTGATGTAGCTGTTATGGTAACTGTTCCTCTCTTAATACCTGTAACCTTTCCATTCTGGTCTACTGTAGCAATCTTCTCATCACTACTTGTCCATATTAGTTCCTTATTTCTAGCATCAATAGGTCTTACTGTAGCCACAAGATTTGCGGTTCCACCAGCCTTAACCATAACCTCTGAACTCTTAAATGTTACGGAATCAGCTATCACTATCTTCTCAGCAACTGTTACCTTACATGTATCAGTAAGCTTAGTGCCATCTGTAGTTGTTACTGTAATAACAGCCTCTCCAGGACCTACTGCAACTATCTTGCCAGACTCGTCAACAGTAGCAACATTTTCATCACTGGTTGTGTACTGAACTGCCTTGTTTGTAGCATCATCCGGTGACACTGTTACATTCAAGCTCTTACTATCACCTTCAACCATGCTAAACTCTTCTGCATCAAAGCTTACAGATGTCACACTGTTCTTTGGTGCTGCAACGTTGATTTCATAAGTTGAAGTAACTCCAGAACCATCCTTAGCTAATGCTGTAATAGTCGCTTTACCTACTCCCACTGCAGTTACAACTCCGTCCTTAGAAATAGTAACTACAGTTTCATCACTTGATGACCACTCAACATCCTGTATAGATGCATTTGAAGGAGTTATATTGGCAACAAGCTCTACCTCATCTCCAACTGTAAAAGCCTCTTCCATATCCTCTAGCATTGATGCATCAATGGTAATCTTATCCACAGCTGTACCTGCTGCAACATCAGTTAAAACATAATCTGAACAGTGGTTTATCACTATAGAAATATATCCATCTGCATCAACCACAGCTGAGCCTGTATAATCTAAGCTACTGTTAGATGTACCATCCTTAGGAACATAATGATAATAGTAAACCACATCTCCTTCTTCGTAGCTATCACCTACATAAAGCAATACTGTAGTATCTCCCGGCAATTCTCCGTTATATCCAAAGGATGCAACGTAAGTATTTGCCTCTTCTTTAACTAATCCCTGTAAATCTTCATTGTTTTCGTATCCTAAAGTAGCTTCATCCTCGTTATATAAGGATATCTTAGTGTCAAGACCTTCATCATTTACATTATCAATATTGTTGAAGCTATCCTTATCAAAGCTCCACTTATACTCTATTGTCTTACCATCCATCTTACTTATGTCTAAGGATAGCTTATTCTCATCCAGAGAACCAATAAAGTCTTTACTTATAATGATTGATTCATTTGTATCATCTGTAAATTCTGCTTCAATCTTATTGATCTCAGCACGTGGATAATCCTCATTGAAGGTAATACCGTTTGCCTCTGCATCTTCTTCAGCTGCAATAACGTATTCTTCATTCTTCTGAAGAACTACCTTCATACTTTCGCTTAAAGCATCCTCTGAAAGCTTTTCCTGGCTAACTGCTACGGAAGCTTCACTAACAATCTTACTCTCGATATCCTTGTTCTCAGTAACCTTAATTGAAGTATTCTCAAAGTCATTGTTAATCTCAATTTCATCAACCTGACCTACTATTTCTCCATTAGATACCTCTACAAATACTGTTGTTTTATCTCCATTTTCTGCGGTATTTACCTCTTCCTCAACCTTTGCAACAGGCTCTTCGTTGCCCTTCTTAAATACTGCTACGAATTGAAGTTCTCTGGAAATACCATTTTCAACATATGTGTATCTTACTGTCTTATCTAAATCCTTAACTGTAAGAACGCCTGCTGTCTCATCAAAGCTTGCATTTTCCTCATCTACAGCCTTAAGATTATCATATACAAAGCCTGCTGCTTCAAGCTCAAGGCCTGTATCAGATGATGGATCAAGGCATATCTGATTCTTAGAATCTACATATACCAAATACTTTTTATCAGTACACTTTCTCTCCCACTCACCTTTGCCAATAGCATCAGATACATTATCCCATACTATTATAGGATCCTGTGTGCCTGACAGCTGTTTCATAGAACATACGCCATCTTCTATAAGCTTGTCAGCAACAACCTGGTTATTTGGCAAGCCGTATCCAATACTCTCCTCTACTGTAGATTTATATGTATTGTTATATAATACTGTCTCATCGCAACACAATGCTTCTATAAGCTTTACTGCGATATCATCCTTTTCAACATTTGTTCCATCAGATGCTATACCTAAGAAGGTACCTCCCCATGGGTAATACACAGGGCCATCACACATAGCAACCTCTATGTCATCTGTATACTGGTATACATAATATGCATACCAAGGTGATGCAAAGAAACCAAACACCTTACCTGATAACATATCATCATACCATTCACCAGACCAAGATTCGCTACCTGTAGAATATCCCTTCTCCCCTATTGCTGCTGCAAATTCCTCTGTAGCTGCAGGATTAAAGGTATATCTTCCAATATTAGCTATTGTATCTTCTCCTGATGTCATATAGTATCCCTTAGACTTCATAAGCTCAGCAGTCTCAAAGAATGACTCTGAGTCTCCGATTAACATTTGAACCTCATCAGGATTACTGGTTCCTAGTATTTCCTCTGCAATCTTAGTGTTATAGATAAAGCAACCTGGATTTGAATCAGTTGTTAAGAACTTAAGCTGTCCGTCATAGCTTCCCATCTCAACAGTATAATCATAAGCATTGTCATACAATGACTCATCAAAACCTATCTGAGACAGCTCTACAAATCCTTTTTCTGTCTTAAGCTGACTAATAACATCAATATCCATAGCAACTACTACAGAATTACCCTTTGTAGTTTCTAATATTGCCTTTACGTAGTCTACATACTCCCCTGTACCACTACAGTTTAAATTAACATACTTAATCTGATTTTTAAGTTCAGGATATACCTTGTAGACCTCTTCTAATCTTGTTTCAAGCTCGTCATTCCATGAATATACATATACTAAATCATCCTCTGGTAATAATGACTTGCTACTTAATTTGATTGTACACTGACCTCCATCAAAATCTGAAGACTGATGTAACACCAATTCCTTAGGTTCTGATGAAAAGTTATTAATCTCATATGATGTTTGATTTATACCCTGTGTTTTCTCATATAAAAGCTGATAATCTGCCTGACTGGCATCAAATCCATAGAAAACATTTGGTCCTGTTGCACTTGTGGCATCTCCTGTTACAAGTTCAACTGTAACTGTGGACATAGGCTCCATCATATAATAATATAGACCACCTTGTCTCTCTGTAACAGTGTGTCTGGTAACGCCACCCTTATCAACAAAGCATTCAGGAACCAGAACGCTGGTTTTCTCATCATATTTTAATATGTTCTCTCCCAACTGTATCTCAGTTGAAAGTGACTTTGCTTCTTTTAAGAAAGGTATCTCACACTTGCTTGTTGTAACTGAGTATCCTGTGCACTGATTAGACCAAGGATACATCCAGATATAGAAGGTTCTTGATACATCAGCAACATTACAAAAGGCTAATGTACCATTCTCGCCAGGATATATATTAGTCTCGTACTCAAAATTACCCTTAGATAGTGTGTAAATGCCTATCATCTGTTCGTATCCGGTTGTAATCTGAACAGTCTCACCCGCATCAAGTGTAATCTTTGCCAATTTACCCTTTGATACACCCGGTGCCTCATTGTAACCGGAAGTGTAAGCATAGTTATTACCATCAAAGTCTCCAGAATAAGTGTTGTACTCTGAGATTTCTATTGCCTTATTCTTTAATGTTTCAAATTCTGGAATAGAATTACAAGACAGTTCTACATCGCCATCGGTTTCCATATCAGATACTATTATATAGTATACTTTTTCACTATCAGAAATATTTTCTAATAAGCAAGTAGCTTCATTTGGCGACGTCTGATTCTCCATATATATGCCATGGTCCGAATATTTACTTATGCCATACCACTTTGTCATAGAATTATCTATGTCTCTAACCGCAATCTGACTTTCCTTATACCCACTGTTATAATCGTATCCTGTAAGTATTTCCTTGCCATATCTAATGTCGAGGACTCTGCTGGTTTGTGCAGGTAAAGTAACCTTATACACTTTTCCTTGCATTACATCAATATCTACCGGACTACTTCCATAACCATTTCCACAAACATAACCTACATATTCATTTTCAACAACCGCTTCTGTAGGTTCTGAATTTACCGGTATTTCTGTTGCATCTGAATTCTCCACCAATGTTAATTCAGATACCTTTACTGTTGCATTATAATAATTACCGTTCTCGTCTGTAGAATTTGCTGCCGGTATCCAAAGGTACTTTATTGTATCTGTTTCTTCCAAATTATATACCGCAGCTTCTCCGTAGCACCAGTTTTCTGCTTCTCCGGATAAACTATCCTCGCTGTAAAGCGTCGGTGTGTTACAATTTGAGAATCCATCATATTGTCCTGTACCTTCCACGCACAAGCATTGTCCTGCCTTCACCTTTATAGCAAAAAGTGTACCGAAACTTGAAGCTGCATTATTATTCCAATAATAAGACGCATCACTTACACTTCCTGTATACTCGCCTACTCCATCTATAACAGTAGCACTGTCCTTTATATCAGCTATTGTTTTAGGTAAACCTAGTGAATATGTAGCCTCTGCAGTATTCTCGGAGTATATCCAGCAATAATATACTTTATCTACATCATTAGAATTGTTTATATTTATAATCTGTGCAGAACCTGAATAATACATTGATAAACCAGTATCTGTATTTTCATACACCTGCACAGAAGCATTTATCTCATCTATTATATCATAGGTAACAGTCTCTCCTGCTCCAACAGTAACCTTTAAAAGCTGTCCATATGCAGTTCCTGTAGGATTAAATGGATTATCCTGTGGGTATGAGTACTTATCTTTTGAGATTGTTCCTTCATATGTGGTCTTTCCTGTTATGTCTGTCGCACCACTAACAAGAGTATCAATAGACTTAAGCTGTGTAGCACTTATCTCAAAATCTCCATCCTGATACATTCCTCTAACTGCACAGTAATATACCATATCAGATGTAGAGGTATTCTCAATGTTATAATAGTGTGATGTTTCACTATCTGTAGCACTTTGTGATAATGAATTAATTCTATAATCCTCTGCGGTAACAATATCCATTGTTATGCTTGGAAAATTCATGTAATCAGTTACTGGTTCGCCTGTATATTCAAGCCCAACTGATACCATTGAGTTTGCAGGTATAGTCAGTTTATATACATCGCCATATACTGTACTTATATCTGTATACTGCTCTCCCGTGTTCATATCCCAGTTATTATAATAGTAGCTGGCATTTAAATCATCCTCACTTTTGTACACAAGTGATGTTGCTTCTCCAAGCTTTAACTCGTACAAGCTATTATCTGACACCATACTTATATCAGTAGCTTCAAAAGATATCTGAGCTGTATTAGAACATTTCATCCACAGATAATATACCTGAGTATTACTTTTACCATTATAGAGTGAAAAACTACCATAATACTGATTAATCATGCTTGTGCCTAATCCATTTTGATCGTACACATATACAAAATCAGCATTTGTGGTGTTAAAGGTATAACCCTCACCCTGATTAAGCTCAACCTTTACAAGTATACCAAAGGAAATCTCTTCGTTACCATAATTATCTACCTTATACTGCTTATCAGCATTATATGGTCCGTAGTTTCCAGTTGATGAAATGCTTACAATATCGCTTTCAGGCATCATTGAAATATTATCAATAGTTGTACTGGTAAGCTTCACTCCATTTTCATCTGTTGAGTTGATTGTCAAAATAAAGTAATAAACCTTACTTGCATCCATACTATCATTAACAATAGTAAAGCCCGACATATTATGACTATCAACTGTATTGCTAATTATTTCTGTACTTAGATAATTGTCACTATCATCTATTACCGCGATATTAGCACTGGTAATAATTTCCGGGTCTGTATCCCCCTTTGGAGTCACGGTTTCAAAGGTGATACTTCTCTTCTCTCCTGCCGGTACCTCAACCTTATACAAACTACCACTTTGACTACTAATGTCTGTCATATCACCCATAGAATAATAGTAATTATACTGAGTAGTGTCTGTAGGCTGATTCACAGTAATTGGGATATTATCACCCAGGATAATAGCCGAGTCACTGTTAGCACTAACAAAATTTGTTCCCTCTGCCATGGATATTAACAGAAACTGATTAGACATAAGAGAAATTGTCATTACAGCTGCCAAAACCCAGGCATAAAGCCTTTTTAAAGCTTTTCTTTTGTTTCCCATACTCTTCCTCCTTATTTATATAATGTGTTACTATATTATAATTCTTTTTGTGCAATATGTCATCAATATTGCATAATTCAACAGTTTTACTGCAATATTTACACAACAAAAAAGGACAGATAACCGTCTAAGCAGTTATTTGTCCTTTTTTATATTTTATATTAATGCAAAATATAAAAGCACAAGTGCACCAAGCACAATTCTATACCATCCAAACAGCTTGAAATCCTTCTTCTTGATATAGCTCATAAGGAACTTTATTACTATTACAGATACAACAAATGCTGTAATTGTACCTACTGCAAGTATTACAAGCTCTCCTGATGTAAACGCTAATCCTATCTTTAGAATCTTAAGCAAGCTCATACCAAGCATTACTGGCACTGCAAGGAAGAATGTGAACTCTGCTGCTGCCACTCTGGATACTCCTATAATAAGGGCTCCGATGATGGTCGCTCCTGAACGTGATGTACCTGGGATAATAGAAAGCACCTGAAACATACCTATGATAAATGCAGTCTTATAAGTTATATCTGCTAAGGTAGCAACCTTTGCCTCTCTTCTCTTATTCCAATTCTCGATAACAATAAATGCTATACCGTAGAATATAAGCGCTATGGCTATAACTGTTGGAGTATGTAAATGCTCCTCTATAAAATCATCAAAAAGTATAGTTACTACTGCTCCTGGAATACAAGCCACAACCACCTTAAACCACATGGAGAAAATGTCCTTCTTCACCATAGGCTTTTTCTCGTCGGTAAATCCAAATGGCCACATTTTCTTCCAGAAAATCATTACAACCGCAAGTATAGCTCCCAGCTGAATAACTATGAAGAAAAGCTCTTTAAACTCCTCTGACACATTCATCTTAATGAATTCGTCTACAAGTAACATATGTCCTGTACTGCTGACAGGCAACCACTCTGTTATACCCTCTACAATTCCAAGGATTATAACCTTAAGTATTTCTATAAAATCCGGCATTATTTAGTCCTCCTTATATGCTATATTTATTCTTTCTAAATGCCTTTAATTACCCAAAAGTTCATCTAACCAATTTATGCCCTCATATATGGCGTCTGACCAATCAACCTCTCCCTGGCCCAAACCATAATAAATTACATTTTCAAAGTTTACCTCATAGTTGTTAAAACGTCTAGTATATTTTCTGTCACAGCCTAAAAACATGTTTTCTTCGTCGATTACTCCCAGAGCAAGATTGCATCTTTCCTTGTCTGAGTTTATAACAACCTGATAATCACTATCCATAATAACATAGATACTAGGCGCATCCTGGCTACAGTTAATATATGCTGCGCCAAATTCATAATCAATTACTCCAACGTCGCCTTGCATTGTTGCGTTATTACCCGAGGAATCTGTCATCGCCTTATTGTCAAAGCTAATTATCAAATCACCATTATTATCATAAATATCAAGTGATGCATAGCCCTCCAACATTAACACGTTCTTTTGCCTATCTGACAAATCACTAATATCCACATTTTCTCTAATACAAGCTTGAACCTCCTTATTTGTATCTGCTAATGTGCCAAGAGACCTAATTCTACCATTGTTAAAGGTATACAGCTCTATATCTTCGAAATCCTTTGTGTCATCAAGCTTGATGTATTGGTCATCGCCCAAGTCTATATAACCATTATCATCTACCTTTAGCTTTGATAGCTTCGATATACTAACATTTCTAAAAATTATAGTAGTTGTGTCTCCACCTATATCTCTAATCCGGGTTGTATGTCCGGGATTCCTATCTATTACGTATATATCATCACCTAGATTTCCATCTAAAACATCTTCCCCTGTGCCTGATATTAAAACATCGTTGTCAACATAGCCTATCAGAGTATCATCACCTCTACCACCATACATTACCATATCTATATCATAAGCACTGGTAACGCCTACTCCATTATATGAGGTAAGAGCGCCTCCCTGATAAGAAGCAAGTACAACTCTTCCATCCTTAACTATCCCCGTCAGAGAACCTGCCAGCTGTTCATAATCAATATTTTGATAATCTATCATATTAAGTGGTGTATCAAGGTCAATGTAATTCATACCCTCCTGAATAACATTCTTTGTTATATCAAGGTATACAGGACCGTCCGGCATATATGTAAACCCTGCCTCATTCACATCCACCTTTGGCGTAAAGCTAACCACACCGTCCTGACACTCTAGAGATGACCATATAATATGTGAGCCTGCATCTGCCATCTTAGGTATCAGGGTATTCTCATTTAAATCTTCTAAATTTGTCTCCCTATCTACCTGATATATGCCCTCAGTTGTTGAATGCTGTATCAAATCAGCCACTACATATCCCGTGGTATCTGTATAATTACAAAACATAATATTATCAGGATCATCCACACCGGTGAAATTATCAATCCCCATATAATCGTAATAATAAGTCAAATCCATAACGTGACCACAGGCTCCGTCAAAGCAGTATCCATAGCTTCCACTCATTAAAGCTTCATATGATGTAAGAGCTCCACCTAGAGAATGGCCGGTTAATGTAATCTTGGCTTCACTTTCCTTCACACCATCCATTGCCAGTTTTCCCACCACAAGCTTGTAAAATGCATCCGCATCATCAAACTGCCTGCTAAGCTCATTAAACACAGCAAATTTTAAATCAGTACCAGTCCAATCATTACTCTCATCTAGGGCAAATTCATCAGTGAACATCTCACTTCCTCTAAACGCAATTATAACCCTGTTATCCTTCTTAAAGGCTACAGAATAAAAGCCTGTTGTAGAGTTATGATTACACACCTTATAAATCTGCCAGTCCCCTACATACAACGAGTATAAAGACTCATAGGTTACTCCCTGACCATCCCATATCTCGTCTTGGTAAAGACGTGGATTGTCTGCAACATACTCTTCCACATTCATTCCCTCGTAGTCATCCATATAATCATAAACCAGCTTTGCCAGAAGAAGGTGTGTAAGTTCTTCATCCTCCTGCTGTTCAACAAAAGTTTCCACTGGTTGAGTCATAGAATAATTTGCAGCTTCTATATTTATGGTGGAAACAGTCATTGAAAACACAACCAGACAAGCTAGTGCTATCCTACTAATCCTTTTTATTTTTTTACACATAATAATGTCCCCTTTGTCAAAACTATTTCTCATCTACACATTTCTCGCTAGAATCCTGTTTATTATGCTTTCTGTGTATAGCTCTGTAAATTATTATTCCGAATATACTTATCAGCATAGCTACGGCAAATGCCACAATAGCCCATCCATAATTCTCCCTTTCAATAGCATCCCCGCCTATGGTTGAGGTAACTATAGATGGTATTCTACCTAGGGATGAAACTATAATCCAAGTAATAATTTTTATATTAGTAAGTCCTGCAAAATAACACAGCAAATCCTTAGGTGTTCCCGGAAGTATAAACAACAATATCAAAAGTGGCTCATGCTTTTTATCCTTCAAAAACCTTATTCCTTTAAGATCTCTATCGGAAAACATAGTTTCCACAAGCATATTACCATATTTTCTCACTGCTAGGAATACCAGCATACTTCCTATAGCACCACCTACGAGATATAACAATGTTCCGTGAATCGCTCCAAATGCATATCCACCCGCTATTTCTACAGGTTCTCCAGGCACTATAGCTACTATTACCTGAAATATTACCATTACTACATAGATAATTCTACCTAATACGCCGTATTGCTCCATAAATTCTCTAAAGAACTCCTTGTCCTTTACAAATTTAAGCATAGCAGCACCCAAACCTAAGCAAAACAGGATAGCCAGAATAAATAAAATTATTCTAACCACCCTTCTTCGCATTGTAATTATCTCGTTATTACTTTTAATCCCCATGGTTCCCCTTTTACTATATCATCTTAAGTATAACCTTAATCTCCATAATTCTTTCATCCTTTTCGGATTTAATCTCAGCTAAGACCTCGCCCTCCATAAGGTGCATTAGCTGCCTGCATATATAAAGTCCCAGACTACTTCCATTCTTATTCTCTACATTTGTACCTCTAAAGAAGCTGTCAAACATATGAGAAAGCTCATTATCCTGTAGCTTACATCCTGTATTGCTAATTTTAATTACATACTCCTCGGAATCCTTTGATGTTTCTATCCATATTCTTCTGCCATCACCGTACTTAATAGCATTTTCCACAATATTCTGAATTACCTCTATAAGTCTATCCTTGTCACCATTTACAAGACAATTCTTATAGTCAGCAATGGTAAAATCTATATTATTAAGAGCAGTTTTGTCCCTATAATAATCATCTATAAAGCTTAATACCTCACCTGTATAAACCTCTGTATTGCTAACCTCAAAGGTAAGGAAATCTTCGCTGGATGCCTTTACAATATCAGATATATAGCTTTCTATCTCATCCACCTTAAGATTTATGTTATCAGCAACCTCTTTCTTCCTGTTCTCATCCTTGTAGAGATTCTTGCTGATTGCCTTTGCATATAAGGATATGGCATTAAGTGGGGTCTTAATATCGTGGGATAGAGAAAGCAAAAGCATCTTCTTATCACGCTGAACCTCTAACTCTCTAGCCTTGCTCTCCTCTAGGTTTTCCCTAAGCATATTCATCCCCCAGATAAATCTGCCAAAATACTTATTCTTAGACTCCTCTAGTGGCTTATTCATATTCCCCTTAGCAAGCTCATAAGGAAGCTCAGAGAATTCATAAAATGGTTTTAAAATGTTATTTCTAAGATATAGATATACCCACAGCAGTACTACTCCTACCACCACAAGTACACTATTCAAAAGTATTAGAATCTTGTTGTTATCTGAGTTTGTAGGAATATATGTAATCTTATAAATATATCTATCTGTTGCCACAATAAAGTAGTCATTGTTTTCATGTTCGACTAAGTCACTTATTGATGCTCCAGTTTCATCTATTTGCATTGACTCTAAGCCAGTCAGGCAATCATAGGACTCCATTCTGCAAACCAAATAAAGCTCCTCAAGTGAATCAGGAGCCCTATTATCCGTGTTTTCAAACGATTTTATAGCCTGCTCTACACGATTTAGTGCAACCTTGTGTTCTCTGCTATTGTCCGAAAAATCATAATGATAAACTATTACATTTAGAGACACTATACATGCTATAAAAATAATGATTCCAATTATAAACAATCTGTCTATCTTTTTCATATAAAGTACCTATATTAACAAAATCTATATCCAACACCCCATACTGTCTGTATATGTACGGGCTTCTTAGGATCATCTTCCAATTTTTCTCTAAGCCACTTAATATGTACTGTGAGCGTCTGTGGCTCACTATCGCTGTCAAAGCCCCATATCTTATTAAAAAGTTCATGCTTAGAGATTACCTTATCCTGATTCTCCATAAGATATAGAAGTAGGGCATATTCCTTAGCATTAAGAGACTTTTCCTCGCCACTTTTATATACTCTATGTCCTATCTTATCCAGCTTAATATCACCACATATTATCTCATCTGTGGAATACCTTCTCTTAAATATTCCCTGTACCTTTGCAAGCAGGATATCGATATCATAAGGTTTTTCTATATAATCATCTGCCCCAAGCAATATACCATTTAGTTTATCTTCCTTACTGTCCTTGGCACTTACTATGATTATAGGAGTATTGTCCTTCTCTCTAATTTTACTACATACAGCAAATCCATCCATACCAGGAAGCATTATATCTAGTATAAATAGCTTTGCACCTTCTGACTCAAATACCTCCAAGCCCTCTTCCCCTGTCACGGCAAGGTACGCATCATATCCTTCTGCTATGAGGAAGTCTTGCAGGAGACCTCCTATTTCCTCATTATCCTCTACTACTATTATATCCGCCATTTTTTACCTTCCTTTTATGTAATATAAAGCCTACTAACCACACTAATCCTGCTACCAAAATAACAGGAACTGCTATGATTGTTATACCTAAGGCTCTAAAGGCCCAATCTCCCGATATACGTTGTCTACATAAATCAATCATATACACATCAATAAGTGTGTATCTCTCTTGGTCAGTATGATCCACATACTCTAGCTTTTTAGCAAAAATTTCTAGATTATCATTGCTGGCAGGATTTTTATCCACATATTCATCATCCATAAAAACTATCAAATTCTCATAATAGTCTCCATCTAACCAAACTTCTCGATGTGCCTCAAAGAGTAGATATTCCCTACCATCTATTACTATATTTCCCTGTCTGGTACATATATCATAGCTATCAGGATATCCGGCTTCTCTAGCCTCTTTATAATTCTCTGAATACTTATTCCACTGTATCTTATACACAATCCATACAGTTGCATCAAAGACTATGAGAACAGCTATTACTACAAGTATTATGTACCCAAATATTTTCCATGGCTTACTTAATGTTTTGTTCCCCATTTTGCTCTCCATTCATTAACGCATACAGCCTACTACCAATTGCTATGAACAAACACCCAACTCCATAGCAAATAATATCCTTTATATCAAGAATTGGACCTAGTTACTATTATCTAGCTTTTTAAATCTAGGAACAGTTTTACCGTCCACTTCAATCATTTCAAAAAACATATCCTTTGGCCTAACCCAAATTCCATAATCCCCATACTGTGCCTGGTAAACCACCATCTCTTCTAAGGTTTCGCTATGCTTTGCAATTCCTATAACCTTGTATTTATTTCCTTTGTAGTGTTGGTATAATCCTGTCATATTTACCTCTTAATTAATTCATACTATCTATATTTTTTAACTAGGCAGTAGCCTTATCACTCTTATTTCCTACATATCCTGCAATACTTCCCACAATACCACCAAGCACGTGTGCTAGGTTAGACACATTATCCTCTATAGCAATACCTCTGTAGATTTCCTGTCCAATGTATATAACTGCAATAAGTATAAATGTAAGTGGAATCTCCCCCTGCTTAAAGCTTGTAAAGGATGAAAGAAGTATAAATGCGAATACCACACCACTTGCTCCACATAAAGCTATATTAGGGAAGAATATATAGTTAAGTATTCCTGTTATAAGTCCTGTAAGCGCTATAACCTCTATCAAATCCTTGGCACCATACTTCTCCTCAAGAAGTGGTCCAAGCAAGAGAATATATGCTATATTACCCATAAAATGTGACCAGTTGGCATGTCCGAATACATGAGTAAACATTCTCACATAGGTCATGGGATTTGCCAGTGATGAATGATATGTCATAAACAATGCTCTTGTACTGGCATCACCTGTAATCATTCCAAGTATGGTTGCAATTAAGCATATTATGGAAAATATAAGTACCACAGGTGCGTTAAATGTAATTTTAAATTTCTTCATAAGATTCCCTCCCAAAGTGTCAAACTATTTGCTGAGATTATACTACATAAGTACCTTTTATTCCATAATATATTATAAAAAGATACAGGGCTGTGCATTATACTCCTTGGCCGGCCTGCCTAGGATACAACATAACATGCAAAAGAAAATGCAACACAGGGCTGTGCAATATTCTCCTTGGCCGGCCTGCCTAGGGATTGGGCATCGCTGACACTTAAAACGGTCAGCTCAGCCCAACCCTGTCGCGGCCGGAATGAAGTTTATTGGCACAGCCCTGTTTTATATTACTACCATCCCATGTCAGATAGCCAGTTGTTTATCTTCTTCTCTCGCTCTTTAACTATTGTTTTCATATCCTTAACAGTTCCTTTTTCGCTAGCACTAAGTTTTCCAAGCTCAAGCTCTCCCTTGATGTTTCCGTCAACTATGTACATCACTTTGCTACATTTTGCAGCAACCTTCATATCATGGGTTACAATCATCATAGTTGTGCCATCATCATTAAGAGAGTTTAGAATACTCATAACCTCATCTGATGCACTTCTGTTAAGTGCTCCAGTTGGCTCATC
>JAFTPO010000084.1 GCA_017463225.1 Lachnospiraceae bacterium | reverse complement strand
CAGGTAAGGATAATTGTTTAGGCATAGAGGCCTCCTTCCTGATCAAACAAAGGCAACCTAATTATAACCTTTTGCAAAAGTAACTGCTAGTTTGCAAAAGTAGTTGCAAGCAAAATCAAGCAGTTAAAAATGCAATTTTAGAAAGAGAAGTTAAGAACAAAGTACAATATATTACACACAATTTATAATACAATTATTTTACAAAATATTATGGAGGTAACGATTATGAAGAAATTTAGAAAAATAATTAGTAAGATGGTAATGATGGCAATGTTTATTGGAAGCATATTCGTTCCTCATCAGGATGTAGATGCTTCATCAACTGTAGCCTTAGGTGGTGAGGCTCATGTGCAGGATTATGGAGATACTGCAGGTAAGGTGGTATTAGAGGATGGTATAGAAACCCTTGTATTAGGTACAAGAGGACAATCAAAGAGGGTTGAGCAGGTTATAATAAATTTTGAGAATAACACCGGTTATGAAGGTGATATGGAATATAGAGTACATAGACAGGATTATGGCTGGACAGGTTGGGTACAGAGCGGAGAAGCTGCAGGAACCACAGGGCAGTCAAAGAGATTAGAAGCCATAGAAATAAGACTTACCGGAGAACTGGCCAAGGAATATGATGTAAGATATTCAGCTCATGCTCAGGATTATGGCGATGCACAGGGCTGGGTATACAATGGAGCTCTTGCAGGAACTACAGGAGAATCAAAGAGATTGGAAGAAATCAAGGTTCAGATAATTCCTAAGGGCATGATTAATGAGCAGCATGTTTCATACAGGGTACACAGACAAGATTACGGTTGGGAAAAAACATGGAGTTCAGATGGTGACGTATCAGGAACTACAGGACAGTCAAAGAGACTGGAAGGTATAACAATAGATATTAAAGGGAATGTGTGTGATGGTGGAATAACATATCGTACTCACGTACAGGATTATGGCTGGATGGACTGGGTATCAAATGGAACAATGTCCGGAACACAGGGAAAGGCCAAAAGACTGGAGGCCATAGAAATAAAGCTTACCGGAAGACTGGCCGAGGAATATGATGTTTACTACAGAGTTCATGCACAGAACTTTGGCTGGATGGGATGGGCTAAAAATGGAGAAGCTGCAGGAACAAGTGGCTATTCATACAGACTGGAAGCTATTCAGATAGTGCTGGTAGAGAAAGATAGCAACGCGCCGACGAATACATATAAGGGAGTTGCCCAGGATAATCCTACAGAGTACAGCAGCAAATCTGAAACCGGAACAGCTCCTACAGTACCTACAGCACCACCGACAGTTGCAGAGCCTATAAAGCATGAGGCAAGATTTGGTACTTACAGTGTGTTAAAGTGTGGAGATTGTAATGGAATCTTCCATAACGAGGAAGATCTGAAGCTTCATTATGCAGAGTGGACAGATGATCAGTGCAAGGGAGAGACTCAGCCTATAGTTGAGACACATGAGTATCTTATACAGGCAGCTTATACAGAATACTCTGAAAAGGGAGAAACTGTAGTGCCACCGGTATATGAAATGCAGTGGGTGGTGGATGAGAAGAGCTATATTGATTACGATGTACCAGTTTTAAAAGAAAGAAAGTATGAAATGTGTAATCAGTGTAAAAAGAGATTTTATCATGATGAGAATGTTACTAATGAGATGCTAGGCGACCATCTTGAGTTTTCAGATTGTATGAGTATAAGTGGAACTTACACGGATTATGAGCAGATTGGAGTAGAGGATGTTACTCATCCAGAACTTGGGCACTGGGAAAGTGTTGAGATAGAGGAAGGATATACAAAGTAAATATTTGACAGGACAAAAGGAACGTACAAGCTGCGTTCCTTTTTTGGTGGGATAAATTGACAGATAATTTTGAAATATGTAGAATTGAGGTGAGGAAAGTGAAATATATACAATGTATATTTTGTATTATCATTTGTATTAGAATAGGAGGATTGGTAAGCAAGAATGCTAAATACAAAGAAAATCACTGGATGTGGGATATTATTATTAAAGTATTTTTGTTATTGTCATTAGCATATAAAGAATACTACTATGTCGGAGTTGTTTCATTGATTTTGTTTTACTTATGTTTGTTATACATGGCGATTTATCAATTTAAAATGAACACAGATATAGTTTCCAGGACTTTGTGTATAGTATGTGTCATTGTGTTTGTTATTATAATGACAACGTCTTGCTTAGGTATAGTATGAAAAGATTATTTGAATTTACATATAATTTAGGAAATAAAATATTAGATATAAATAGAAATAATTGTTTTAAAAAATGGTCTAATATAATATCGTTAGTTATACTTATTGTTTCGGCCCTGATAGTAAATGAGAATAAAACGGTTTTCTTTATTTTGTTATTCCTATGCTACATAATATGGTGTCTTGGTTGTGCAGATAAGACTTTGCTTTCTGTGTATGGATTTCTAACCACTGGAATAGCATATTGGTTTCTTATTACATTAGTAATATTTGTAATATTGTTGAACATGGGATTTGGCGAATTTGTATTTTTTGTAATCAGTGCCTTATTATGGTGGAGTTACAGCCTGATGGCTAATAATAAGGTAGCAAATGTTGCCAATCAAATATTATCAACGACATTTGCGGTTATAGTATTATTTAAGGATACACTGATATCTTTGATTCCAGAATATGAGCTGAGTAAGGAGCTTATTTATGGTTATTCATGTGAAAAAACTATTGAGCTGATATTTAATATTGCATTTACGCCAATACTAGTGATTAATCTGATAGCATTATTGCTTTGTACACTGAAAGGGTATTGGATTGAAAAATATAACAATAATAAGGATATATCTGAACCGGTTTCGGAAGAGTCTTCAGATAAACAAATTGAGGAAGAATTTTATAATATATAGACTAAAGGAACGTACAAGAGGCGTTCCTTTTTTGATGGAAAGGAAAAATATAATGCCCTAGGGCTTTACATAGATAATTTAATATAAAGGAGGAAGATTAAATGCTATTTAGAAGAAGATTAAGAAGAATAGCAGCATTGGCCGTGGCTGTAGTAATGATGTTTACTGCAGCCTTTTTTGAACCCCAAATTACAAGAGCTAATGATTCAACGGAAGTTGAAACACCAACGGATGCTGATATTGTCGATAGTGGAATTGCTTTACTTTCACTCGGCCCAGATATATCGGTAAAGTCCCTGGATAAGAAATGGGCCAGTTATGTTACCATAAACGGAACTGAGCAGGGGTGGACAGGCTCAGGCCTTCAGAATGGCATGGCTATTACAGGAAATCACGCATTTCTTGTAGCAAGTGATGGAAATGAGGATAGTATCGGATATTGTATACAGTCAGGATATAATACCCCTCCAACATCGTATATTGGTTATACGGAGCAGGCAGATTTATCTCAGGCCGGAAATTTAGGTAACTCATGGGAGAATAGCGCCAGTGAAGCAGATTATAGAACTGGTGGAGCCATAGCTTCACTCATATTTGGATATGGCGGTGAGTGGTCAGATCCAAATGCAGCTTTCTGGGGTGGAGTAAGAAGCTATGACGATGGAGGTACATATGGTACTTATCTTGTATCTACTAATTCAGCTAACACAGCAATATCAAAGGAAAATGCAACCTCAGTTAAGGCAGTAAGAGGATTGATGGTTGCCGGACAGGTATATGAGTGTACTCCGGATGAGGCAGTTGTTGTAACAGGTCTTATGGCTCATACAGCCTTTGATAAGACAAGTGTTACAAGCATTACTCCAAAGACATCAAGTAATAATCTTACAGGACTGTATAATCATTTATATCGTCAGTATGAATGGGGAAAAGCTGAGACTCAGAACAATTTTGCCGGTGATTGGGCGTGGATGTGTAAGGATAATCAAACTACACATGGACTTACAACACAGTTAACAGGTAGTGGTCTATATGCACCAAGAATGTATTTTGACTGGTTTATATATAATCCAAGCACAGGTGCTTATGATGTTTACTTTGATAATGCAAAGGTAGACCAGAAATATGCAGACAGTAATGGTAAGGTAAAATTTAAGGTTGTATATACATCAGGCAGCGTATGTAATGAACTACTTATTGCTCCTGCTAATACCTCAAATCTTACCTATACAGTTAACCAGACTACAATTAACGGACACACAAACAAGTATGTGTATTTTAACGTGGCCGAGGGAACAGGAAATAATGTTCCTGCAACGGTAAGCTATGGAGATTTCAAGGCATATAAGCAGGCATACACAGATGGATGGGCTGGTGGAAACACAGTATACCGAGATATGTTTATGCAGGAGGCAGTTATTACTGTTAATGCAAGCGATTTACAAAACAGCAGTAAGGCTCTTAAGCTTAGCGTAAATACCGGAACAGCTGCTACAGTATCACCGGCATGGGATGGTACGTACTACGGAATAAGAACATACGAAAGCTCTTCTTATCAAGACTGTGCATTTATCAATGACATTGGTACAAAGGCTTTATCAGGAACTATGACAGCTGACATGGAAGGTAATGGTTCGTTAGAGATTCATAAGTATTCAGATAATACAGATATTACTGACGGTAATTCATGCTATAGCTTAGAGGGCGCTGTGTTTGGCGTATATAAATCAAGAAATGATGCTAATGCCGGAAGTAATGCTGTAGCAACTATTACTACAGATGCCAGTGGAAACGGTAAGGCTTCTAATTTAGGCTTTGGCACATACTGCATCAAAGAAACTAAGGCCAGTAAGGGCTACAGACTTAACAATATAGTATATACAGCCACAATTAACAGTACTACACCAGTTAAGGTTAACGTTCCAGAGACTCCTGGACATGACCCTGCAGAGATATTGGTAAGAAAAAAGAACGCAAGTGAGGATGTATTCCTGGAGGGCGCTGTATTTGAGATAAAGTATTACAATGCCCAAATGACAACAGATCCGGCAACTGCAGGATATACAGAGGAGAGAACATGGTATCTGCAAACTAATGAAAATGGTTACGCATCATTGTATCGTTCAGAATGTATTCTGCCAGACAGTGATGAGATATACTATAATGATGCAGGTCTAGCAGTTATTCCTCTTGGAACAATAACTGTAAAGGAAGTCGAGGCTCCTGAAGGTTATATTATTGATGACACAGTTTATACATTCATGATTGAAGACAATCCGACAGGAATCCCTTCTGTAGAGGTATTGAATGAAAGAACAATACCTAATGAGATACAGAAGGGAAGAATTGGAGTAAATAAGAAGGCTCAGAAATATACATGGGATGCCGACAGCAAGGAGTATATAGCTACATGGGAGAATAAGTCTGGCGTTACCTTCAGCGTAATTGCTGCAGAGGATATAGCATTATCTGAAGATGTTACAGTTGTAACAAAGGGGGCAGTAGTTGATACAATAACTACAGATGCTAATGGATATGCCCAGACTGATGATTTGTATGTGGGCAAGTATATTTTGCGTGAGACTACTCCTACCGGTTATATCAAAAATGATGATATATCAGTTGAGATAACCCTTAATGATACTGTAAAAACTGAAACAGTAAACGGTGTTACAAAGCAATATGTCTATAAAGCTGTTGATGTGACAAATTACCAGCAGAAGGTAGAAATCAAGGTATACAAGACCGACGATTCTAAGACAGTGCTGCTTGAGGGTGCTAAGTTTGGCTTATACAGGGCAGACAGTAGCTTAAAGACTAAGGATGATTATATTAAGTCCGGAATAAAGCTGGAGGAAGGCAGCACAGATGCTAAGGGAGAGCTTGTATTCAAGAATAAGTACCCTGTATTCGATAAGTACGTTGTAATCGAGCTTGAAGCTCCTGCAGGTTATATCATGACTAATGAGGTACATGTGCTTACACCGGAGCCAACAAGTAACGGAATAGAGTACGTGGTTATCGAGGATGAATTTATAAATAATGAGATAACAGGACAGATAAGAATTACAAAGCAGGCAGAGCAGTTTAATTATAATGGCAAGGAATACGAGCCGAACAATATTAAGCTACAGGGTGTTACCTTCAGCGTAATAGCTGCAGAGGATATTAAAACAGATGATGGAGCTGTAGTGGCAAAGAAGGGTACTGTTGTTGAGACTATCAAGACAGATGCTAACGGAGCTGCAAAAACCTCTACCGGCTTATATATGGGTAAGTATATCCTTCGTGAGACTACCACTACCGGCTATATAAAGAATGATGATATACCGGTGACATTATCTGTATCAGATAATAAGGCATCAGAAACAGTAAACGGTGTAGCAAAGCCATACGTATACAAGAGTGTAAACGTGGTAAATTACCAGCAGAAGGTAGAAATCAAGGTGTATAAGACCGACGATACTAAGACCGTGCTGCTTGAAGGTGCTAAGTTTGGCTTATACAGGGCAGACAGTAGCTTAAAGACTAAGGATGATTATATTAAGTCCGGAATAAAGCTGGAGGAAGGTACCACAGATGCTAAGGGAGAGCTTGTATTTAAGAATAAGTACCCGGTATTTGATAAGTACGTTGTAATCGAGCTTGAAGCTCCTGCAGGTTATATTATGAATAATGAGGTACATGTGCTTACTCCGGAACCAACAAGTAACGGAATAGAGTACATAGTTATCGAAGATGAATTTATAAACAACGAGATAACAGGACAGATAAGAATTACAAAGCAGGCAGAGCAGTTTAATTATAATGGTAAGGAATACGAGCCGAGCAAAATAAATCTGCAGGGAGTAACCTTCAGCGTAATTGCTGCAGAGGATATCAAAACCGATGATGGAGCTGTAGTGGCAAAGAAGGGTGCTGTTGTTGAGACTATAAAGACAGATGCTAACGGAGCTGCGAAGACATCAACCGGCTTATATATGGGTAAATATATCCTTCGTGAGACTACCCCTACAGGTTATATAAAGAATGATGATATACCGGTGACATTATCTATATCAGATAATAAGGAATCAGAAACAGTAAACGGTACTGTAAAGCCATACGTATACAAGAGTGTAAACGTGGTGAATTACCAGCAGAAGGTAGAAATCAAGGTGTATAAGACCGATGATACTAAGACTGTGCTGCTTGAAGGTGCTAAGTTTGGCTTATACAAAGCAGACAGCAGCTTAAAGACTAAGGATGATTATATTAAGTCCGGAATAAAGCTGGAGGAAGGCATAACAGATGCTAAGGGAGAGCTTGTATTTAAGAACAAGTATCCGGTATTTGATAAGTACGTTGTAATCGAGCTTGAAGCACCTGAAGGATATGTGATGAGTGAAGAGATACATGTTCTTACTCCAACTCCAACAGCTGATGGAATCGAGTATGTTGTTATAGAAGACAGCTTCATAAATACGGTTGAAAAACAGGCATTCCAGATAGTTAAGTATGGAGAAACTAAGGATGGAGGAAAGAATCCTCTTGCAGGCGCAGGATTCAGCGCATGTAACGTGAAGGATTTAGTCCAAGTATCAGAGGATTATAATGCTAATGAGGGAGAGATTATCGTAACATCTGATGATGGTAATTATTATATATGGGATTCATCCAAGGTTGTTATTCTTACTGAAGACGGAAAGACAGAGCTTATCACAAATGCTGATGGATATGCAAGGTCAATAGAGCTTGAATATGGCAAGTATATAGTAAGAGAGACCACAGTTCCTCATCAGTATATCCCGGTTGATGAATTTACTGTAAATATAACTCAGGATTCAAGAGAACCATTACCGGTTGTTGAGCTTATTGATGAAATCAAAATAACCGGTCGAATAGAGATTCATAAATCCGGAGAAGACAGAACTTATAATGAGAAATTAGGTGAGTTTGAAAATAAGGAGATTGACCTTGAAGGTATCATATTTGAAATTTACGCTGCAGAAGATCTTTTTACTGTAGGAGGAGAAGTAGCGTATGCTTCAGGTACTTTGGTTGATACAGTTACCACAGATGCAGATGGTAATGCTATGTCTAAGGATACACTTCCTCTCGGTAGGTATAGAATTCACGAGGTTAATGTACCAGAGGGATATTTACAGGCCGAAGATGAATATATTACGCTGGATAGAAGCTGTGACAGTGTAATTGTAGTCGATGATGAGGGTAATGAAACAGAAGTGGTATTTAGCGTATTAGAAGTTAAGAATATACTTCTCATACCTGAGATTAAAACCACTGCAAAGGATAGTGTAACACTTAATAATGTTGCTGATCCGGATGCTAAAACTACATCCATTGATACTATTTCATATACAAATCTTATTCCAGGCAAGGAATATGAGATTAAAACCGTATTGATGGATAAGGAAACTAAGCAACCTTTAATCATTGATGGCAAAGAGATAACAGGTACAACAAAATATACTCCTATCGCTTCGGACGGTCAGGTGGATGTAAGTGTAACTTATAATTCATCATTACTGGCCGGAAAGCAGGTAGTATTCTTTGAGTATATCTATACAGATGGGAAGCTTGTAGCATTGCATGCGGATATAAACGATGGTGGTCAGACCATAACATATCCACCGGAAACCCCTCCTACAGGCGATGGAACTCCTATAGCATTAATTGTTATCATCATGATTCTTGTTGGTTCAGGAATAATAGGTATGGTATTCTTTAAGAAACGTCTAAAGAAGATTTAGTAACTGTATAATGTGTGTGCATAGAAGCCATCCTTGTGGATGGCTTCTATGAATTTATGAGGAGAATATTATGGGTATAGAATTTGTTTTTTCAAATAACAACTGGCTTAAAATGCATCATAAACCAATGAGAAGAAAGCCATATAAAAGATTAAATCCTATTTGCTTTGATGAAAGATATATTTTAGGTTCAAGAGTATCGGGTTTTCCGGAAGAAAATGTGCAACAGAGGTTAAGAATGGAATATCTTAGAAGAGTAATAAAAAGACCGGTTGTGGTTGACCCTAACGGAGAATATAAAAATATATGTGATGCAACAGGAGTAGATTATATTAGGGAGGTAACATAAATGGAAATTAACAGTGCAAAGGCGTTGATGGAGCATTCAAGGCAAAATATGGAAGAAAAGATTAAAGATGAAGTAATGAAAAATATAGAAAGTGCAATGGAGGACGGAAATGTATCAGCGTTTTGTTGCGAACCTTATCCTTCGTTACAGCAGGAACTGTTAGATAAAGGATATGACATAGTCAGATTTTATGACGTATCAGGAAGAGAGAATTGTAATCTTATATACTGGGGTAAGAATGCAAGTGGAAAGCTGATGAATTTTGTGGAGTAAAGCGTTATGAATATAATCATATTTATTGGAATTGTATTTTTGTATTTGGCAATAGTTTTAGTTTATTCGAGAGTTTATGAAGCTATATTTGAGGATGAAGGGGAGGAGGAAGTTGATGGCAAGAGAAGACAAGATGAAACAAACGCTAGAGAATCTTGAAAAAGGCGTAAGAGAATTTTTTGAGTCAGATAAGTACCAGGAGTATCTGGACGTAATGAATAGATTTCATCAGTACTCGATTAATAATCAGATACTTATAGCTATGCAAAGACCGGATGCAACATATGTGGCCGGATATAATTCATGGATAAAAAATTTTGAACGTCATGTTATGACAGGAGAAAAGGGAATAACCATACTTGCTCCTATGAAGCGATTAGTTGAAGTTGAGACAGACCGTGCCGACGAAAATGGCAATGCAGTAGTGGAGCAGGTTGAGCGCATTTCTTTTCGGCCGGTTACAGTATTTGATATAAGTCAGACCGATGGTAAAGAGCTTCCAACACCTATTAACAATCTTGTAGGTGCTGTTGATAGATATAGTGATTTTATGGATAGCCTGAGAGTGGCTTCTCCGTTTCCGTTTAACATTATGGAAGTAGAGAGCAGTGCAAATGGCTGGTGTGATCATGTAAGCGAAACCATTGTCATAAAAGCCGGCATGAGTGAACTGCAGACTGTAAAAACTGCTATACATGAAGTTGCCCACGGGAGAGTGCATGAGCAACGAGATAAGTCCAGAGAACAGATGGAGGTTGAGGCAGAAAGTATAGCTTACGTAGTATGTCAGCATTATGGTCTTGATACATCTGAATATTCTTTTGGATATGTTGCAGGATGGGCTCATGCCCAGAAGGACAATGATATACTTAAGAATTGTCTTGAGACAATTAGGACAGAAGCAAATGCCATAATAGATATAGTAGATAGGGAGCTGGATGCAAGAAGTAATCAGATTGAAGGAGTGATGCCTACAGAGATAGAAAAGCATGCAGAAGCTATCATGAAGGATGCTTTGATGGAATTAGGAAATGATTCGCAGTTCATTAAAGCAAGGGTGTATGGACATGAGAAAACTGGCCGAGAGAGAACCTGCGTTAAAGTGTTGGCAGAATATACCGGGCCAGAAAGGGAAGATAGTCTATTTAATGTGCTGCATGAGGAACCTGTCAGGATGGGAAATCTCGAGCTTGATATAAATCCTATTAAGGAAGAAAAAAGTGGTGATATGGAAAGCTATTATCACCAGATAAGAAGCTTTGAGAGAGAAGATATGACAGATGATACCTGGCCGATGATAACAGTAACATATAGTACGTACGAGAAGATAAGAACAACAAAATACAATATATATGAGGCAAAAAAGCTAATTGAAGCTGCGGAGAGTAAATTTTCCAAGGATAATATTAAGGGTAATTTTTTAAGAATCAATATAGCGTATACATATGAAGGACATAAATATGAGCAGACAGATGTAGTTCTTATGGGAGAAGGTAGAAGGAATTTTATAGATTACTTGTCATTGCCAAAGCCGGTTACTACCTATATGCACAGACATGTTCAGCTTCTTGAAACAGTTGAAAGAGCGAAGGGAGTAGATGCTATATCGCCAGGAACAAAAGCCCAGGAACTGTATGAGGATATGATGCATGAATGGGCTGAAAAGCAAAGGCTGGAGTTGAATTATAATCGAGAACCAAATGTAAATAAGCCACCGGAGTGGAATAAAGACATAGAAGAAAAGCATAAGGGATGGGAGATGATACGATGATGAGCATTACGAATTTTACAGCTGAAGAAACGCAACTTATAGCGTTATATATGCCAAAGGATAACAGGCTGCAGCTGATATATGCAATTATTGAAGATAGAACCAATCATGAAGATATGAAGGAGCTTGCAGAGCGGACAGTAGATAAACTGGCCAGAATGACTGATGCAGAGTTTAATGCTGCAGCATTTACTATGGCTATGTAGGGAGGGGTGCCTATGCCATATATAAGTAAAGAAGATGTAGCAAGAGCCAAGGATATGGACTTACTTACATACCTAAAGAACTATGAACCCAATGAGCTGGTACATGTAAAAGGAAATGTTTATCAAACTAAGACTCATGACAGTCTAAAAATATCTAATGGCAAATGGATGTGGTGGTCTGAAGGAATTGGAGGACGTAGTGCGCTAGATTATTTGATTAAGGTTGAAGGAATGCAGTTTCAAGATGCGGTTCAACAGATAATAGGAAATGTAGAGCGTAAAATTCCAGAAACAGTACAGATGCATTATGAGAATAAGCCTAAAGAAGTATTGATTCCAAATAGCTTTGAACCTGCAGATAAAGCATTTGATTATTTAAGTGGCCGAGGAATCGATGAAATGATGTTACTTAATCTTCATTCCAGAAAGCTGTGGTATGAGACTGAAAAGTATCACAATGTGGCTTTTGTTGGTTATGATAAGGATAAAAACGTAAAATTGGTTACGTTGCGCTCCATTGACGGAGATTTTAAAAATACAACATCAGGTTCTGACAGACATTATCCGTTTCGGCTTGTAGCAGAGGATAGTGGAAAAAGGAACAGCGTAGTGCATCTATTTGAATCACCAATAGATGCACTTTCTTATGCAACTCTTATGATCCAAATGGGTATGAATTATAAGGAGCATAATTATCTTGCTTTGTGTGGAATATACCAGCCGAAGGAAAATATTGAGGAATCAGCAGTTCCTATTGGACTTACACAATACCTTAAAGATTATCCCTACACCAAAACAGTGTGTTTACACTTGGATAATGATGTGCCTGGAAAAAAGGCTGCTAAAGCTCTTCAGATAGTAGTAGGTAAGCTTGGACTTGAGGTTATTAATCAGCCACCACCAGAGGGATATAAGGATTGTAATGATTTTCTTCTGAAGGGCTCAGCAATTATTGCAACTAAAGATAGAGAAATAGAAGGAAGGTGAGAGTAAAATGGTTAGGAGAAGAACCAAGCAGAAGCATTTTGAATTTTCGGAATATGAAGCTAAGACACTTAAAGCTTTAGCATATAAGACTGGCCGAAAAGAATGCGATATAGTGAGGGAGCTTGTTATGGGCTTTAAACCCCCTGAAGCACCGGGGGAAGACTTTTATAATGCAATAAATGAAATCAGAAAAATAGGTGTGAATATAAATCAGATAGCCCATATGGCTAATGCAACAGGTATGGTGGATGCTGCAGGCTTTATTGAGGAAGCTGAAAAGCTGGATGCACTTATACTTGACATAAGAAGAATCGTACTAGAGCCACAGAAAAAGCATGATTTAAATGAGATAATTAAAAACATGGAGTGGTTGTTGTGGGAAAATGATGAAGACCAGGAAATATGCAATAGGATACGTTCAGAGCTTATTGACTTAATGAAAAGGTGTGATACAGGGGATGGCAACAACTAAGATTTGGCCGATTCATCAGGGTTCATCAATGAACGTAGTAATTGACTATGTAGAGAATCCGGACAAGACTACTGAAATGGTATACGTGCTTGAAAATGATACAGACAGGGAATACACACATGAAGAACATGAGAGTATGATTGATGTTATGGAGTATGCTATGAATGACCACAAGACTGAAGAAAGAAGACTTGTGTCTGGAATTAATGTTAGTGTAGAGAATGCCAGGGACGAAATGATGCTTACCAAAAGACAATATGGTAAGGAAGAAGGCATCATACTTTGGCATGGATACCAGTCATTTAAGCCTGGAGAGGTTACACCGGAGGAAGCACATAAAATAGGTGTGGAGCTGGCGCAGAACCTTTGGGGAAGTGACTACGAGGTTATTGTCTGTACTCATATAGATAAGGAGCATATACATAATCATTTTGTTATTAATTCTGTGTCATTTAGAACCGGTAGGAAGCTGGATGCAAAGTGGCAGGATATGGCAAGGGAATCAGACAGGTTGTGCGAAGCGCATGGGAAAAGTGTTATAGAAAATCCTCAGTTCAAAGGAAAGCATTATGCACAGTATCAGGCCGAAAAGAAAGGTGAACATACATGGCTAAGGAGTATTCAGGATGAAGTTGATGAGATAATAGACACATGTTATAACATCGATGAATTTTATGCAGCACTTCAGAAAAGAGGGTATAGTATAAAAGTTGGAAAATATCTTACTCTAAAACCACCTAAGAAGGAGCGAGGAGTAAAAATAGATAGACATTTGGGTGATAGATATTCTGTGATTGGTATTACAGAGCGCATCGAAAACAATGTCAGAAATGGTACAGTCAAGATACCAACTGAAAGAGGGAAAAGAGTATATAGATGTACTAACAGAGTCCGTAAACCAACGTACAAAATAGGTGGTTATCAAGGACTCTATTATTTTTACTGCTATAAGTTGGGAGTGCTTCCAAAGCGTAAGATAAGCACAAAACAGACGCATTATTTGTTGCGTGAGGAATTGAATAATATTGATAAAATCTCAAGGGAAACTCATTTTCTTGCAAGGAATAATATAACTACTGCAGGTGATCTGAAACATTATGAAGATGTAGCAAATTTGGAGCTTGAGGGTCTGCAGGAGAAAAGGCGTATATTATATAACAAGTCGAGGTATATGACCCGAGAAGAGCTTGTAAATGTAAAAGAGGATATAGATAAGCTTAATGCACGGATTAAAGACAAAAGACGTGAGCTTGATATGGTTAAGGACATTAAGAATCGTTCTGAAGAACTGGCCGAGAAAACAAGGGAATTAAGAGAGACCGACAGGAGTAATGAGAGATTTAAAGAGCAAAAGGATAAGGAGGAAGAATAATGGGAGCAGAATCACAGGAAGCGGAATTTGTTGTTCGACTTGCGCTACAGGGTATGAATTATATTATGCAGATATCCGGACAGGGAGCCACGCATATAGCAGCTATGATACAGGCTATTAAAAATCAGCCGGACACATCACCTGGGGCAAAGCGACTTGCCACAATGCTTAAATCCGGGGAATCCCTAAGAGTATTTACAATTATGGAAAGTAATCTTAAGGAGTTTGCGCAAGAAGCAAAAAGGTATGGATGTCAGTATTGTATCGCTGAGTGTTCAGGAGAAAATGTAGCTCTTGGCACATATGATTTGCTTGTAAAGGATACAGATGCAGTACGTATCAATCATATTATAGAGAAGCTTAAGCTTGCATCCATAGATGGTAGAGTGGATACGGGATTGAATGAGGAACAGAAAAAGGAAGCTATTGAGCTAACAGAGGCACAAAAGCTTATGCAGGAGTTGTTTTCACCCAATAAGGAAGAGCGAATGCAGGAGGAACGTAACAACCCGGGGGCAATGGAGCCGGAGGAAATTCAAAATCAATCCGAAGGCTCTTATCAATCTACGGATAATAGAACATCAATCCGAATGCAGCTTAATGATAACAAGCTTGAAGCAGACAGTACCAGAGATATGTTTGCCATGGCAAGAGAACTGCGAGTTAATATGATGTCGACAGGAGCTGAAATTGATGATGGGATGGCAGTTATTGGATGGGAACCACCCGAGAGAAGCTATAGTGAATCCGGAGAAATGTTATATCGTGGTAAGACTGCTGCAGAGATGACACCGAAAGATCAAGTACAGTTTATGGTAGACGAAGAAATGTTTAACAATGGGAAATTATCAGATGAACTTATAGAAAGACTTTATAAAGCCGGTTATATGGTTGATGAAAATGGATTCGTTAATGAACTTGATACAAGTCTTTCCAACCGTGAGAGAAAGCTTATAGTTGATATGATGCACGAAGCTGGAGAGGAAGCAAAGACGTTTAATGAACTAAGGGAGGCGATATCTAGTGGCGACGCAAAATGATGGAAATTATACATTGCAGCTTGTGGAATGTGCAAAGCAGTATGCTAAGTGGACATTACAGGATGGGAACAATTTACAGATGTACCTAAATATTTTGTCTAATTTCTCAGAATATACTTTAAACAATCAGCTGCTTGTTATGGCATATAAGCCGGATGCAGTAATGATTAAGGGGTGGTATGAGTGGCCGGAGCTGGGGGTGAGTATAAATGAAAATGCAACGGTTATACAGATTATAGAACCGGTTGTGCTTGATAATGGTGGGAAAGACTTCCAGGTAAAGTATATGGCAGATGTAAAAGATACAAATGCACAATATCAAATTCCTGTACCGGATAAGCTGACAGCGTTAGAAGCATTACTTACGGACAGGAAGCATGATGTTATGGTTGTTGATGAGATAAAAAAGGGTGTACGTGCCATGTATATGCCTAATGACAAAAGTATTCATGTAAAAAGAAGCTCTCAGGTTAAGCCGGATGAATTCTTCACAGCAATAGCAGCAGAAATGGTTCATGCAGAATTTGGCGAAAGCTCAGAGGGAGTATATAAGAGAGCATCTAATCAGCTGACAGCTATAGGAACTGCGTATGCGTTAGGGAAGAAGTATGGTATGGAGACAGAGAATATAAGCTTTGCAAATCTTCCTGAGAAATATACAAAGATGTCTGAAAAGACTTCCATGAACGAGTTGGAAAAGATAAGAGCCAATTTTCTTACCATAGACAGGAACATTCAGAAAGCTTTGGAACAGATTAAGCAGAGAGAGGTGAACGGGCACGCTAGATGAGAAGAAAAAAATATGTATTATTTTTGCCATAGTAACTTACCCTTTTATGGTTATACTGACCATAAAAGCGGCACCATATATTAATGATGGTGGACCTATGGCGCTAATTGATGGCCTGTACAGTGAAATTGATAGGCCATTTCATTTTGTTCTCGGCTGGTATACTCTGAAGGCGGTAGCAGTTATGACTTTGTTTTATCTTCTTGTTGTTGCTGTCATATATACCAGCTTGAGGAATTACAGGCATGGGGAAGAGCATGGTTCTGCTAAGTGGGCATCTGTACACAGGCTTAATAAAAAATATGCTGCTAAGAAAGATGTATTTAAGGATATACCAATGTGGAGACAAAATATGATTCTGACAGATATGGCTAGAATGGGATTTGATTTTTACAGACCGCAGCATCAGAAGAATGCTAATATTCTTATAATAGGTGGTCCAGGTACTATGAAGTCCAGAGGTTATATAGGACCTAATATTATGCAGATGAATGGTAGCATGGTAATTACTGACCCTAAAGGAGAGCTTGCAAAAAAATTTGGAAATATGTTAAAGGACAATGGATACAGAGTTGTCGTGTTTGACATAAGTAAGCCGGATAAATCAGCATGTTACAATCCTTTTAAATATTTTAGAAATGATAAGGATGTTCTGCAGTTTGTAAATAATTTCTTTGCATCACAGGAAGATAAGAATGCACAAAAAGGAGATAAGTTCTGGGATGATCAGGCAAAAAATCTTATGCTGGCATTTGCTTACCTTCTTTATTATGAAGCACCAGCCGAGGAACAGAATTTTGGAATGATTAATGAGCTGTTGCTTGCAGCCAATGTAATGGATAACAATGATGATAACATAAGTGCTGTAGATATTATATTTATGAGACTTGAGGAAAGAGAACCGGAGCATCCAGCTGTACGATATTATAAATCATACCACAAGGGCTCAGGAAAGACTTTACAGAGCATACAGAGTACATTGTCATCAAAACTATCACATTTTAACCTGGAATCCATAGTTAAGCTTACTAATACGGATGATATAGATATATGCAGGATTGCAACAGAAAAAACGGTAGTATTTTGTGTTACTCCGGATTCAGATGCATCTTTAAATTTTCTTGTAGGTACTCTATATCAGCAGATGTTTCAGCAACTATATGATCTTGCAGATAATGTATATGATGGTCCTTTGCCTATACATGTAAGATTTTTGATGGATGAGTTTGCAAATAGTGTGACACGTTCTACGCCGAAAACGGTAGGAATAACCGACAAAAGCGTAGCCTAAAGTCACAAATAATTAAATAAATGTGGTTTTAGAGAACTGCATAACTGAAATTTCAAATGAAGGGGTAACGCCCTGAAGGGAATTCGCTAATACTCCGAATAGCGTTGGTCGAATACAGACGATTAAGGTTATAAGCTCGGGGAAGTCGTG
>JAFTPO010000083.1 GCA_017463225.1 Lachnospiraceae bacterium | reverse complement strand
TGTATAAGACATTATCTGTCTATCATCATTTATATAATCTATAACCACATCCTCCAGCACACCTAAGGTTCTTGAATACAAATCATATTCCTCTGAATACCTTTGAGCTGGGTCTGTAACTCCCCTTGCCTTAAGCTCATCAATTAATCTAACCATCTCCGGCACTGCTGCATCTCCTAAGTCTCTCATAGCCCAAACATCCACTGTTTCAAGGCTACCCTCCAAATATCTATCCACATTGTATCTTGCTATCAGGCCATCCACATTAGATAGGGATAGACCTGCAAACATTACCACAACCACTGCACACGACAATGCAACTGCATTAAGCTTTTTAACAAACTGCTTCGCCACTGCCACCACAAAAAGTAAGGCCAAAACTATCATAAGCCAGCTTGAGTAAACTCTCTTCTGTGTAAGTCCATAGGATTCAATGTAAAGAGACATCTTGGAGATAGCAGTTGCAATAAGAATAAGGGTGCATATTGCATAGGTGATTACAATTCCAACCTTAATCTTTGCAACCACAGGTTTTTCCACATTCATAAAAAGCTGTACAAACACTATGATAATCATATTAATAAAGGACACCATACAAAGCTGGAAGAAGCCCTCTCTGGCATATTCCGCGTAGCTTAGTCCTTCTGGGAGCTTGCCGGAAAATGCAGACATGTAGTATCCCCACTGAGATATAAAGAATATCACATATATAAATATTATAGGCAACACTGCCGTAAGAGTTGTAATCACATGAGCCTTCTGTATGCTTTTTATTTTTGCAACACATTCTTCCTCATTTGTAGTCTCTACTGCCCTATCACTTGATGCTAAGAATAATCTAAATACATACTGGCCCACAATTATTCCAAGGCCTATCTGCCAGATATTAGAGAATACATTTCCTGCATCCATATCTATGTAGCTTCCCATATTCTCTATAATTCTGTAAAATCCTCTGTCATAGGACAAAAGTCCGCATACCACTAAGGTTGGAATAAATGCTATAATTCCACCCTTTATAAGCTTACCTAGAACAGCTCCACTTTTCTTAGTTCGTCCCGAGAACATCCCCTGCATCATACTTCCCAGCTTATTAAATGGTGCTACAAAAAGCGCCTTATGATAATCTATAACTATAAAATCAGTAAAGCCCTTCTTGGTAGAATTGCCCTGGGCTGCATATATGTAATAGCAATATGTAACCATAGCATATGCATTTGCCAGAGATTGCAGCATAGGATTAGAGCTAAGCACAAGTGTTGTTGAAACTATAAGGGCTGACACCCCGGCAATAGTTGGTATTACTCCTATCTTTGTATTCTTAGCCTTGAGCACAACTGTTGTTGTGGCAAATGCAAAGATTACTAACAAAAATGCCCCCAAAGAATTCACATGTGCAGGAAATGCCTTACAAAACATATATCCAAAGATAAAGCTTATCCAGGCAAATGCACTTTCTATGCCAGTGTATTCCCGTTTTTTCTCCTCCACAACATATGGATTAATTTCAGCATATGATGGCATATTATAAAAAGCCTCCAATGCAGGATTTACCGGTGTATCCTGCAAAGCAGCTACTGGTGTACCATCCATAACAATATTTTCACCATCACTATTATATCCATTTGTCATGTCAGCAGTACTATTCACGCTCCCAGTTTCCTGCTGATTATTATTCATAGATTCCCCTTGGTTGTTCATTATCTCCTTCATAATCATTCCTCCGCGTTAATATAACTTCTCTTACCAATTACTAGTCCATCCCCACAGACCTGTTTTTGTATTATTATCTATATTTATTACCTGTCACTCTTAGCTGCCAGCTTGCGCTATCCCCATTGGCGCAAACCTCCTTGATATTAATACCATTGTTCTTATCAATAACCGCTGTACTAATTGTTTCCCCTGTGTCAGCATTTACGACTGCCGGATCAAAGTAAAGCTTTGTCTCCCCTTCATGAGTTATATCGCCTATGGTTATCTTGGTACTATGTAACTGATAGGTGTCTCCCTTTAAAAACTCTCTGCTTTCATCAATTGCGTCTACAGTATCAGCTTCAACTGTTCCTGTTATCCAAATTGTAGCCCAGGTATTTGTTTCCATATAATGTTTTATGGATGCCCAAACCCAGATACAAAACGCTACCATTATTATCAGCAGCACACCTAACACCACTAATATTTTCTTCTTCCTGCTTTTTTTCTTAACCATTTCCTCCATCGCGAAATCCCCTTTCATATTTATTTGACTACCCTTTTGAACTACTCATCCTCAGCGTCCCCATCGCCCTCGCGATACTCTAATATATCAGCCACCTCACAATCTAATGCCTTGCAGATTGCATCTAAGGTGGAAAGTCTTATTGCCTTAGCCTTGTTGTTCTTCAAGATAGACAGGTTGGCAAGTGTAATTCCCACCTTCTCAGAAAGCTCATTCAGGGACATCTTGCGCTTTGCCATCATAACATCCAAATTAATCACTATCATATTATCCCTCCATCGCTTTATTATACTGTCATATCATTTTCAGCCTTAATCTCTGTAGCTTCTTCGATTACATTCTTCACCACTCTAAGACAAAGTCCAAGAAATGCTGCCACAAAGGCCACAAGAAGTGCCACAAATGTAAAGTAAGCTGCCAGACCACAGAACACTCCTGCTACTAAGTAGCATCCCCAGGAGATTCCCCTTATAAGACCAACACTTTCTGCTGTAAATACCTTTCCTGCTTTAACCTTCATAAGAAGCATAAAGAGAAGAATATCTATCAATGTAATAAACACCAACGCCACATAGGCAAGTCCCAGGATGATATTTTCATCATTGCCCTCCACCTTGGTTATGCCCAAATCATTCACTGCCTGAATCATAAGATCCGCAAACTCCGGCATATAAAATCCAAGACCTATGCACAGTGCAAAGAATGCCACCGACACTGCAATTGAAATTGTGATTGAAAGTTTACTTGGTATCTTTAACATCTTGTTCCTCCATTCCTACACTTAGATTGACTAAACCAGCAACCAAGTGTACATCTAATCTTGATATACGTATATCAGCAAGACTTATAATCTTACCCGTTGATGGTATATTATACCAGTCACTTTTGTTTGTCAATACATTTTTATCGTTTTTCGATATATTTTTATTGTGTTTACTAACCATTAGTTGACATAACTTAAACAGCGACATAAAAAATGTAGCCGAAAGATTCCTCCTCCGGCTACTAACCCCCTCTATTTTCCTCCTACACTGTGTGTAGATAAAATAGCTTATTTAAATGATGTTGCTCCAGATGTGTTCTTGTTAAAAAGATACTTACCACTTATCAAGCCCTGGTCATCGATATTATGATAAATTTTAAAATCCTTAGAAACATACAAGTCAACACATGTGTATTCATCACCAGCATCAGCAAGAGTCTTCCAATCAGCCAATGCTACATGATTATTATTAAATGTATAGATTTCTTCACCATCTATTAGATATATATAGTCAGCAATAATACCGTCTGCCATATCAAATGTAAACATCTCAGGATCACTCATATCCACCTGGTTCAACATATACCCTTCCTCAGAGTAGCTTAAGTAATACAGATATTTTCCACTAATAATCGGTGTATAGGATGGCTCATAGGTTATATTAAGCTCTGTCTTAAGTCCCACATTATACAAATGTAGCGCCTCATCATCTGCATCATCCTGGAATATAATCCAGTCAGTGGCTATAAAATATGGATAATAAACCTCCTTCTCCACAAGCTTAACTACATTCTTGCCATCTAAATCTGCTGACACAAAATGGCTGTTTGAATCTGTAAAATAAAGCTTTCCTTCGTGAACCTGAAGATAACAACAATCTCCCGAATACAAAGTCTCTCTGCCAGTACCATCAGTATGCACACGACAAACCTCAGTATAATTAAGAATATAGTACAGATAATCCTCATGCTTAGTGATATAGTAAGCCACGCCTCTGTCATCTAAGCTAACAGGCTCTTCAAACTCTGGAAAATCACCCTTCATAGAAAAAGGTGTTGCAGCAAATGTACCATCATTGGATACACTGTGTGACAAACCATATATAACATTGTCTTCCACATAATATTTACCCTCTGCCATAAAATTACTCATAGCACAGCTTTCCTCTGCAGAAAAATCAACCTTATAGGTCTTCCATGGATTGTTTGCTATAGGGGCTGGCATCTCCTCCTGATTAACAAGAGTAAATGAGGAGCCATCACCAAGACTAAGCTCTATGGTATCCTTACCTGTGCTCTTACCCTTTAACGCTTCTCCGTCCATATCAATTGTAAAATTATCTATGGTTCCAGTGTAGGTGGCAGATATATAGTCATCAAAAACTACACCATCCACCTTTCCCTCTGAAAATGCAAGAGACATAACATTTTCCTTAGGACCGAAAAGATCAACTAAATCCTGACCGGAAAATTCTGTTCCCTCCATAATTATTTTATCTGCTACCCAGTACCCCTTTTCTAAGCCGGCTTTTTCCTCCTGGGTTGTTGCCTCTTTGGAAGAATCCTTCTCCTTGTCCTTGCCACAGCCTGTTAGCATACACACCATCATAACTGCAGTAAGTAACAACACTAAAGCTTTTTTCATACCTTTTTCCTCCTCGTATTATATTTAAGCATAAAATGTACCATAATATCTTCTCACATATGGTACTTTTTGTCGGTACCCATTCACCCTATTTATGGGTAATATAATGGGTACTTTTAGCAAAAGGTGCTATGTCACCAATATGACATAGCACCTTTTCATAGACTACTACATATACTTTATTTTATCTGTAATTTGGAGAAAAGCTCTTCCCTGCTACTAACCTGAAGCTTCGAAAACATACTAGATATATGCTTCTTAACTGTATTATCTGAGATAAAAAGCTCCTCCGCAATTTCCTTTCTCTTCTTCCCTGCATACAAAAGCTTAAGGACATCCTTTTCTCTATCCGATAGCTTACCTAATTCGCAAGGATCAAATTCCGGCTCACTATTCACCGATTCTTCAATACTTACCGCAGAAGCATCATTTAATTCCTTTCCTGTTGCTACATTACCATCAAGCTGCTTCTCCACAACAAGCTCATAATCCTGTATCATGCCATAGAGCAAGAGCAATAACAACTCGCTTGCTATATATGACACGGACAAAAATTCAAAATCCCAATTAACCAGCTGTTCCACAAGCCATATCAAAATATTTAACATAACCACAACGGTAAGCAATGCGCCATGCTTGTAGGATGCAATTTTTTTCTTACTCATAGCATATATTATTAAGCCAATCATAGCTGCAAAATACGCAAACAAATACACATAATATAGATTATGCAGAGGTCCATATACCTTCTGCAGCTTAGCTCCACCTTCTACTATTGCAAATGCAACCTCCTTATAATACCAGTCTGTATATCCCGGACTGGCCGCTATAAGGAACACTACACTACTCATAGTCACGCAAGCAACTGTTGCAATTTTAGATAATGGCGCGTTGCAAGCCTTTCCAATAATAACCAGCATAAAAAGTGGCAGGAATACACACCCCAAATATGCAATTCTATTTGCTAGCAAGGCTTCCTCTAAGGTCTTAGATATGGACAGTGCAAAATAACCCAGGTTTGCTATAAAAACCGAAAAATATAACCACACTAACCATATTTCCTTTTTACGAATAAATACACAGTAGGATATTGCAAGCAAAAGGGATATTACTGCAACAACCCCGTATATTATGGATATGTTTATCATCTATTTTCTCCTATATATGTCATAATGCTTTAATAATCGAACTTTATTATAGCACATAATCATTTAGAGTAAAATCATATATTTTGCTTGTCTCAACGTTTCTGTACTCATGTTTTTCGTAATATCCAATAAGTTCACCCTGCTCATCACGCAAAGCTATAACATACACATCCTTGTTTTCCTTATCATTTCTATAAGTATAAATTCTATTGTTTGACCTACTCTCTCTAAACCATTCTAGAATTTTTATAATCATCTCACAGGATTTGTCATTATGACAATCTAAAAGATTGCCTCCCAAAAGCTTATCTCCGCCAAACCTGTCATAATGTCTGCAGGCTGATGGATTCATATATATTATTGTATGGTTTAAGTCACATATTACTACAGGTGCTTTATCCTCATCTAACAAACTTTTAAAATATTGTAATAATTCCATATATTACGTGCTAGTATTACTATATAAATAGCTTGGAAAGTCATATCTTTCCAAGCTATTAAAATTCACATATTATGGCAATGCGTACTCAGCCTCAAGCTCTTCATACTTCTTAGCAAACCAAGCTTCCTCATCAGCCTTCTGCTGCTTACGATAGTCATGAGCCTCAAACTCATCATCATCGCCCTGAACTATACATACTGCCACATTTGAACAGTGATCTGAAATTCTCTCAAATGTATCTGTAATATCCGATAAGCTTATACCAAGCTCCACAGTACACTTACCCTTCTTAAGTCTCTTAACATGACGCTTCTTAAGTTCCTTATTCATAGTATCAATAAGATCCTCCATAGGTTCTACTAATATAGCCTTCTCGCGATCATTATTCTCAAGAGCATCTACTGTAAGATTAAGAATATCCTTTAATGCTCTACCATATACATTAAGCTCCTCTGTAGCCTTCTTAGAGAACTCCTGCTCCTTCTTATGCATCTGCTCTACACCAAGAAGAATATCCACAGAAAGGTCTGAGATACGCTCTATATCACCTACAGAATGTAGTAATGTAGACAGGATATGACTATCATCCTTTGACACATCACGACCACTAAGCTTTAAGAGATATGCACTTAACGCATCCTCATATTTGTCCATCTTATCTTCTATAAGTCTAACATGAGCAGCCTTCTCCTCATTATAGTTTCCTATAAGAGAAACTGCCTCAAGAACAACATCTCTTGACATCTTAGCCATCTCAACTGCCACCTTATGACTCTGTGCAATAGCAACACCGGCATTATCTAAGAATCTGTAATCAAGAAGCTGAAGCACAGCATCCTGATCTTCCTCTTCCTTGCTTGGCTCGTCCTTAATAACAATAGTTGCAAGCTTCTCAAGTACATTTGACATAGGAAGAAGCACTACTGTAGCAAGTACATTAAATGCTGTATGAACAACTGCTATACCGGCAGCACCTGCCACATCATATAAGAATGGCCATGGCATAAATACATTTATAAGATAGAACAATACCATAAATACTGTTGTACCAATTACATTAAAGAACAAATGCACTGCTGAAGCTCTCTTTGCATCCTTGCTTGCGCCAATTGATGAAAGAATAGCTGTAATACATGTTCCTATATTCTGTCCCATAATAATAGGTATAGCATTGGCATAGGTGATAGCTCCTGTTACACAAAGAGCCTGCAATATACCTACAGAAGCTGATGATGACTGTATAACCGCTGTAAGCACAAGACCAGCCAAAAGTCCAAGTAATGGATGCTCAAACATAGTAAGAATACTTGTAAACTCATCCACCTTTGCAAGTGGCTTAACAGCTTCACTCATGGCATCCATACCAAACATAAGCACTGCAAAGCCAAGTAATATAGTACCTATATCATGCTTCTTTTCATTCTTCATGAAAATCAAAAACACAACTCCAATAAGCGCAAGAATAGGTGTAAATGATGTAGGCTTCAAAAGCTTGATAAGCATACTGTCTCCACTTATTCCACTTAAACTGAGTATCCAAGAGGTAATAGTAGTACCGATATTGGCACCCATAATGATACCTACAGCCTGCTTAAGCTTCATAATACCAGAGTTAACAAAACCAACAACCATAACCGTTGTGGCCGATGATGACTGAATAACCGCAGTAACACCTGCACCAAGTAATACTGCCACATATTTGTTAGTTGTAAGCTTCTCTAAGATATGCTCCAGCTTACCACCTGCCATCTTGGCAAGAGCATCACCCATAACATTCATTCCGTATAGGAATAGTGACAAACCACCAATCATAGATAGGACATTGAAAATGTCAAATGTTTCATTCATACGAACAATAATCTCCTCTTTTCTTCCTAAAGTAATACAAATATTTTCGACCTACATTTCACATAATACAAAATGCTGTCTAATATCGTCAATTGATTTTTTCACTAAATTGGATAAGATTTTTTGTTAAGAATTTGCCATTATATCCAATTAAAAAAACACTTATCCCATAACAAAAGCAGACCATCCTTAATCAGACAGTCTGCCTATAGTATATCCAAATATTTACTTCAGTATAAGAACTACCTTAAACAAGTCTCCATCAACTATAATTTCTAAATCACCATCCTGAAGCTTCATCAGGCTTTTAGCTATAGATAGTCCTAATCCGTTACCCTCAGTATTTCTGGACTTATCTCCACGAACAAATCGCTCCATAAGCTCCTCACCAGAGATATTAAGCTCCTCCTTAGAAATATTCTTGAATGACACCTTTAATACTTCCGCACTGTTACCTGCGTAGCTATTCTTCACTATATCATCCAAGGTCATTCCATCAATGGTCTCATCTGTTGTAACTCTCTCCACATCCACATACACTCTGGTATTATCCTGAGCATACTTGGAAATGTTATTAATAAGATTATCAAACACTCTCCACAGGTGCTTTCCATCGGCTCTAACCACTGTGTCATCAGTGTGGAAATTCACCACCGGCTTAAGTCCCTTAGCTAAAAGCTTATCAGAAAACTCTCCTAAGGACTGCTCTAATAACACCTTTACATCTACATCTGAAAACTCCACCTTAAGATTACCGGTAGTAGCCTTGGATGCCTCTATAAGATCCTCTATAAGCTTCTTAAGACGTTCTGACTGTCTGGATAATACCTCAACATACTCATCAGCCTTTTCGTTGTTAAGCTCTTCCTTAGAAAGAAGGTCAACGTAGCTGATTATAGATGTAAGTGGGGTCTTAATGTCGTGAGTAACATTTGTAATAAGCTCTGTCTGCATATGCTCACTCTTAAGTCGCTCATTTACTGCCACAGATATTCCATCGTTGATACTATTTAGGGTTTCACCATGCTTTTTAAACTCCCACAGCATATGGTCTGTGTCAAGCTTATAGCCTACATTTCCTGCTGCAATCTTCTTAGCACCCTCCTTAAGCTTGCTCATATTGATACCTGCTATTACAAGAACTGCGCCAATGATTAGGAAGTCTAGCATCATCAGCATAACCACTGATTCCATATCTGAGAATGCCATGCATAAGAAGAATTCAAATATGCCAAGTGCCACAAAGCCAAGAACCCACTTCCAGACAATATTCATATTCTCTCTCAGGTAACCAAATATTGATTTGCACTGACCAAAAAGCTTCTTAACACATTTCCATATCCACTTTAGCACCTTTACAGTGACTGTGTTCTTAAGCACGCTTCCCACCTTAAATCTTACAGCTGTTGTGTTAAGAAGTACAGGGAACAGCATTACAACTATACAAAGTGGTATAGAAAGCACCAGCATAGACCTTAGACTGTAGCCATTTTCTGCAATTAGGAATAATCCGAACAATGCGGCTATGCCATATACCGCCAAAACCACATCATATGGTATCTTATCAAATCCACTTACTGCTATTCCTTCCACATTCTTCTTATGCCCTGCTGCCCACACAAGGTAAGCAAAGGTTATAAGAATAATCACACAGCACACTACAAATACAGGAAGTGCTGCATCATATATCTGAGTCATATACTTAAGTCTGTAGGACATGGCAAAATGGTCGTAGGCCGAAAGCTCTGACTTTACATAGTAGGTTAAAATGATATCCTGATAATTGCCACAATCATAGGTTTCTGTGTAGGTACCGGTCGCTATATCATAATCCCAGTTAGCTCTATATACATAATCATAATCCTTGGTTTTATTCATAAGATTATCATATACAAATTGATATTTGGAACTGTCTGCCAGTCTGTAATCTATTGTATTATCAATATTTATATAAATATCATTTCCATTACCATATACATATAAATTATTTAAATTAATAGGATATCTGTATGCGCAGATGATTCTGTTCTTATTTTCCTCAGCCTCATACTGCTCCATGGCTTCCTCTACGGCAAGCTCACCCTGGGTGTAGTACTCCTCACTTATAAGTTCCTGCAAAACACCATATTCATCTACATAATAATACATTCCCTCTGAGTCCTTATATATTTCCAAGCCGTTGGAAATCCCCGCTGACTCAAGCGGATTATCTGCGCCAATTATCTCTTCCGGTGCTATCTCCGTAGTGGGACTTATTGTCACCTCAGTAGTGCCAACCGCTGTTGTAGGATTCATAGGATCATTAACCACATTCCCAGCTGCATCCACTGCAACCTCTGTTGCATCTGGCATCTCTACAGTATTCACTGTAACCGCTGTCACATCCGACATATCAACAGCAACACTTGTACTATCCGGCTGGCTGTCATCTACATACCCTACCACATCTCCATCATAATACTCCACAGTGTTAGGGATACTATAATAGTACCATTCACCCTCATCATACTGCTCCTTTGCATAGTCAGGAAGGTCAGCATATTCTACAGGTCTCACTATGTCTGTCACATTAATCTGGCAGGAGATAACCTCCTGTTCCTGCTCCACGCTAATATTAGTTTCTATCTGTCCCTTATACTGCACATCATCTACATAGTAGTTAGACAGAAGCTCCTTGCCCTCTGGTGTGGTGATGCTGAACATATAGTTGGTATTTTCCTCTGAAAATAAGTCTTCATAGAACTTTTCATCCCACTCATAATCTCCATCACCACTTTCACTCTTTAGTTTTTCCGCACAACACCTTATAGCGTGGTCATTATAAAACCAAGCAATATTTTCTATAATGCTTTCCTTAAGTCTTTCCTTACCACCTGCTCCATAGTAATCCTCGCTTACTGCCCCCACAGCAAATATACCGGACACTATGCCAACTATTAATCCTAACCCAAGTAATATTCCTGCTATGAATTTTAGCAGTCCGCTCTCCCTTAATTTGTTCATAATAATCATTCCTCCATCTTGTATCCCTGTCCCCAAACCACCTTAAGGTGTCGTGGTTCAGAAGGGTTAATCTCAATCTTTTCTCGCAAATGTCTAATATGTACTGCCACAGTACCCTCAGACCCCAGTGGAATAT
>JAFTPO010000025.1 GCA_017463225.1 Lachnospiraceae bacterium | reverse complement strand
CTCCAGCCCCAAGCTTATACACAACCTCTGTAAGGTTAGGTGCTACAGATACTATCTTCTGTGGTTCTGATTTAATAGTTACAGTTTCGCCATTTGTGTCAGTTATCTCAAGTGGATAAGCTGTTCCACTGGCATTCTTGGCTCCATCGCCATCATTCCCGACCTTTTCTCCACATCCTGCTAGTCCCATCACAAGCAGCATCATGGCAACAAGTAAAGCCACCTTGTTCTTTAAAATTTTCATATTACTCCATTCTTTGTACTTTCGCCTCAACAAAAGTCAATGATAATTATTATGGCAGGTCTCCTGGCTTGCAAACTTCATACACCTAGCCTTCTCAGAGAAAAATCTCCAATGACCCCGCATGTCTAACTATGGGTTGCGGAAATGGTATACAAATATGTCTGCTTACAGTAGTAGAGGCTGCTACGGATTCTCACCGTATTCCCTTTTAACTTTCCATATAGATAAGCACCACGGTAGGAGTGTATCATTTTGTAAAGAATTTTTCAATAGAAAAAGCCAGAGACCATATCATATTGATTAATGATATGATTCTCTGACTTTTTGTTAATCATTAAAATATTCTACAATTTTATTATATACTCGCTCACAGTTATTTTGGTCATGGAATGCAAAAAATTCTTCTGCTCGTCTTTTATATTCATCCTTCATCTTGCAGTCATTTTTCATATAATCAATTATTGTATCCACTGTGCTGTCAAGGTCATGGAGAACTTCCCCAAAGCCATTCTTTTCATAATCAAAATAACCTTTTGTATATGTGTGCTCACCACTAAAAAACATATCTGAGTCAAATTGGGCATAGACAACCGGTTTTCTCATATAAGCAAAATCAAAAACAGCAGAGGAATAGTCGGTTACAACCAGACTACTCTCAGCAAAAACATCTTGGTATTTAACTGTGGCATCTAATATTTTTACTTTTGGATTCACCTGAAGTTCATCTATATATTTTATCAACTGTGGATGCGGTTTTACACACAGCTTGTATCCATACTCCTCAGCAACCGACAGCAATCTCTCATTGGAAAACAACGACCTATAAAATATCAAAAACTCACTTTGAAGAAACCTTTCCTTAGTATTAGCAAGATATGATCTCCAGGTTGGCATAAAGGTAATCATTTTTTGCCTCCTGTCGATAAGATAATCATTTCTTGGCATTCCCGTAAGCCATACCTTACTCTCATCATAGTAAAAATCATACTTTAAGATGGACTCATACTCAGGCTTTGCAGAAGTGACAAATCCTTGTATGTTTTTATTGAAACGATTAAGCCAACCACTTATATCATCCTTAGTCACGCCATGTTGCAAAAAGAAGAATGGCTTATCAGCCAGTATATCACTATAAGCATGTCTTAGACTTCGGAAAGGATTAAATACATAATCTTCACCCTGAGAGGAAATCACAGCATCAGCCATAAGAAATCCTAATTTATGTTTAAATGAATCGTACGGTAATACCTTACCTATCTTTGATATGCTCTCATAATCAGAACTTTTAGGGTCTAAAACAAAATAAGCTTTTACTTTCTTTTTTTCTCTACAAATATACTTGAAGAGAGCAAGTCCGTTATCATCGGCAATCATTCTTCTGTCCAATATCAACCATATAGGTTTGGACTTGAATTTACTCAAAAGTCTTACAGCCTTTCTCGCAATATAAGCCTTTTTGTCACCAATTTTCTTAGTGCTTTTTAATTCCTTTAAAAACACTCTTTCAAATGCAATCGCGTTTTTCTCACTACAGCTCTTCAGATGTAGCGTATTATCACTATAGGTAATAACACAGCCCTCTTTGTTATAATAATAGCTGTTTTCATATCGTTTTGATATAGGACAGAATTTCCCGAAATCTATACTCTTATTTTTAACTGTGCAATTATCCACACAAACTATAAGGTTTACTTCGGCATTGTATCCTATCTTTCTAACATCTATTTCACCTCGGAATCCTACACCGCTACTTAATAATTCCTTTAGGCAAAGCCTTGATATTTTTCTCTCTGTCATAACACATGGTATCATAAGCTCTTCGCCCTCTGAGGATTTCACCTGAAGATATACACTAACAAATTCATTCTCCATCACTGGTGGCAATACAGTATAACCTTCGATAGAAAGCTTACCATTATCTATATTCATAAAATCAATCCGGGTGGCAAAATCCGAAAAGTACATCTCAGTATCCTCAATACATATTCGAATATCGTCACTTAACACTTCCAGCTTAGGAATAATGCCATATTTATGACAAAGCATCATATACTTGTGCTCTACTGACAGTCTTTTTTCCTCTAAGATAAGTTTGTCATCTATGCAAGCCAAGCTATTGTAAAGCACCTTTTTATATTCTTCAAAATCAGACTCTCCTAGCACATCTATGGCTGTAGATGTGTATTCCTGTTTAAATCTAAACAGAATATCGGTCAAAAGTGTATATTGCAAAAATAGTGGAACATATCCAAATTTACTCTTATAAAAGTCTACGGACCAGTCAACCAAATTCGTAAAATACTCAAAATACCAGGATCGTTTTTTCTTTGAGGATGCAACTAAAGAATCCTCACCAGTACTACGTTTTCTATACATATACCTTGGATTTTCAACAACACCGAGAGTCATCTTTCTAGATAATACATCAAATATATATTTTATGTCCTCTCCACACGGAAGAGCACCATCATATTCCACTTCACGCTTGTACTCCGACTTAAAAAAACTTGCATTAACAAACTTTAAAGCTGTATGATATTCCTCATTCAAATCAATCACTCTGTCGCCCTGTTGAAATTTATCATTCTGCCAATGCTCGTGCTTAGCTGCGTCAAAATATACCAGGGGCATAGTTACAACATCTGTTTCCTCATAATGCTTCTCGAAAAAATTGTAAACTTCTATGAGTACATTGTCAGAGAACTTATCATCAGAATCCATAAAATTCATATACTTACCCTGAACATGTTTCAGGCCCTCATTTCTAGCAGAGGCAACACCGCCATTCTCTTTATGTACAACCATAAAATTAGGGTATTTATTTGCGTACTCATCACATATTTCCCCCGAACCATCTGTGGAGCCATCATCAACCATTATTACCTGTACAATATCCTCAAAGGTAAGAGATTTAGCTGTACTGACGGATTTGTTTTTTATTTTCTTAAAACCCTTGATTTTTTGATTCACAACACTGTCAAGAGTTTCTCTCAGAAATGGCTCACAGTTATACACAGCCATTACAATTGAAAAGATATATTTATACTCCATAATTATTCCCCTTCAAAAACTAATTTGCGATTCATATAATGATTTATATGAAAATATCACAAAGTTAAACCCAGCTTTCTGCATTTTAACATATCAAGCAGTCCACTGGGTAAATTCTCTTCCTACATCATCTTCCTCTTCTTCAGTACCAGTGCCACTATGATACACACCAAAAGTGTGATACCACAGACGATGGTAAATCCATATGGCGAGCTTGCAAACGGCATACCATCTCCATTTACATTCATACCATAGATACCTGATATAATAGTAGGTATAGCCATAACGATAGTGATGGCGGTCAGGTATTTCATAATCTCGTTCTGACGGTTATCGATCATGGTTGACATCAGCTCTCTGGTACCCTTTAAGATATCACGATATATCTGGGTCATCTCGATAGCCTGAAGATTCTCGACTATAACATCATCAAGGAGCTCCTGGTCTTCAGGGAACTTCTTAATACCGCTGTAACGGGTAAGTCTATCGACTATCATTCGATTAGCTCTAAGTGATGTATCGAAGTATACAAGGTTGGATTCAAGCTCGTGCAGGTTAACGATATCTGCATTCTCTGTGATTCCACCCATCTTCTCCTCCATCTCAAGACGACGTCTATCTATGATACGAAGATATGACTGGTATAACATATTAGTTCTATATATAATCTGATAAGTGAAACGAACCTGCTTCTTAGTTGTAAAGTCTCTCAAGTGATTCACTATAAAATGCTTAATAACAGGTGTCTCTCCTGAGCAAACGGTGATGATTGCCTCATCAGTCCATATAATACCCAGAGGAATAGTTGTATAAGCCTCCTGGTTGTGACGAATCTCAACTGCAGGAATATCGAAAAGGATAAGAACATAGTCTTCATTAACATCCACACGAGAAGACTCCTCTTCGTCGAGAGCTGCACGGACATCGGCAAGGTCAATGTTGTACTTTTCTGCTATCTCTAAGCTTTCATCATGACTGGGCGCCGTGAGATTAATCCACATTCCTGGTATATATTCATCGATTTCTCTCAAGACTCCGTTATCTGTAATATATTTACTTATCACAGCCTTGCCCTCCTTTTCCCTTTTATTTGGGCTTCCACCCATATTTTAGTATAGTCATCCCGACTTACTATGTAAAGTTATTTTTATCTAGGTGTACTTCTTCAGCTTGACGTACACTCTTCCCTTTCTGGTTTCCTGTCCGGCGCCACAGTATCTATACTTACCATAGCCCCTTATGGAAAATATATCTCCATCCTTTAAGGTCATACTGTTTCTCTCGCACAGACGGCCATTTAGAGTTACTTTCTTAGACTTAAACTGATTAAGGGCCTCACTTCTAGACAGCTTGGTAACAGCTCCCACTATGGCATCAAATCTTGGCGATGCCACTATTACATCCATGTCAACAAGTACAGGCTTTAGGTCATCCATGTTGTCCGAATCAGGCTCTACCACGCTTACCTTAACATTAGTGTGCTTAATTTTAGTAAGATTATCCACTATAAATTCAGATATTGTATCCGAGGCAAATATGTATGCCCTCTTACTATCCTTCACCAAAATGTCACCGAACACATTTCTCTCGATGCCTAAGTTCATAACTGCGCCCAGAAAATCTCTGTGAGTAAGCTCATCTGCAAATTTATCAATAAGTGGCTCCACCTTGATGATAGTTATGGGCCACTGTCCCTCATAGCCTAAGGTCTCTTCTGAGCCAAAGCCCACCATCTGCCTGTCTGCCAGCTCGTATCCACCGAAGGTCTCATAATCCACAAACCTTATATCCTCACGAATATCCTCCAGAAGACTAAGCTCTGCCGGAGTTAGGAATCCGGTGTAGGTATATACATTTTGCTTGTAGGACCTTGTAGCCAACTCCTTAAGTCTAGCCTTTAATATGCTATCTTCATTCATACTCTAAACCTACTGATACACATCTCTAATAATACATTTATTTCTGCCAAGCTCCTTAGCAGCATACAAAGAATTATCTGCAGCCTCTAGAAGCTTATCATAGCTAATCTTGTCTGCCATACAATATGCCACACCTATGCTGGCAGTAATATTTACAACGTCCTGATTATTGGAATAAGTCTCCTTAAGCTTTTCTATAGCCCAAGCCAGCTTGTCAAGAAGAGTGTCTCTAGGAATATTCTTTACAAACACAAGAAACTCATCTCCTCCAAATCTGGACACCATATCACAGTTTGCAAATATAATCTGAAGCTTAAGAGCGATATCTCTTATAGCTCTGTCACCCATACTGTGACCAAATTTATCATTTACTTCCTTAAAATGATCCATATCTATAAACACCAGAGCTGAGCCTGTAGATATGCTGGACATCAAAAACTTCATAGCCTCCTCCTCGAAGGTCTGTTTATTCATAAGTCCTGTAAGTCCATCTGTTCTTACCTGGTGTTCTAAGAATTCTCTCTCCTTAACCACATCGTCCACATCCTCTATCTTACCAACTATGGAAACCATATTGTTGTTGGCATCTAAAAGAGGAATATAGGTAATGTTACACCATATATACTGACCATCCTGCTTCTGCATACGGACAGTAATCTCCTTAGCCATCTTATTTGTAATAAGTCCTGAGGTTGAATGATAAAAAAGCTCCTCATCTTCAGGATGAACGTGCAATAAGTTAAACAACAGCTTTACGTCCAGATTAGGAACCTGCTTAGGTATATCCCAACCAAACTTTTCTCTAATCTTCTCTGTAGAGATACATGCATCGTTGTTCAAGCTAATCTCATACATCATCTCGCCGGAGTTATCAATAATTATCTGATATCTTCTCTGCTGGAGGATAAGTCTTTGCTCCTCAGTGAGAAGTTGCTTAGCGCTTCGTCTACGGATAGACAAAATATAAAAGAAATATGAGCCTATTACCAAGGTTTGAGCCACAAGCAGCACAAGCAAAAAGCGCTTATCTGCCACCGGTATACCAGATAAGTCTTCCAGGCTACAGTTATGCGTAAACATATATCCACATATTGCTATAGCATATGTTCCCAATAATCCGAATATAGCTCCTATAATATTCTTCATAGGCTTCTCCTTTCATCGCATATATAAACATTTTACCAAAATGCATTGGGTTTTACCACCACAAATTATGCCTTTCTAGGCACCTTGTCCCAGTCAGTAACACCTTCAACACCTGTAAGCCAGTTAAGCGCATAATGCCACTCAACAACTATCTCAGGCTGAATCTCAGGAAGCTCCAGCTTCTTAATCTGAGCTTCTATACATGCCCAATCATATCTATGAACCACATCCTGCTTATCAAGAAGCTCCTCCTTACTTCTAAGGCTGGCCTTCTCCAGCATGGAAGCCATGTCATTTGGCCATATTATACCGCCTAACTGAGCTGCATCGCATATCTCATCAGGCTCATCAAGCTCCAGCATATTAAGTGCCCAAAGCATCATGGCACAGCACTCATATCTCCAACCGAACTTATTGATATCCTGCTGTGAAGGATTTGGATTATCTATGTAAGCCTTCTCCTCCTTGGACAGGAAGTCAAGCTCCCCATATCTCTTAGCAAGCTCTCCTAACAGCTCATCAACCTTTTCCTTGGCACCCTCAGCCTCCCCTGAGCCATACACTTCACTCTTCACCGCTGCCGCAAATATTGCCACCGCACGCTTAATAACTGTCTCAGCCTCCGGTATTACAGACTTCTCCTCATAGGCTGAAACCGGCATACCCTCAGGAACAGGCAAGCCCTTAGCTCTAAGTATGTCATTACTCTTCTTAGCTCTGGCCTTATCAGCCTCGCTCTCAGGGATATTTGGCATAACCATATTTCTACACATAATAGGGAAATACTGAGTATAATCTGTGTCACCCTTAGCTGATATAAGAAGCTTTCCGTCCGGATGGAACAGCTCCATAGTAGGGTAAAGTACAAATGCAGTTATAGCCTTTGCTGTGTTATAAATACCACCGATTATAGCATTGGTTCTATTTCTATCCTCAGTCAGCGGAAATGTTATTCCTATGATTGCACTAAACATACTTATCTGCTGAAGTGCAGCCACCTTAACAGCGTCGCTCTTCATAGGAGCCTTGCCAAAGAAGTTAGCCATACCTGCATTTTGCTGCATAACAACCTCCGGCTTCGCCATAACTGAGAATTTAACCATAGTATTATCCTGAAGCTTTATAGCGAATTCTCTGTCATTTTCCCCTTCTGCTCCTATGGCATTTCTTCCGAATATGCCAAGGGTTTTATCCTTTAAACCATTCAAATCACTGCCTGCGCAGTATAATGTTATATTTGCCTGCTTATTATCTGACATATAATATTCCTCCTTATTTCAACATCCTGAATGTCACTTACTTTTTATAGCTATGTGTCTGTGCATATCTACTCTTTTGCCGGCCTGTCTAGGGATTTTGCCTCGCTGACACTTAAAACGGTCAGCTCAGCAAAACCCTGCCGCGGCCGGAATATAAGTTATTGGCACAGACACATTTGATATTCATATAACATTCCAGGTTGCTATAATCATAAAAAAACTCACCTATAAATATTATCATATTTACAGGCGAGTCGCAAACCTTCTTTAAACTACCAGTTGATATATATAGTATATGTGGTGTGCTATATTATTTTTACTAATTAATTTGGAGGTAAATATGAATAACAAATTCACAATAGAGCAAATTGAGCAGATGGATGGTCATGTGGAGCTAATCGGTGGTGAATTAGTTATACAACAATTCACGTCTCCACTCCACAATTCGGTTGTTCTAGAAATTGCATGCACAGTATATAATTATATAATTTCCCATAAGGACAGCTGTCACGTTTTTAGAGAAAATGTAGCTTTGTATGTAAACGAACTACTGGAGGAGGATAAAGAATTTTATCTACCAGATATTATGATAATAAGTGATTCCCATGGAATAAGCGAAAATGGAGTCCATGTGGCTCCTATATTTGTAGCCGAGGTCACATCAGAAGAATCTAAAATATGGGAAAACAATATAAAACTTGAAACCTATAGAAAAATAGGAGTTGAAGAATATTGGATTATTGATTTGCCAGAAAAAAAGGTATGCAAATATTTGGCTTCAAAGGATTATGTTCCTCAGTATTATGATAATCCAAGCTCAATGAATATTTCTGTATATCATAATCTCTCTATAGATTTATCCGAGTTTATGCAGTAATCACAAAAGCTCACCTATACGCGTACAGTATAGGTGAGCTTTTGTGTTTTATCTAAGTATCAAATCAGTCCCATAATAAATATTACAAGAACTATAATCGGAAGCACATATGTCATATATGGCTTCATCCACTTCTTTACCTTGAGACCCTTTCCAGTATTGGCCTCCTCCATAAACTTATCAAATCCAAAGCCGTATCTAAGTGTACAGAAGAGCACGAAGCACAATGAACCAAGAGGAAGAAGGATATTACTTACTGCAAAATCCTCCATATCCATAATGTTCTTGCCTGCTACAACCACGTCATCAAGTACATTGAAACCAAGTGCACATGGAAGTGATAATACTATCATAAGGATGGTATTGATAAAGCAAGTCTTCTTTCTGCTCCAGCCAAAGAGATCCATGTTACAGGATATGATATTTTCAAATACTCCAAGCACTGTTGAGAATGCTGCAAATGTAAGGAATACAAAAAACAGCGTTCCCCAAACCCTTCCCATAGTCATATTATTGAATATGTTAGGAAGAGTGATAAATATAAGGTCCGGACCTGCATTTACATCAACTCCATACGCAAAGCAAGCTGGGAAGATAATAAGTCCTGAGGTAAATGCCACAAATGTATCGAGAGAAGCAACGCTTACAGCCTCACCCATAAGAGCTCTGTCCCTATTTATATAGCTACCAAATATAGCCATGGAACCGATACCTAAGCTAAGGGTGAAGAATGCCTGATTCATAGCACCTACTATAACCTCACCTATGCCGATATCTGCCATTCTCTGAAAATCCGGCACAAGGTAGAACTTAAGACCTTCAGCGCCACCATCCATAGTTGCACTATTAATGGCAAGAACAACCATAATCACAAGAAGTGCAATCATCATAACCTTAGTAACTCGCTCAAGTCCCTTCTGAAGACCTATCGAGCAAACCAAAAATCCGAGGATAATAACGATAGCTGTATATACAACCATACTTACAGGCTCTGCCTTCATGCCAGCAAAAATTTCCTTAACCTTAGCAGCATCCGCTCCTTCAAAATCACCCTTTGCAATCCTTACAAAATACTGAACCATCCAACCTGATACGATGGTGTAAAACATCATAAGAAGGTAGTTACCAATCATAGCTGCGTAGCCGTGAATGTGCCACTTCTGGCCCGGCTTTTCAAGTTGCTGATACAGCTTTACCGGACTCTTCTGGGATGCACGTCCAAGTGAAAACTCCATAGTAAGCACTGGAACTCCCATAACGATAAGGAAGAATAAGTACACAAGTACAAATGCTCCACCACCGTACTGTCCCGCCATATATGGGAACTTCCATACATTTCCTATTCCTATGGCACAGCCTGCGCTAAGAAGCAGAAAGCCCAGTCTGCTGCCTAATTTTTCTCTTTCCATAGTATGTCCTCCGAATTAGGTAATAACTTTATGAAGGTCCGCCAAGATGTGGCGAACCTTTTTGATTAAAACATTTTGTATGGGGATTGTCAAGGAAAGAAGCGGAATGAATAAAACCAGAGGATCTCTGCAACTAAGATTAGTTACATCCACCCTCTGGTTTTAGTTTATATATTCTTGTCCTTCACTATATCTTGAATCACCTTAATATCCCTAAAGATTATGTATCTAGAGTTCAAATATTTCTTATATGTCTGTTCATCAACAGTTCCTGATTCGTACATTGCTTGCATTCCCATTTTTCCTATATATCCAGTTTGAAATTGCATCGACCAAACCACAAATATAATCATAAATGTTACCATTATAGGAAATACAGTTATGGTACAAATAGTTCCTAGTATCACAAAAGCCACATATACATCCTTATGTGCTAATTTAATCTCTACACATTGCTTTAAAATTTCGCCAGGTGTTGAGCCATTTAGTTTGACTTTTATCTTAACATAGATACTGATTAATATGCATACTACAGGCACTACCAAGGATACAGCTATTGAATATATTCTCATTATACTTTCAAAAATATGCCCAAACTCTGAACCATCAGTAAACAATCCTAGAGATATTATTGACACAAACAGTAATAGTATGGCAGGGTAATTTTTTAATGTCAAAACTGTTTTATTACTCATTTTTCTTCTCCTAACAAATTACTCTGTATATCGTTCATTTATACAAATATTTTGATCTATGTCCTTTAAATTCACTAGCTATTTATCCGGAAATGCAGGATTTACTTCATCAAAAAACAAATCATAGCAATATGCATATACCTTATTTTCATCCCCCAACGCATAAGAATATTCATAAGATAATCGTTTAGCCATAGTGTCATTATCTCGACATATTATTTCTTCCATATATCCATCTTCATAATATACCTCTATAGAAAATGCATACTCCCATCCCAGTACATCACCAGCTTCAAACCAAATCCCCCTGGTATCTGTGGAAAACAAGAGTTTTCTAAACTTCTTCACTTCTGTCTTATCACTTATAACAACTTCCTCAAACCCATCAATATAAGAAAATCTTCCATTCCCATCAAATACACGGGTCACAACAATTTTCTCTACTCCATATAATCTTAATTTTGCAAATCGTTCTTCATTCCATTTTAATAATAAGAGTACGATAATGATAAGTACGCATATAACAAATAAAAGATTCAATATTTTCTTTTTCATATTATCCTCCTTCATTGGTTCAAAATCAGTACACAACAAATTCCCCACATGGGAAACATTGACATTATTTCCCCTGTTGATAATAATAAAGCTATAATCCATGTCTCAATCAACATCTCTCAACACAGATTATAGCTTATTTTTATCACATTTGGTACTGTTTTCTCTTACCTTATCCCATACTTCTCTATAATATAATCCATATCCTTATCTCCTCTACCTGACAGATTTATAAGAATTGAACCCTTACCCATCTCCTTAGCCAGCTTCATACCGTATGCCACAGCGTGTGAGCTTTCGATGGCTGGGATGATTCCCTCAAGTCTTGAAAGCTTGAAGAAAGCGTCGATGGTTTCCTCATCATCTACCACATCATACTTAACTCTTCCAAGGTCGTGGAGGAATGCATGCTCCGGGCCACTAGATGGATAGTCAAGTCCGCTGGCTACTGAATAAACAGGGGCGGGCTCACCATTTTCATCCTTAAGCATAATACTGTTAAAGCCATGCATAATTCCTTCAGTTCCGTACTTAAGGCTTGCTGCGTGGTCGCCAAGGGCAGTTCCACGACCAAGTGGCTCTACGCCGTAGATATCGACTGGGTCATTAAGGAAGCCTGAGAACATTCCCATGGCATTTGAGCCACCGCCCACACAGGCCACTACTGCGTCAGGAAGCTCACCAGTCATCTCCAGAAACTGGGAACGCGCCTCGATACCAACTACGCTCTGGAAGTCTCTAACCATCATAGGGAATGGATGTGGTCCTACCACTGAACCAATGCAGTATATAGCATCCTTGTACTCCTTGCAATATGCCTCAAATGCTGCGTCTACAGCTTCTTTCAAAGTTGCAAGACCATGAGTTACCTCCACTACATTTGCGCCAAGAATCTTCATACGGGCAACATTTGGAGCCTGCTTCTTGATATCTACAGCACCCATATAGATGTCACATTCAAGTCCAAAGTATGCTGCTGCAGTTGCAAGAGCCACACCATGCTGACCTGCTCCAGTTTCTGCGATTACCTTCTTCTTGCCCATGTATTTTGCAAGAAGTGCTTCGCCCATACAGTGATTAAGCTTGTGGGCTCCTGTATGATTTAAGTCCTCTCTTTTTACATAAAGCTGAACATTTCCCAGAGAGCCTGAAAGTCTCTCAAGATATGATATAGGGGTTGGTCTTCCCTGAAACTCCTTACGGATTCTTCTTAGCTCACTGATGAATTTGCTGGACTTACAGATGGTGAAGTAAGCTTCGTTAATCTCCTCCATAGCCTTCTTAAGCTCAGGCGCGATGTATGCTCCGCCGTACTTTCCATAGTAACCGTTTGCATCTGGATAGTTCTTGAAATATGTGTTGAAATCGATATTGTTAAAAGTCATAGTTTTGTCCTCCATAATCTATATTTTTGAATTCTTAATTAAAGTTTTGTTTTGTAAACTAAATTTGTTATATTGTTGTGTTACCTTTATGATTACTATCTTTCTGAGTGCTACGCCATCGTCTGACCACACTCTGATTGAATATTTTTAATAATTGCATAACACTCACCTCCTCGTTACTCGCAGCATTGAGCCATGCCGACAGGTTCGCTACGCTTCGCATGGCTCATTGCAACACGCAAAAAGTCCTTGACAGACTTATAACATCTGTCAAGGACGAATAAACTTAGATTATCCGCGGTGCCACCTTGATTCGTGTACTCACGCTCTTAGCAAGATACTATCATATCTCCGGCAACTGACGTATGCCCTCACGTCGCAGAATACTCTGTGTTATAAAACACATTTGACTGCGCCCTCAGCGGTCCATTTGCTAACCTGTTTTTCACCCGGCTCTCAGCTACCCAGGCTCTCTGTAGAAGCATAATTAACGTTATCTCCGCGTCAACGGTTTAGATATATTTTATTATATGCACTTGTTATATCACTATGACTGTCTTGTGTCAAGAAGTTAATTATTGAAAATAATACTGATATTTAGTCTGCTACATCTAATCATCAGTATCAACAATCTTTGACGATACTTCTAACATATCTAAAACCGCTTTGTTTAACTGTGTTGCATTCTCAGATGTAATCACAGATTTCCCTATCTCAACTTCTATAGCCTTTCGTGCATTACCCGCTATATCTCCACCCCTTTTAGCTACATTCTTATTCTCATCAAAGCTGGTTGGCTTTACTTGTTTTGATATCTCTTTAGTGGCTGTTTCTGCTAACATATTAAGTACTATTTCCGTTGTGCTCATATTATCTCTAAGATTTTCTTTCTTCAAGCCTTTATAGTTCTTGTATTCCCTAGTACTCATTCCCGACCAAGCTTTTGTTATTTCATCAGTTAATATAGCAAATTCTTTACCTGCACTAACACCTCTATCCTGCCATTCATCTGTAAGTTCTTTACGCACTTGAATAGCTTGTAGTCTTTGATTAATCCACTCTCTGGAATATCCCTTTTTAAGATATGTAGCTAAAGCTCTATCAATGGTCAGTTCCGGATCTATTGTTTCTTCTATTCTTTCCCTACCTACCTGCGCTAACCAAAGCTTAAATGGTTCTGCTTTCTTAGATGGAATAGACTGTATAATACGCAAAAGCTGTTCGGTGTCGGCAACATCGGTATTCCTTTTTTTGCCATCTTCCGCTTTTAATTTCAATTGCTGACATTTTGTCAGCAGTTCACCAGCTCCCTCTTTTATCAATCGTTCCTTTAATTTGGCCCAATAGTTACTAGCTCCTCTTTGGGTTGACTGTTCAGTCAATACTCGCACAACATCAACCACAGAAAAATACCACTCTTCATTTTCTTCATCCCATGCAGCTCTTATAGGCTGGTCTTCAAATAATTGCACATTATCATTCATATGTATCTTCCCCCTTTTTATCCAGTTTTTCAACCATAACCTTGTATGCCATCAGTCGAAGCAAATATTCAGGCATACTTCTATTCCCCAATTCCCAATCCTGCATAGTTCGGTAAGGGATATGAAAATACTCAGAAAACTGTCTTCTATTCATATTAGTACTTTCTCTTAACTTTATTAATTCTTCTCTCAAATCCATCTCTATCCTGCCCTTCATACGCACTGCGTATACTAATAATACGATACATTCTAGAATTTGTCAACAAGAAAAGGGGCGAAATGCCCCTTGAAAAATTCTCTATTTTACTTTCTTCAAATCACAAATAGCCACAAAGCTGTCGTTAAATGTAATTACATCACACTTGCCGCTTTTTAAAAGCTTATCATATCTGGTATCTGCCATCCTCATAGAGTAGGCTCTAGGCTTTCCCTCCCAATCATATACTCCAACAGTAACCTTGTAGAATTGATAGGTTTCAATGTCAGTTTTACCACCTGCGGTATAGTGAACATCTATGGACCTTGAGTCCTCATTGATAAGGCAGCCCTGTCTGCGCTTGAAGCAGTGCTTGTTATCCCTATACACTCTCTTATTGTGCAAGAATCTAAAAACTATGCAGTATATGTTTGCCACCACCGTTATAGCTGTAAGAACTGTGGCCACCTTAGGGCTGTATATCTCCTTGGCCTGATTGATGGCGTATAATGCCACACCCTCTGCCACAAGAAATAATACTATCCAGAGTAGGTTAGACCTTCTAAGCAGTCTTCTCACATATTTAATTTGAGCATCGCTTAGTGGGTACTCTCCCGGGTCTGTATCAACCATTTTTATGCCCAGTCTTATCTCCGGAATATCCAGAGGTATCAGGGGCTTAAACAGCTTCTTGTGGGATATAAAAATTATATAGCATATGCTTATACCATACAGAAGAAATACCAGCATATTATTATGGCTCATAGTCACACAATCCTCAGTTTTTACATCAATCTGTTCTTCATCTCTTCGTCGATTCTAACCAGCTCGAGCTCTGCAGCACTTCTGCTGTCACGACCCTCCTGCTGTATACGAGCCACCTCGTCTAAGCTCTCGATGAGAAGCTTGTTGGTAGCATCAAGAGTTGCCACATCCACGAAGCCTCTATTTGCAGCCTGCATAGTCTCCACTGATGCCAGCTTAAGTGTTTCTGCATTCTTAAGAAGCAGCTTGTTAGTCATATCATTTATCTCCTTCTCAGCCTTAACAGCCTGTCTGGTGTGCTCCATACCAAGGGCAAGAACCACCTGATTCTTCCAAAGAGGGATAGTGTTAAGCAATGTGGACTGAATCTTCTCAGCCATAGTTGCCTGGTTAGACTGAATAAGTCTAATCTGTGGAGCTGACTGAAGAGATATGGTTCTGGTAAGCTCCAGCTCATATATCTTCTTCTCTAATCTATCCATCTGACTCTTAAGGTCAGTAACTGCCTGTGCATCCTGGGCCAAGCCTGACTCGATAGCCTTCTTCTCCAAAGCGGGAATCTCGATGTGCTTGCAGTCGTCCAGCTTTCTTTTTCCTGCGGCAATCTTTACATTTAAATCTCTGAAATATACCGTATTCATCTGGTACATCTGGTCTAGCATAGCACAGTCCTTCATAAGACGAACCTGATGCTGCTGAAGAGAATCTGTAACCTTATCAATGTTCTTCTCAGCCTCTCTGTACTTCTCCCTTACCGAAAGCTCCTTAGCCTTCTTGAAGAAAGAAAACTTAGCCTTCTCCTCCTCTATATCCCTTAAGTAGCCCACTGTGGTATCAAGCACCTCACCTATATCATCTATGTCCTGTGCATTGAGATTAGTAAGCATACTTCCTGACAACTCAGAAAGCTTCTTCTGCACATCAGAGCCATAAGCTATTACAGCTGTAGAGTCAGACAAATCTATGCTCTTTACGCACTCATCTACCTGACGAAGCTCATCCTCTGTAAGATTTATCTCCGGGTTATTGGCTATGGTTTGAAGCATATCATAGCTCATTAACGTACTGCTCATTATTTATCCTCCTCCTTTGACTCCCTAACGTAATCCGGAACAACTATCTCTCTGCCCAGATTTAGATTAGCGAAGAATCTATCTGCATCCTCATAAATATCATTTCCCTCGATACCCATCTGGTCCGGGGAATTTATTACAATGGCATCCTCAGGGATACCTAATACCAAGCGGGTGTGATGGTCGCTCATAAGCTGGCCGTAGCTCATATGCCAGTTCTCCTTAAATGGCATGGATTCCTTAATACGACACATAACTCTTCTAAGGAATTCCTTGCTACAAAGTGGGTAATAGCACTTCTTTACATTAAGTAGCTCTCCCGGTCTTTTAATACCCACTCCCGCTGCAAATACCTCCTGACCAACCATACAGGTCTCAAACACCTTGAAATTCACGATGTAATCATTGTTCTCCAATATCTTCACAAGATTGAGAGTAAGAATTCCACGATTTCTAATCTGTGCCTCAGAAACACTGTTTGCATAAGCCAGGTTTATGTATATAGTTATAACTTTCTTTTCCTTAACCCTGTCCATCCTGTACATAGACTTTGGGGCACCTGCCACATAGGCGGGAACATTAGGTCTGGAGCCCACCACCGAAGGCCTAACCTTTCTACTTTGAACATGCTTGATGTTAACTCTGTCGATATCCTTCTTCAGCTTAACAAACATGCTAAAGTCCTTCTCGTAACCACCTACACAGTAGTCAATAGCCACATCTAAGGGCTCACCGGCGAACTTTGTAGAGGACTTCTCACTTTTTTGAGTGTAGAAAATATTGGTATTAACCTTAGGATTCTCACTTAGAAACAAGTGAAGCTCACTTAAGGACTTAAAGTTCACCTTGTATATATTTAGATTTCCCCTTTTTTCTATGACAAGCTGTGGACATTCCTCAGGAGTTAATCCATAGCTTATATTCATACTATCTTAATCCGCCTTTCTCTCTCAAAGCGTTAACCTTATCCTGGAACATAGTAAATATCTGTGTTGCCGGCTGATAGTTTTGCACATTTGAAGCTATGTGCTTAACTAAGAATGCAAGGTATTCCATATCCTTTGTCTGGATAAATTCGTAATCCAAAATTCTTCCCATATCCATACTCTTATTGTCAAGATATCTCTTAATTCTAGCTGCATCTCTGGTTGTAAATATACCTGCTGCGGCGCAGTCATTCTGGTTACCCCAGGCATCTGTAGCCATTCTAAACAATACCACAAAATAATACCAATCCTTGTAGTTCTCAAGAATCTTAGCCTCTACTGCGTTATCGTAGCCCACATAAACAGGGGTAAATCTCTGCTGTACAGACTCCTCAATCTTCTCTCTGGTATTGTAGTTTGAGTCAGCTCCATTTCCGGCAGTATTACCTGCGGCGATGATTCTAAAGTTTGCGTGACGTCTAACATTCTCACCGTGTGGGAAGCTGTAGCTTGCATTCTTGTTGTTTGACAAGAATGAATTAAGCTTAACTGTAGCTCTTGCGTTACCGTTATCAAGCTCATCACAGAAGGCAATCTTTCCATACTTGTAGCAGCGATAGAAGTTAGGTGTACTGTAATCGCCGGTAGCAGTCTGGAAGCCTAATATATCATACTCCTCATTGATATATCCTATGTCTATAAAATCAAGTCCCAGTATCTGGGCTATCTGGTTAACCATATAGGTCTTACCACAGCCTGAAGGACCTATAAGATAAGGATTTGCATCCTCCATAAGAACGGTCACAACATCGTCAAACATCTTGTGGAAATGCTCTCCTGCCTTCTCACGTCTAGCCTTCTCATCCATAACCATCTTGTATCTGGTCTCAAATGGAATGTTTGTATCAAGCAAAGGATTAACCTCCGGTATAGCCTCCGGAGCAAGCTCCATAGGAGGAAGTCCACCCACATGTGCCCCCGGAGCACCTGCCACAACCATCTGAGGTGCAGCAACAGGCATACCTCCATTTGCAGTCTGAGCCTCAACAGTCTTAGCCATAGCCTCTATATTCTGAGTGTTAAGTATCTCAAGCTTTGCAATCTTGTCAAAGAGCTCCTTGTTCTCATCTGCCTTGGTAAGAATCTTCTCTAACTCCTTGTCATTTGACACATAGTTATTAATCTTATCCATAGCGTTAGTAGTTTCCGTGTTAATACGGAGAAGCTCTGCATTTGCAGTTGCAGTTACAGCTCTTGACATAGAGCGAAGCTCGTTAAGCTTGGTCTCTGACTCTGCAAATATCTGATTAAGGAGCACATCCTTCTGAAGAATAACCTCCTGTCTTTGCTCCTCTAAGAAGCTATTGTAGGCTGCATTTATATCATCTCTTGCGCTGTTAGCCTTTATGCTCAAAAGCTCTGTCTCACGCTTTGCAATCTCCTGAATAGAGTCTGAGGTATCCTTCATAACTCGATTAAGCTGCTCTGTTTTCTTGTCAGCCTGCTCAAGGATTCCCATAATCTCGTTAAGCATAGCATTGGCCTTTACAAGCTGCTGCTCTGTCTTAGCCACATCAGCCTGGTCGATATCATATATACCAGCCATGTGCTCAACTCTCTTAATCTCCTCCTTAGCCACAGAAGCTCTGTCACCTGAGGCAAGCATACGGGCAGCCACCTGCTTCATATTTGCAGTATATGTGTCATCATCTATGAAAAACGCTCTAACGCTTAAGCCATACTGAATGATGTCGTAGAGTGAATCATGAAGCTTGGCATCATTCCTAATGGTATTCATAAAATCTATATAGTTCTGCTTATTCTTAAAGGTTGCAAACAGTGAGTTGTTAAACAATCCCTCTGCACCTAATCCGTTTGGTCTGAAGAAGTTTATAAATGCCATGGCAAGCATATCAAAATCCGGAGTAGCCTCTCCAAATGGGAATACCTTGTCATATATCTCTCCGGCTTTCTTCATAGCCGGAGTATAGGTGTTAATATTGAAGTCGCTCTTGTTGCCAATAATGGCTGAAACAGTCTCTACCAAAAGCCCAAGTGGCTGAATCTTAGCTGAACCCGGATCCTTCTCCACTGCCATAAGATACTGAATAAAGGTCTTATCCGCTGACTGCGAATAAGTGTAGTTATATGTATAGTTAAGATCATCTATAATCTTATTAAGTCTCTTTAGATATTCCTTATCGTCTGTATTCTTCTTATCAAATAAACCCATTAGTTACTGCCCTCCTGATTCTTACATTCATAAAAATAGTTATTCTCCAAAAACTGCTTGTAGTCCCATCCTGAGTAATACCCCACCGGTGCAAAGGTGGTTTCCACCTCACCTATTCCAGGACCGAAATAAAGCTTTCTCATATTAGCTCCGTCACAGCGAAGTCTTAAGCCATTGCTTAGGTTCTCCACCAGGCTGTGAGAAAACTGTCTCATGGCAAGCTTGCCGTTATACTGCTCTAGGAATATAACATCTATATCATTGCGCTTAAACTCTGCAGTCTTGCTTTCTATATCACCTAAGACTATGATACCGCCCCATGGCAGTCCGTAGACACGTCCCTTTTCAATATCTAAGTCAAGTCCCTTAGGAAGCTGGTCAGCAGACGCCACAGCTGCAACGGACTCCTCCTGGTGATACACCACCTGCCCAGCCACCTGTATGGTGGTAAGACCGGTAACACTATGATTCTCTATCTTAAATCTACTCTCACCGTAAAGCTTCACATCAGTAGCCTCGAATATAACCTCCAGCATACCCTCCTGATAGCGAACCTCAAACTCTATAAGACTTAAGTCCTTTAGGAAGTTTCCTATCTTCGCCTTAAAGCCCATGGTGTTAAATTCAAACCTCATAGGAAGCACAAATGTGTCACTACCCTTCCTCAGCTTAAGAACACCGTTGCTGTGCCAGCCAAGAGGCTCTTTATCAAACTCGATATCCATATCAACCATATGATACAAATTCTTTATGTAATACTTAAGCATAGGCATAGCAGTCTCTCTAACCACCGCCTCTGATGCAAACTTAGGAGATTTCAAGCACTCCATATCCGCGTAATTCTTACCGATTCTCTCATAGAAGGAGGTGTGGTTATCTCCCCTTGAGGTTGCCTGCTCTAACATAGCCTTAGTATCAGCATCAATTATTATTAAATTCTTATCCTTACACTGGGAATATAGGGTAAGCACCCTTTCCATTAACAGATTATAATGAGTGTCCATGGCGCAGAGATTTATCTGCTTGTTGTCGCCATAGTATATGGCCAGCGCCGGCACATGACCACTTATCTCAGCATTCTGATTTGCACCTGAGACAGCCGCCGTACCACCTGTAGCCAAATCATAAAAATTGACCATCTTCAAATCGTCAATCTGTCTGATTTCTATCTCTTGTTGATCCATAAATCGATACATTTCTTGCCCCCAAATATCGTATTTTGAAAGAGCGTAAGCCCTCATTAAACATAATACCACAAAATAGGTGTGGGACAATAGTGTTTTTTGAGTGATAGAGGGTGGATTAGTGTTATGAATGAACGATTTTCTTTGTTCTATGCACATGCTTTGATGTTCGTGGCGTGAGTTCCCGGCGGTTTTGGGCGTGGATGGATGTTTTTGCTTGTCTATGCCCAAGTTTTTGTTAGTTTCTGGATGGTTTTGGGCATGGAGAGCTGGTTTTGCTTTTCTATGCCCAAATTCCGGTAAGTTTCCGGCTGATTTTGGGCGTAGATAGCTAATTTCGCTTGTCTATGCCCAAAATATGATGAATTTGCAGTAATTCTTGGGCGTGGAGGGCTGGTTTGTGACTTCTATGCCCAAATTTTATAGAAATAAAAAAGTCGCTGCGGTAACAGCGACTTTGATTTTGAAATTTTGTTAATTACTCCTCTACGATATCTGCATCAACTGCGTTCTTCTTAACAGACTCGATACCGTTAACACAGTTTGCATGAGTTGTGTAACCCTCGCTTACAGCGATAATCTGGCCGTTAGTAGCCTTAAGTCTGAATCTAAACTCTCCAGCCTTATCATTGTAAATCTCGAACTTAGGATTCTTCTCAGTAGCGAAGCCCTCTACGGTCTGATCCTCAACTGCTGCCACCGGTGCGTTCTTCTGAACACTTGCAATACCATTCTTACAAGCATCCTTAGAATTGTAAACCTCAGATGTTGCGATAACCTGTCCGTTACCAGCCTTCAAATCAAACTTAACCCCTGTGTTAGTGTTCTTAATAACAAACTTTCCCATACATTACCTCCTGTCATTAAACAACAAAATACTACAATAAAATTGTACTATAGCAGGTTGGGAAATGCAATGCAGATGTGACAAAATTCTAGGGTTTTCTACTCCTCTTCCACCCCTAATCCAAAGCGATACATATGGCTTATCTTGGACTGGGCATACTGGGACTGTTTCTTGTCCATAATGGCATTTCTGTCTGATAGAATTGCAAGCATCTCGTCCACAATCTCCCCGTCGGGAAGGTCTGAGTAATGACATACGTATCCTATCATTCTTCCGGCAGTGTAGTCTGTATTCAAATTCTCACATATAAGCTTGGAAAGGTTTTCGTTATAACCCTTCTCAAGCATTATTTCATATAGTTTATCTGGCAAAGTTGGTTTAGACATAGCTTTAGCCTCCTTATGTCCGTTATACCCCAAAATCTAATTTTAAGCAATATTTAGTATTCACTGTTACCCACGGTAACTGTGGCCTCACCTCCTCCATGGTATACACCATCTAATATGTCATTGTATTTCTGTGTAATCTCTACACCAGGACTTATGTCGATGTCCTCTATGGAAGAGGCAGCCCCTTCCAGCGTGGTACTGTAATCTTCAGTTGTTAAATCAACTATTCCTCCTTCCCTTTCATTGTAGTCTGTAAGCTCTCCTTCCATAATAATTTCCACGCTGGTTATGCCGTCCTCCTGCATGATAAGCTGTTCTCCCTGTACTTCACTCCCTTCTGTAGTATTCTCCACAAGCTCTGTTGTGGCACAATTACCGGTGGCTGCTCCGGCATCATTAGAGGTCGCCACCTCTGTAGTATTCTCAGCATGTACGTCACTGACAGTCTCATTATCTTCACCGAAACAGGTGGTTCCATCCTCCGGCAATACATTTATCTCCTTTAAATATTCTGTATCGTACTCCTCCTTTCCACAGGCTGTCAGCATCATCACGCACATCATAATTATGGCAATTACGCCCTTACATTTCTTCATAAGTATCACCTCCTAATTTGCATTAATCCAGTTAATAACCTTCGCACCTACCGCAGTTACAATATTCGCCAACTGTGTTCTGAATATAATGATAATGGCTAGCACTATCACTATAAGGGCCACCAGAACTACAAGTTCACTGGCTCCTATCTCCTCTCTGCAGATATTGTCAAATGTAGCACTAAGCTTCTCTCTTCCCTTGTTCATCATCTTAACCATCTTATTCATAGTCTTCTCCTCCATTCTTGTAATCATATTCTTCTTCATTCTCTTGTTCATTCTGTTCTCCATAATCATTTCCTCCATATTCTTAATTATTTCTCTGTTATCATTGTTGCTATAATTCATTACATCCATCATTCTCTCCTCCATATTTGTTGTTCTTTTAATCTCCATTGTCATATTAATTCCTCCTTTATTATTTATCTTACACATTTATTATACCCCCATTGCTTTAGCATTTTTTTGCGCCAGAACCTAGATTAAGCTAGGTATCTGACAAAACCCAAAGCCCTCCTCTCTTGTAATCTGTTTTTTTATAAGCTTATCCTGCTTTCGCTCCAGTTTTCTGGCTCTTCTACTTTCCTTTCTCTGTCTTCTCAGCTCCTTAGGGCTGGGTGCAGCCTCACTAAACAGCTTAAATCTTGGTTTCTCCTTTCTCTCTATCACATAGGGACTATCATTAGCACACAACACAGTTGTCTCCCCATCAAAATCCCCCTCGTCTGTATATGGATACAGGCTCTCTACCCTGCCTTGGCCTATGCATTCCCTAAGGTTTGCCATCAGCTTAAAATCCGGCATGGAGTAGCTTACGCACACATCCAAAGGTACACAGATTAGATATATCTCCCCTGTAACACAGTTGAAATACATTCCATCCGCATTCCACAAAAAATGCCTTTCGCTGATACCATAAGCAGCTATACTGCTTTTTATGGCCATTATGTATTCGTAGGTTTTAGAAAGAATCTCCTCAGTGCCGTAGCTTAGAAGATAATCCTTCACGGTCATACAATTTGTCACATTGTATACCAACCTCTTAACACCCTGAACATTGGACTGATACATAGGCTTTAGCAAACCAAATATCTGATTATTCTCTATCATAGGATAGGTGAACGGATGCAACTGCTCGTCCTCAAGCAGACACACCAAATTTAACTGACCATTGTTTTCCTCATAAAAATATCTCATACAAATACCTTCTTTCTTTATATTCTTTAATCACTGCTACAATCCCTGATTCACCTGGAATCTGGAAAAACCTATAAACCTCCACTGTTGGTCTGTTTTTATGGCTCCATAGCCATTTTTGTTAACAGGTGTTACCCCGTCAAAGGTCGCCTCAACATACACACCATCATCTACTCCTATATACCCCCAGCTATCTCCTTTCTTAAATGGTGCTATACCGTTACTTGAAGAACAAAGCTCATCACAGTCCACAGCTTCAACTGTATTTCCCTTTACATCTATTAGCTTCCAGCCATCTGCTGTCTTAACAGCAGCATAATCCTTTTTAGAGCTAAAGCCCTTGGCCTGGCTGTAGTCTTCATCCATATCCATTTCTCCATCAATGCCTACCAACACATAACTACCGGATTTTTGAGCAAAGGCAACACCTGCCTTGCTACAGCACTTAAACTCATCCATTACCACTCCTTCATACTCAAATTCTGTTATATAATTAAAATCCTTATCCACGAAGGCCCATTTGCCATCACATTTCACCGCTGCCATACCCTCACTGAAGGCGGTGGCATCCTCAAACCATTCTCCTAACTCATTAAACTCTCCATCTATATATCCCCATCCCTCTTGGGACTGAACCAGAGCATAACCATCTCTAGGCGCACCTAAAAATGCATACTGTTTGTCAGGAGATTTTCTCTTATAGCCCATACTGTCATAGTAGCTAACTCTTCCATCAGCCTTAGCTGAATAGAGCATCTGAGTATCCTGCCACATATCCTGTACACACTTATCCTCTGAGATGTCATAAACCTTCTCATACTCCTTATCTCCAACCTTACCCAAGGTGGCATTCATCACTGTCTCCTTTCCCTCAGAAGCAACTATTATGTACTGATGTCCCATATATACAACCTGGTCAGAGTAATATCCGGCCTGAGTGTATTTGCCCTTAACAGCATCATATTTTTCCTTCAGGGCTTCGCACTCAGGGTAAAATGCAACTCCCTCCTTTAGAATTTGAATCTCATTGTATGAATCATTCATATGTGCATGATAATATGCAATATACTGGTACAGCTTCTCGTTAGTTCCATAGGTATTTCTAATATGATCTGAGCATGTCTTAAAGGAGGTATAATCCCCTAAGCCTAAGTAACACTCAGCTATGGCAACATTTACATTTTCATCACCCTTGACAAGGTCTGCCTTCTTAAACTCCTGAATAGCCTCCACGTAACAGGACTGCTCCATATACTCCTTTCCCTTGAGCACATGCTCATTAAAATAATCAAGCTCAGTCTTGCTATTCCACATAGAAAGAAGCTTCATACAGCAAATTATAACCACAAGCAATGCTGCCATAAGTGTATTGATTTTATTAAATGTCATATTTCTTTTATTTGTTTTCTTCATATCTTTTTCCTCCTAAATACCTAATATCAACACTATCACTCCGCCCAAGGCTATGCTGGGTCCGAAGCTTAGACTATCCTTAACCTTCAGCTTCCCTTTGGCTAGGGACATCAGACTTATCACTACAGCTGCCATAGAAGCTACCAGCAGCACATACATACTTCTCATAACTCCCAGATAAAGACCAACAACCACCATAAGCTTTATATCTCCCATTCCAATTCCGCCCTTATATGCAAGCCTAAGCACAAGAAACGTAACTGCCATGACCACCAGACCGCACAAGCCCTGGGATATGTCCTCAGCAAAATGCTTTAGGTCAATCAGGTAAAACATCAACCACAGAACAGTCTTTGTTGCAAGCAACACCACTATTATCCCGTTAGGAATGATCATGTTGTGTTTGTCAATTTTCGCTGCCAGCAAAAGCAGTGACATAAGAATTACCAGCTGGAGGGAAATCAGCAGATGATATCCATATCTGCAAAATAGTCCTGCCATAACCATAGGAAGTGTAACCTGTGCTATCCCATATACCTTTACATCCGGCATTGAGGTTTTAAATCTGTTCCTGTAATACTCCTGTCCCAGCATCAATGTGGACAATCCAATCAGCATCCCAACTATCATCTGTATTATCACCATAGGCTTTCCTTCCTTTCGTTTCCTTTATCTTATGTATTCATTATAGTTGTATGTATTTCGTGTTTTTTTGCACTATTCCCATATTTTAGTGCTGGCAGTCTGCTTTACCGGTATGTATAATCCCGTGCCTCCAAACAAAGGCAGATTAGCTATCCTAATCCTGTATTCTATTACCAGCTCCAGCTCACCGGAGCCGTTTTCATCAATCCTTGTACCATCAAAGGAGATACCATCATAGCCTCCCACTATCCACATATCCGCATAAGCATCACTGCTGGCATAGCCTACAGTTTTAAAATCAGCTGTAAGCATAAAAAGCATTTTCTCAGCCTTCGCTATAGCTGCATATCTAAGATTCTCCTTTGAAGTGAAATCCCCTGAAAGATTCACATAGCCTTGTCCTCTTCTTTGCATAAGCTCATCAAGCATTACCTTCTCATAACCAACCCCATCCTCTGCCACTATAGTATCCACGTAGTACTCCCTTGACAGCTTAACTGCCACCGGATTCATAGCCGCCTGAAACTTCTGCTTTATGTATATAACATTAAGTAAATTCATCATCAGAACTAAGAAAACCACATATATAGTAAGACCGATTATAACCTCCACGGTCATCATACCCTTTTCCTCTCTCAAAGCTTTTTTCATACTAATCATCTCCCTTCAAAGCTGACACTACCACCGAAGGATGGTGTGACAATAACCTGATAGCTATCTATACTAGGCATCAGATATGCCTTACTAAACTCAAATTCTCTTGCCTCCTGACTGCTGGCAGGGTTACGCATATTCTCTCCTATAAGGTACTTCATACGTCCCATCATTCCCTGATAGTCCCTTTGTGTATCCAGCATAAGGAATAACTCTATATAATATGGGTAAGAAGCAAATGTAACTCCTTGGTTCTCCAGAAAGCCATAGCTCTTCTCCAGAGAATCCCACGCCAAATTAGCACTTATTCCCACCAAAAACTCATCCTTAATGAGCTCTACCTTATCAGGGTTTCCACCGCTTAAGGTCACAGCATGTTCATGTACTCTGGTGTCACTCATACAAATGTCATACAATCTTGCCATATACTCCATAAAAAGCATGTTATATATCATATCTCTCACAGTCTCTGCATTTTTCTGATCACTGTCAGTACCATTTAGAATAAACTCAGCCTCTGCCCAAGGCGAAATACTTACCACATCCCCTGACTGGAAATAATTACCTGTTAAGCTGGCACATCCAAAATAGTTATATGCAGAAAAATTGTTGAAGGCATATAGTGCAACCTTGTAGTTTGTATCTTTTGCCAGCATAGATGCATAAACCTGGTCTATAGGCTGAAGATATGCGTTGGCGCAATCCAGCATAGAGATACCATAGCCCACATTCACCTCACTGGTATTTGTATAGCTGATAACCGGAACGGCACTATTGATTAATGATGTATAGTTTGCATAGTATGGCTTATCCTCGTTGTTAGCGCCTCCAAAGTCAAGTCTAAGCAGGCTGGCATCAGCTGTTGATACTGCATTTTCTCTGGCAGTTACAGCATCTCCCTCAGGTGTCTGAGTTTCCTGATAAGTTGAATTTATAGCCCTGTCATAATCCGCCTGAAGCTTCTCTCTAATCTCTAATGCCTTCTCCCTGTAAGCCTTCATCTGAAGAACATGATTAACGGTTACTTTGCCTGCCACTCTGTCCCAATTCTTCATATAGTCAACTATCTGCTGTGTGAAAAGCTCATCATTGGCCAGACTTTCACCCTCATACACAACCACAGCATTAACCTGCGCATCTATCTCCATAGATTTGTTCACATGGTAATTTGCCACCTCTGTAAGCTCCGCCGGAGTCTTGGTATAGCAATATATTCCATAAGCATCTCTCATAGGCTTGTTGTAGCTTGCGTAAATTGCATTGCCTGCTAAGCTTATTCCATCAGCAGCCATACCCTTGGCTGCACTAAGCTGTGCAAGAAATATAACCACGCACATAAATGCAATCATAGGTACAAGCAATAAAACCATAAATATTGTGGCTGATCCTGTATTGTTAATCTTAATATTCTTCATAGTTTTTCTCCTCTCTAATAACCGTATTGCCGTTTCATATAATCTTCGTAAGTAACACCTATCTTTCCGGATATAACCTGACTGAACAAACTAACATCCCGCATAGATATACTTGTGTTAAAGGGACTATGCTTCACTAAGAAACCATGGGAGCTGGTCTGTGGTATCAAGCCCATAAAATCCAGCATATAGCTAGAAGTGTAATCCACCTCCATAACGGGATACACATCCCCTCCTGTGCCCCATTGATACATCCCGGATCTACTTCCTGTTACCTTAAGTATTCTCTTACCATCTAGGTCAGAGTTATCTCCCATAGCCTGCATATAACCATATGTATGTATCTCCTCTAAGGTCATCTCCTGCTGTACATCCTTAGCCTTTATGCTAAGGTTTGCCTGAGTCATAATCTTGTCCAGCTTAAAAAGGAACAGCATAATCACAGATACAACGACCAATATAATCAGCGGAAAATAGATGGCAGCCTCTATCATCATGCTGCCCCTGTTATTATTTTTAATATTCTTCATAAAGCCTTCCATCTAAATCACCTCCTGTTAGAACCCGGCTGACATACTTGCCAGCATAGGTCCCATTACCATAATTAAAATTCCTATAAACACCATAAAGGTTGGTATCAAAAGCAGGGACTTGGTATCCTCCACCTTCTTCTTAACTAATTTCTTTTTTACTTCCCACATCTCGTCTGACATATCCTTCAAAAACTCTATCTGCTGGGCATTACCCTTCTGAATATTCTGAATGGTTGATATGGCGAATTTCCTGATGTCCTTCTGACCACAGCGCTTGCCGAAGTCACCATAAGCCTCCTCGTCAGTTCTTCCATTGTCCTTGTCCGCCACCACAAGTCTCATCTCCTGATATATAAGTCCCTGGCCACTTGAAGCAATCTGCCTCCAGGCATCCCTCATAGTAAGTCCCGCACCTACTAAGAGTGTCATCTTAGATACCACAGCAGGAAACTCTGCCAAAAGCTGTGTTTCCCTTTCAGCCATTTGATCATTTAAGCTTACCCTTCTGTAAAGCACTCCTAAAGCGCCTATCATAACGCCTAATACGATTAACTCCCCCGTATTAGCTAATCCTGCCATCATCAATCCGGCAGTAACGGATAACCATACCCAATTCATCTCGCTGGCCTTCATCACATAGAAGTAATATTCTGCATAAGTTTTTCCCTTAAGGTTAGCCAGCTTCTCTATGGTTCCTCTATACTTTAACTTTTTGATATCAAATCTAATCAGTCTCATAAATCCAAATCCGAATATAAGAGGGCTTACCATCATATAATCCTCCCTTGGAACTGCAGAGAGTTCTCTGTCGTAACGAGACATATTTACCACATATAAAATCACCCAAGCCACAGCCATAACGATGCCTGCTATAAACATAACCTTAGTCATAATATCCATAATCATTTCCTCCTCAACACATTACATAATTCTCTCATTTTTCTTCAACATACCTCGTCCCATAGCATAGGCTGCCACAAATAATCCCACTGCTATAAAGCTAAAGATTATTCCCAGATTACTCTCACCTAAAACTCCGCCATTCATCATAAAGTCAATTACTACCGGAACTGCAATCAACACATTGAGCTCATTTACACTGCCTCTAAGCTGCACCTTCATCTCCTGTTCCATCTCTATCTTCTCGCTGATAACCAGTCTTGTATCAAACAAAACCTTGCTCATATCACCACCCTTACGGTAGCTGATATTAAATATTTCCACGAAGCTGGTAATATCCTCCAGCTTGGCTCTGTCTGCAAAATCTCCAAGCAAAGCCTCTATGGTGTAGCCATTTTTTACACCTGAATTTACAATGTATACCTCCTTTGCCATATAGCTTTTCTCTCCGAAGAGATTAACCATATCGTCATAGGCCTTCTCGAAGGCTGACTGAGGATTATTTCCCGCCGAATAAGAAGCCACCAGCGACTCCATCAAATCTCTAAACTGGAGCAAAAGCTCCTTTCTGCGCTTTTCAATACAACTATTCCTATAAGGCTTTTGCATGAGAACTCCCCCGACTACACCTGCGGCAAGGGAAAGCTTAAGGCTATGAGCTGCCAAATACATGACCAAATATCCTACGATAGCTCCAATAAAAAATGCCATAAGCACATCTCTTGGCTTCATATCATAGGTAGTGTAGTCCACACCATTTCCCATAAGTCCTGCATTGCCTCTTCTATTTTTCCTGTCACGATTTATCTTCTTCATATAATTTATCCTCCTTATTCTTAAGCCTGTCCTCCCATACCAACGCCTGCAGCTATGAGCTTTTCAGTATTCATCATAGGATTCCCTGTTGGGACCAAACAACCATCCACGTGGTCATATGTACTGCGCTCACTTTCCACAAATTGATATAGGGGATTTAACACTATTTCTCCATGTTGGTAACCAATAACCTCACTTATCTCCATAACCTTTCTGCTATGGTCTCTCATTCTCGAGAGATGAACAATAATATCTACTGCAGAGCCAATTTGCTGCTTAATGGCCTCAAGTGGGAATCCACTTTGACCCTGTAGCACCATAGTTTCTAGTCTGGCCAGCATATCCTTACTGGAGTTTGCATGGCCTGTGGAAAGGGAGCCATCATGGCCCGTATTCATAGCCTGGAGCATATCCAGTGCCTCCTCTCCACGTACCTCTCCTACGATTATTCTGTCCGGTCTCTGACGCAGTGAATTCTTAATCAGGTCCTTCATAGTAATTCTTCCACTGCCTGAGGTATTTGCATTTCTGGTTTCCATACGGATGATGTTTTCCACTCCAACTATCTGAAGCTCCGCAGAGTCCTCTATAGTACAAAGTCTCTCATCCTTAGGTATGAAGTTTGATAATGCATTTAAGAATGTGGTCTTACCGGAGCCTGTACCACCACTGATAAAAATGTTATATCTAGCCTTAACCAGAAGCTCCAAAAAGCTTGCGATGTCCTGTGTAACAGAACCATAACCGATAAGCTTCTCCATAGTCATAGGCTCCTTGGAGAATCTACGAATAGTCATAGTCGGTCCGCTTAAGGCAATAGGAGGTAATACTACATTTACACGTGAGCCATCCTCAAGTCTGGCATCAACTATTGGACTGGCAAGATTAACCTCCCTTCCTGCCTTTCCAACGATTTTCTGAATGATATCGTTAAGCTGCTCTCTGCTCTCAAAGCATGAAGCTGTATGGCGCATAATGCGGCCATTCTTCTCTACGAAGATAACGTTATAATCATTTATCATAATCTCTGTAATGTCCTCATCTGCAAGCAAGTCATCAAGTATTCCAAGTCCACGAATGGAGCTAAAAATTCTCTTTGCAAATTGTGTCTTATCTGCATCTGAAAATGCACCTATGTCAACTCTCTGATTGATATGACGTACAATCACATCCATGAGCTGCTCATCTGAAGCAACCGATAAATCCATAGTATCTGTAATACTCTTCTTAATCTCTGTAATCTGGTTCTCTAATATCCCCTTCTTATACTGCTCAAATAAAACCTCCATAATGTCTCCAAGTCTCTGATATCTAAACAATCTATTTCCAGCCTCAGCATTCTTATCATCTACAAGCATATACTTTGCAGATGAAGGAAGATTGGAAAATAATTCTCCAAACTCCTCTCCCACCAGATATACATCAAAGCTTTCCTCTCTCTTAATTAATTCTCCAGCTTCACTAAAGCTAAATAACTGCACACTGTCAGAGCAGTTACTCTTGATATAATCTGACATACTCTTCATAAACACATGATTTCCATCTACATAAGCTAATTTCATTCTCATAATATAATCCTCCATAAATCTAATTTTTCTCTTTGTTATCTCTTTCTGTAATACTATTATGCCCCGAGATATTTCGTGTATTTTTGCACTAAAAAAGGGAGACGATATTTTCTATCGTCTCCCTTTTATCGGTATACTTAATTTACTTGTAATTCTTCAGTCTTCTTAAAGCACTGCCAATTATATCCTGTCCCCAAGCTGTAGGCTCCAGAATAACCATAGATGCGCCGTAGGTTCTAACCCAATTTAAAAATGCACCTTTTCCTACAACATGCCCCCTTACTATTATATCTCCTGAAGGAAGCTCCTCCACAGTATATCCTGCACACTGAACATAGTAGCCTATATCCCGTCGAACTTTATCTATAACTTTTCCGTAATTGTGGTTATACACTTTCAGCACCACATCAGCCTCTCCGGACCTGGTATCCATTCCCCACACATAAGGAAGCTTATCCATAGGAGCCATATCATCTATTTGGATATTAGACCTGGAATTAACGGTCACACCCTTAATCTGATCAACCCTGTAAGGAATTATCTCTCCATCCTGAACTGTCACCACGTAGGACACACCATACATACTGTATCTAATCAGCTTAAGTGGTTTTATGGTAAACTTACCATTCTTATCTCTGCCGGCATATGTTATATCCACATCCTGATTACATTTTATAGCCGATATGAGTTCTCTTTGAATAGATATAACATTCTCTGCATCATCGGTGTAGGAGGGAATAACCTTATAGAAATCCTCAGAATCCATATGGAGTATATTGTCTGACATATATTTCTCCTTAAGGAACTTCCTCAGTATGTTGTACTCCTTGGCTGTCAGCATAGCATACGCGTCGTTATATCCATCTAAAACAGTGTAGAATTTCTTATCATCAAGCTTTCCGCTATTAAAAGCTCTTTCCCTCTTATCCTTATATAAGGCCAGCATATCCTCCATCTCCTGAAATGCTTCCTCATCATCCTCTATGGCATAAAGCCTAAGTCCGCCCTTGTCACCTCTCTCATTAAAGGAGGAAAGCTCCACCATAGCTCTCCTAACCAAAGGAATAGGAATATCCAACAATTCCGACACCTCAGTTATAGATAATCCTCTATCTATGTATAAAACCTCTGAATCTCTATTCATTAACAGGAAAGCTATCCGGCTTAACAGCTCTACAGCTTCCACATAGGCATTATTTTTTACCTTCATACCCGATACCCTTCCTTCTCATATTGCTCAAGTATCCTATTGGCAGAGGCTATCATATCCTCTCTAAGTTCCTGTGGTTTTATAACCGTACAGGCCGAGCCAAAGCCTCTTAGATATACCTTCAAATCAGATATGCTAAAGACCTTATCCGTGTAGGTTATGATATCTCCATCCTGTACCAGCTTAGCATTGACTCCGTATCTATTTCTGGATTCCACCAATTTTTCCAGCTTACTGGATACATTTCCAAAATCCTTGAACTGAACCTCCACATCTATAGTTTCCTCAAGATTCCCAACACCTGCGGCTCCAAACATATACTTTAAAGAATTTGAATACTTTTTAGATCCATACACATTGTTTTTAACATCAAGCTCCTCAATACCCGTAATCTGCTTAACCGGTATATTCACTATGTGTCCATCCTCTATATTCTCTCCTAACAGGTAAAGCGTATTAGTACTCTTGGCAAACATCAGTAGACCAACCTTCACAGACATTGTAATGTCCATATCATCTCTGGCCTTAAAGTTAATCTTCAATCCCTTGGTCATATAAGGATATCCGATAAGTTTATCTTTTATCTGGTCTAAGGCAGATTCTTCATCATTCCAGCGTTCCCTACGGATATAGCAGCTCTCCTGAGGGTCTACCTCTCCATCGATTTGTAGCTGAAGCTTAGACAATATGTCTCCAATTCCTGTATTCTGCTCCTCAATATAATCTGACAATCTCTCTGTGGCCTCAGAGAAAAAATCTGCCACATTATCATTATCATACATATCACTCATAAGCCTTACGAATCGAGGGGCATTGATATCCAGCTGATAGGCGCGGACCACTCTGCCTTCTTTGTTTATCTTTCTCTCACGAATACACTTTGCTGCCTTCAATCTCTCTATAGCATTAGTATACCAAGCGAACCTGTCACCGTAGTACTTCTGATTGTTTTCATCCACGTCCTCTCCACGCAACTTCCTGTAAAGCTCATCGTGGGTAAGCTCCAGCTTCCTTCCTGACTGATCCTGAAGCTTCATAAGAATGATTACATCACCTGCTATACCTTTCATAGCATCATAGATAATATTCGGACATTCCTCACCTTCACGCATCACAAAAAGACCCTTGTGTTCTCCTGAACGAGCCTTTGATATGGACACTCCCATTTTGTTGAGAGTCTCCATATCCCCTTGCACCGTACGCTTGCTTACCTGAAACTTCTCCATAATATATTCCAGGCTGAGCGCCTTGTGCTTCTTAAATTCTTCCAGCAAAGCTATCCTTCTATCTGATGACTTAGACATATTTCGGTCCTTTCCAACTATATAATATCAAACATTCCAAAACCCTGAGAGTTCTTACTTCCCAGTCCTGTCTGATATAGAAAATCTAAATACTTCGGCTCACCATACAGCTCATATATTCCATTCCAGCCACTGACATAAACGTTCTTATACTTAGTTACGAACTTATCCCTTTCGGTAATCACCACTGGGACTAAGTCCACACCTGACTCCGGCAATATACCTGTATACGCCAGGTACTTCCTTAAGAAATTCTCATTGACCAGCTCCGCAAACTCTTCCTCGTCAGGAGCAAAAAACTGAGTCCTGCCCGTATATATATCTGTAGAGTAAACACATATAGGCGCCCTGGTTTTAATCCTTAGGAACTCTCTGGTCACAGTCTCATCCAAAAGGGTCAGCTGAAGATCATCAAAGCTTTGGCCTATATAGTTAATGCCATTCTTCTCTAAGCTTTCCTTCAGAAGTCTTATAAAACTTACCTCCGGACTTCTCACTTGAAAACTTACACTATCCCTAAATCTTATCCTGCGATTCTTCTTGTCCACCTCATACTTACCCTGTAGTAGGTCAAAGGTAAACATTCGGTACTTCCTGTCCATAAAGCTATAGCCCTGGTTATGAACAAAGGCACTGTAATCCGGATTCTCACCTATACCCCTATAGATAATAGACTGAACTATATGCTGATAATTTAGTGGGAGTTCCAGCTCCCCGGAAATTTGATGACTTATATTAAGCTGCATCCTCAAAGCTCCTTCTTCTAATATCGTTTATTGTCATTTTGCTTCTCAACTGCCTGATATGCATAGAGACGTTTTCCGTCTTTGATGGCTTTGATTGACTTCCATGTTTGCTGGCTGCTCTTACTTCCCATCTTGTAGTTCTTCGTAAACCACTGATGAGCTGCCACCTTATTATCATCAGGCTTAAGTCCTTGAATTTCAGAGTAGATATAGGGATATCTAATCTCGGTTTTAGGCAACGCACCCATATCAGATATAATCAAGATATCTTCTACCCTTTCACGACTAAATAACTCTGGTAATTTGTCTGTATCGAAGGAGATGTCTGAATTAACATTCACCTTATATCCATCCTCACAGTTTCTTTCCACCTTACTCTCTATAATGAGCTTAGAGCTTCCCAAGCCGATTGGCTTACCATGTCCCAGCTTATAGCACCTTGAGCTTTCTGCATTATTCTCGCCAAGAGTCAGTGACCACATCAAAGACTCCAATTGTTCCTTTGTTATCCTGTCATAATAAACCTTAAAGCTAAAGGTTACTCCCGGATTAACAAGTTCCATCGTCGCATTACGCTTTGTTTTCCTATTATCAACATAATACTTATAGGTATTATGCCAATACACTTTTCTTCCATTAATTGCTGCATTATCATCATCGTAGTGAAGAACAACATCTGTGTTTTGATTACCATAAAATGGAGCATAGGAAACCTTCGGTGAACCAAGTTCTCTCAGAGTTGCCTTCTGCAGCACGTCATTTGAATTAAATCCCTCATCCAGAACCGCCTCTGTGATTCTAACTCTACTCCCTATGCCATTACCGTCACTTACCATACCAAATATAGCACAGGCAGGACATACGCAATTTCTTGACTCACACGCCCTTTTCTTACCCAATAACTCTCCCATATTTTTTCTATATGAGAATCGTCCTAAGCAGGCCAAAGACAAATATTCCAAACTTCTTCCATCGTTCGACACCTTATACCACAATGGAATAGCTCCATTTTTCTTAGCCTTCTCGAATCCTCTGTAGAAGGTAGTCGCCTCTGCGCTTCTGTTAACTGCAGGATCATTGTAAACCTTGTAGCTTTCCTCCAATCCCTTAAAGTCTCTGGAATCTTCGGTTATCTCAAACTTTGGTCTCGGATTATCTATATAGAAAATGCTTTCAAAATGCTTTCTAGAGAAGCTTTCTCCTATATACATATATCCTGGCAATGCTTTCGGATTCTTAGAATTGTCATCCAATACCTTATCAACATATTTACCAACTATGTATTTGCCCTTACTATAATCAGTCTTTCCTGTAGTTACTGGCAAAAAATAAACCTTTCGACCATAAATATATGGATTCTTATGAAGCTCCTGTTTCTCCACTTCCAGTTGCTTGTCACGATCAAATCTATTATAACCATTCACTTTAAATATATATCTCTCTGCGCTGTATAGCTCCCACTTACCATCTTCTCTTCTTATAAGAACACCCGGTTTAAATGCATCGTTACTTCTGGCGGTTATAATACCACCTTCCTTACTTGTAACAAAACATGAATCTGTAAGAGCCTCATACATGCTTCGAATGGTACCTCTAACAGAACTTCCAGGTATAGCAAGTCTGCCATCACGACTATAAAACTTATATTCACTGTGTTGAATTTCCTTCTTTGAAACCTTATCAAATACAGTAACTGTAGTCATTGTCTCAGCATCAGGTACAGCTAGGGGAGTTTTAGTAATGAGCTTGCAATTTAAAACACCTGTAAAAAGCTTATCATTGCATTTTGTGACATCACTGGTATTCTTGTTCTCCAAATCAACACTGATGAAGTTATATGGATTTACAAATGGCTTATCATTTTTCTGAACATAATCAACTTTTATTTTGGGAGTATATGGTTTTTTTCCACCATTGCCTTGTGAATTCGGTTTTTTATAACCTCCATTATTGAAACCCATCTACTTCACCTCCTCATTAAAGAATTCTAACATTCTCCAGTCCCAGATATAGCACTGGCCATTTTCATCATATCGCACATAGTTTCTGAGTTTAAGCTTAGCATCGCAAAAGCTGGCAAGTGGCACAGCGTAGGTTCCACCACCGGTTGATCTAACATTATCGCAGTCCTTAGATCGTTTTTCGTCCACGTCCAAATACTGCTCATCATCGAAATAATCCTGACAATCTGCATCGCTTAGGTAACGGTACTTCAACTCCTTCCCCACACTTCCTCTAAAAAGCTTAAGCTCCATATTATCATCAAAGATTCGTAATTCTAAAAGCTTGTCCTGATTAATCTCAACTATGGTTTCACTTCTAAATGGATAAGGAGCAACCAGAAAACGATTCGTTAACATGATAACTGCAGTGCCTGCCTTGAGCTTTATCTGTTCATCATCCAGCTTAAGATAGCCTGAATTATCCACAGTAATATTATTTATATTCATTCTCAGTTTCCTCCTTCTTATATATTATTATCAGCATTTTCCATAGCCCGAACTATGCTCTGATATAAGCTTGTGGCTACATCAGGGTCAGATAATATGCTGTCTTTTGATGGTACCTGTAATTCACTATTGTTGCAGGTAATCTTATCTACAGAGAATAATCCGTAGCCTATAGAGCCCTCACCGCCCACAGTCAGGAATCCCATATGCAAATCTATTATGGCTGAAGCTAAGCTCTCCCTAAAAGCTGCGTCGCAGTCACCCTTTACGGTAATCTTCAGACTGGTCTTACCTCCGTAAACCACCTTCTCCTTAAAGAGAGCGCTCTGAACTGTTCCACCTGTAAAACGGTCTATGGCATTTCTGGAAATCTCCTTGAACTTAGAATCCACTATAGCACTCTCACTGAAGGATATTCTTGACTTGCACTTATCGCCCTTGTGAGTCCCAAAGTAGCTTTCTACATTAACCTTACCTAACTCCTGTAATCTGTGTCTAAACACACCGGCCCAAGAGGTTCCCGGTATAAATGGTACATTGCCCTTTGTGTAGGTAATCTGATTGTAATCCGGAAGGGATTTATTCTCATCCTTTGATACATCTGTGGTGTAAACACGGATTACCAGTGGTCCCTCCTGAATCAAATCCAGTGAAAGCTCCATGCCGATATCGTCACTGTCATATGCGCTGCAAAGTTCCGCATCCTTAACCCACTGACAGTCACCCTGCCAGCACTTATAATCATACATATCAAAATCAAGCCATGCCTGAACATCTGCACTATCAGTCATATCAAATGCTTTAGCACTTATCTTTACATCCTTTACTCTTCCGTGACCTCTCATAGTCTTAGCGCCAAGGAGTATTCTGTCACGAGTCCAGGCATCAGCTATAACGTCTGCCAGACACACATCATCCTGATATACATCCTGCTCCATATATGTAACAAACTTAACTCCCGGCTCCAGCACCTCAAAATCAAACTTATTACCAGTTATGGCAGTTCTCCATTCATCTAAGCCTACACAATCTCTCTTCTTCACGAAATAGCTTTTATCCTGTAGGGTTGCATCATAAGTTATGATTCTGCTAGCCTGGGTAACACCGCTAAAATCCTCCACATAACCGAAATATTTGTCAGCTACAGCATCATCGAAGAGACTTCTATACACACCTGCTAAGGATGTTCCGGGAATGTAAGGCACTCCACTGCTATCTCTGGCTATATCCTTGTCTGTATAATTCTCCTCTCCACTTCCTAATGCCAGTGAGGATGCCAGAGTAAAATCTATCTTGTAGTACAACTTTTTAATTGGTCTTCTTTCCATATGGCACCTCCTCACTATTTATTCTTTCCTATATACTTCTGGTAAACCAAGATATGCATGAGATACTCTCCCCACATATCACAAAGCAGCTTCTCAAACTGATCATCATCAGCTACTGCCTCTCTATACAAATCTATAAGCTTAACAAACTCCTCATCTTCTGACTTATAATAAACCAAGCCATTAAAGAAGCTCTTCTCATCCAATTCAGCTACCTTGGTCTTAGAATCAGCTTTGAAGATATTGCCCTTTACAAGCTTCTTAATCTCATCCCTTTCCCCATCTCTCTTAATGGATTCTACTCTCTCATAGAAATCCTTGAAACGGTCTACAGAGGAAAGCTTGGTCTTATTTAAGCTCTCTCTAAGCATAAGGGTTACTCTTCCCAAGGTTGATGGACTCATATTCATGCCTTTAATTCCATAAGCCTTACTCTTCAGCATATCTGCAATCTCAGAAAGCATAATACTCTTCACTAATGATTTACATGCATTAAGCTCAGCTGCACTGCTTTCAGCATCATCTCTAACCTTAACCACATAAGACATGGCATCTACAGAGCATACATCTACCTGTCCAAAGCCTTCATGGCAACGCTCACCCACAGCCCACGCGTCAACCTCAGCGTCCTCTGTTAAGGTGTACATCATCGCACTACCAGCCTTCACCACAGGTACAGAAGGCTTCTTAAGATTCCAGGTAGTATTGTAGCCATATACAACATCTGTTTCCATATATATAACCGGGTCAACCACAGTCATACCAAGCTGTTTTGCCACAAGCTCTGCTACTGCTTCACCCCTGGTTGTATAGCCCCTGTCATCTGTGAAAACAGCATCACTGTTGAAGGTCACCAGCACCTTATCTCCTGCCTTAAAGCTCTTCTTCGCTGTCATCGGTGTCTCTACAACCTTAACTACCTTACAGGCACCGTACTGAGCACTCTTTGACTTGCCAAAGCGAAGCACATCCGCATCCAAAAGTGCTAATATTATATTCTTATAGCGAGCCTCTGTCACAATGGTTCCCGCCAGATACTGACCCTCCTGAAGCACCTCCATGGAGTAGAGAATTCCCTCTCTGCCATCCGGATTCTCCTGAGACTTTCCCTCATCATAAGGAGCTCTGGTGCTGTGATGGAGTACTATATCCTTCTCCAACTCCATAAGGTGAATGCTACCATCACTGTACTGATACATAAACTGATTCTTCATCTTCTGAGGTATATTTCCTTCAGTCTTCTTGTATACGTCTTCCACATCTTCAGGCTCATGCTTAATAACATTGATAAGCTTCTTAGATATCTTCAGCTTATTTATATAAAGTGGTGCAGGGGTATATGTGTGTATATCTTCCTGACAAGAGCTTACAGTAAGATTAGAAAAACTTGCCTTTCCTCTCACAAATATATCCTGAAAAGCCTCGTCCTCCGGACTGCTGCCCTCATACTTCAGATACTCTCCTGCCAGCATACCCAGCACGCTCTGACCTCTTACAAAGTTGTCACTTTCCACATCACTACTTCCACTCATAACAAGGGGCTGAACATTCTTAACCAAATATGTAAGCATAATCTGCTCCTGGCCGATTCCAACCTGAGGAAGCGGCTTAGTGTCAAGCTCCTTAATATCCTCCAAAGTACAGCTGATATTTCCCAATCCACGATTGCGATTCATACCCATATGCCTAAATGCCTTAACTATCCTAAGTAGCTGTTCTGTATCACAGTCATACTCAATCTCTGCACAGAAAACATTCTCAGTTCCATCAACAGGAGAGAACCGATTCACCACTCTGGTGTATCTTAAGCTGTTCTCCTTGGCTACACCTGTCTTACTGTCAATCTTGGTCTGTGACTTCACGGAGGTGAACTGACCTATAATACTCTGCTCTCCCACATAATCTGCATAAGGACTACCACTACTCTTAAGCTTGCTAATCTCGTCATCCATATGAGCAAAATTCTCCGGATAAGCATTTCCCACCATAAGGCTTCCCGGCTTACTATCTCCACCGGTTCCAAATATCTTATCTATGTCCTCTGCTTCTATAAGCTCTGCAGCCTCTCTCAAGCATCCCTTGATTCTTCTACCCAATATGTAGGGAAAACCATTCTGGTTATAGCACACATCAGAATCAACTATTCCTGCGAAGGAATAACCGGAGCCGGCACATAGGTCCGATTTTAATCTAATCTTAAGTATAGCTTTCTTTCTACTCATGAACCTTTACCTCCTCCTGCTTCTTCTCATAAAACCATAGGTCATACATTATAACCACATCATAAAGTGTCCTGCGCAAAACATCCGGGTCAATATCTTTAAAAAGACCTTTAATATCAGGATTATGCGCCTTTATTCTGGACAGCTCCATATGAAGCTTAGTCTGACTCTGCTTAGCAGCCTCCGCCAAGCCCTTAACATTGGACCTACCCAGCTGATTAAGCTGCTTAGCTATATCCATAACTATTTCCAGAGACACATCATCTGCATTATCTCCCTTCTGTCCGGTTACATACCAAGGCTTGCTAATAAGGTCTCCAACCTGCTTCTTACGAATTCGCTCCAAATCAATACCTATAGCTCCCTGGCAATAATGCACATCCACTAAAGATGCATCCCTAGTGCCTCTAAGCTTCATCCTTGTCTTGCCAGATTCACAGCACTCCTCTGCAATTCTATATGCCTCAGAATAAGGTGTGTGACTGTGAAATACAGCTATACCTGCACAGGCATTATGCTTCACACCATCTCCATCAACCACTTTGTCCAGATTATCCAGATAGGTATGGGCTATCATAAGAGCATCTCTGGCATTGCAGATAAAGTTAATCTCATCACCTGCATAGATAACGAATCTTCTCTTCTTAGTCTCATAGTCCTTACCATACTTCTTGGCAAAGGCATTATCTATATCAACCATTCTGTCATCGATATAATTCTTCTGAATACCCTCGGAAAATCTTCTCAATCTGGCTACACATTCCTCATAGGTTTTGCATGCAGTTCCATCTGCCTTCTGCAGGCACTTCTGAACCTTCTCACCCATATTGTTACCGTCGATGTATATAACAGCCAAGTGACTGTCCTCACCCTTTCCGGTTACCAGATTATCCAGTATCTTCTCGCCAAACAGGTCGCTATTTGCGGCCTCTATCTCCCAATACTTCTGATACTTGCAATAGCTCTCCTTAGTCAGCTTCTTAGAGATAGCCGGTTTCTTCGCCACCTGAGCTGTGGTATAAAGAGGCATAGATGTCCTATAATCAACCTGAGTAAATGGCATAACCTGAGCCGGTATAGTCGGAGCCTCCTTGGCCTCAAACACACGGTGCTTCTCATAGAGAGCATCTCTGTCACTAATATAGTCCTGGAAATTATCTATCTCAATGTATGTGCAGAGAACCTTCAGCGAGAAGGTGTTCTCCAGCACCGCCTTAGTGAATATCTTATTAATCTCAACACAAACCTCCTCATTCTTATACAGAACGAAGAAATTTCCACCACCATCATAAACCACTTCACCCACATACTGGTCTGATGCCATCTTCTCCTCAAAGCCTGCAACGGTAAAATCACTATTCACTGCATCTTTGCTCAAATACGTGAATATAGCAGGCTTTCCGGATCTTCTCGCCTCCTGAAAGCTGATACCATCCCTATAGGCAACTGCTGCCGGAAACAAATAGTCCTGATAGCAGTCCGCTATAACCCTTGAGCCACCTATGATCTCCTTGATATGGTTGCTTCTGTATATGTAGCTTTGCTTTCCACGTATATCATACATGGCCAATACATATTTATCTGCACTCATCGTAATACCTCCCAAATATTATTAGATTAAACTTCCCTCTATCTCTCTCACCCACTTTATGTAAAGATATATAGCTTTCTTAATAACTGAAAGTGGAAGTCTCATACATTTTTCAGATGCATGATTAGTGTTATTTCTCTCCTGCTTCAGCGCGCTGTGCAATCTAAGAAGCTTCTCCAGCTTCATAGGTGCGATACCAGGATTAAAACTAATACTGTCTATATATTTCAGCATAATATTGTCACTGTGCTTTACTCCGGCTATGGTCTTATACATATAACCATCCTCAACCTTTAGGTACTGCTGGTTATCCTCGTAAAGCTTGGCTATCTCCTGACCACAGTGGTCGTGATAGAAGTTTGAGTTGCAGTAAGATATATCCCATGAGGTCTTATTCTTGTTTTTCTGCAATTTATCATTGTTCTCAGTGAAGCGCAGATACTTTTCATAAAACTCATTACAGATATCATCTGACATTTCACTGTCACTATCTGTTAGTTCAGTTAATTCTCTTGATAACTGTACCTGCTTATCACTGTCCGCAAGATACTCTTTCAATATCTCCTCTACGTCAATATCTATGTCTGCCACATTTTTGGTATAATCCGTAATCATCATTTTCCATACTTCAAAATAATAATTTGGACTATCTATTGAACAACCAATATTTCCAAAAATCATACCTTGGGTATTTTTACCAAACAGTTTTAATTTCTTGTTATCCCTCTTATTACCATTTGAAGTATCATCACAACAGCACAGAATATACTTCCCGTAAATCTCCCTCTCTTTTTCAAGTTGTGACTTTCTCAAAACAAGACCATCCCCAGGTATAATCCTCTTTATTTCGTTCTTCATACAAATGCTAAAATTCTTTATATCAGAATTACACTTATCATACTCTTTCTTTCTAAAGTTCTCTATAGCCTTAAGGAAGCTAATATACTTGTCATCACTTAAACTCTCTTTGCACTGTTTATAATTGTGCGTCAGTTTATACATTACACTGCTCTCTTCATCATTTAATGAAGAAATGGTCTTTATAAACTCACTAATTTCTTTTGCATCGAACTGTTTATCATCAACTTTAAACCGGCATCCACTCATCACTCTCTCCACGTCAACCATATCAAAAATCGGTGACATTTCGAAATATTCCCAATACTCATCGAACAAATTGTTCCTCATAATATCAGCAGATGGTAATCTCTTAACAGCTCTAATCCTATCTATGTTAATATCAACATAATGATTAATAATTCTCTCTTTTACATTACGAGAGTACTCATTTACTATTTCAGCTCCCAATCTAGTAGGCAAATTATTAATTATAGCATTCGAAACTCTCGTATCATAAGAAGGAGCCTCTAACTTCCTCCCCACAAGTTCGTTGTCACTTATTGGAGATTCCACCGTTATAAATCGATTAGTATAGTATTCTGGCATCTTATCCTCTATAAAGGTAAGGGACTGAGACACAAAACCTCTATCGCAGAACCACTGAATAGTATCAACGGTTGTAGTATCCTCTGATAACAATGGCTCATAGGCGGTCTTGATATCATCAACAGCAATCTTAAAATAAGTATCCTGATATGACTCCTTGTCCAGCAGTCTTCTGTCATCCTTCAGCATGTTGAGAGAGCGTTCAAATCTTACAGGGTCTGATATCTGTATTGATTCAGCGATATCTCTGATGATATCCACCAGTTTACCCTCCAAGCTATCCTTCTGTATTCTCTGTCTCTTCCCAAGATATCTGATAAGTTCGTCCGCTCTACCATAATTAACAAATGATCTCATACCTACTACAAGGTCCATAATCAGATATTCGTCTGCAACAAATTTTACTTCATGCGCTCCTCCTTCTCCCGGGGTGTAATCTACAGCAACCTGTTCCTTAATCTCCACATTTCGTTCTCTAAGAAGATCCAGCGCTGCTTTAACTATAAACATAGTGGTTCTTATTCCACCCTGCATATTAAGATAAACATTTATCTTTTGACCCTCATCAGCCAAACCCATAACCTCTTCACAGATGTTGTAAGCCGCCATATCATCAAAACCAAACTCACCATTACCAAGCTCACGCTCCAACATTATGCTCATAAAAAGATTATCTATATTATCCTGGTATGCGACATTGCTAATCTGTCCCTTGTTTTCCTTAATGTAGTTTTCTATTCTTCCCTTAAAAAAGCTCTCCGGAGAATACGCTTCTTCTTTTTCACAAAGATATAAATACTTAGTAAAAGACTTTTCTTTGTTATCCTTCTCTTTTTGGACAGTTTTCTGTGTATTTAATATTACTATCTTGTCAAACTTATCGCCCTTATCCCCAAGTACTCTCATAAGATATTTAGTTCCCGGTTCAAGTGAACCCACGTATTTTCCTGTAACTTTTTTATTATCATATATTCCAAAAAATGAATTTGAAATCAGCTCTCCCCTAGGCAAGGTACTCATACATAAAACTAACACATTTAACTCTTTTTTATCCATAATATTACTCCTCTTTTCCTATCATTTTTTTATTAAAACAATTACAAATCATTAATCAAAATTTTACCATATTCGACATTTATTAACAATATAATTTGTGGCTATTATTCTTTAACCAGTCTGCTAATAAATCCCGCAAATAATATGTATCCAAACACTTTCCATATCATGCTCACTACCTCCTATCCTCAATACTGCAATTTGCCCTATGAGAACATTATAGAATCAGATTGTTCGCATTTTTTTGCACTAAAAAAGCACCAAGCAGATGCTTGGTGCCGGAGGTGATTCCTCTTAGGTACGGTACTTCATAAAACCTTCAACGAGGCTGAGGATAAGAGAATTGAGGAGAAGATGGTGTCAATCCCTCCTAGGTACGGTACTTCATAAAACGAATGTTATGGTGAATGTGACAGCATGAATGGGGTGTCAATCCCTCTTAGGTATGGTACTTCATAAAACGAAAGCTATATGAACTGTATCTACAAGATAGAGATAGTGTCAATCCCTCTTAGGTACGGTACTTCATAAAACGATGTTCTTGAACTTATCCGCCAGTTTATTGAAAATGGGTGTCAATCCCTCTTAGGTACGGTACTTCAAAAACCCTGCCTTCTGGAGTCCTTGATTTATAAGGCTTCCAGAGCCATTTTGCGGTGCAAAAATTTTTCACATTATTTTCGGGTCGTTTTTAACGATAATGATTATTAAAATACTTAAAAACCCAGCAAATGCGTATATCGGCGCAAAATCTTATGAAAATCAATTCTGACACAGACTTATTATAGTACATTTCCCCTGATTTTTCAAGCTAATTCACCTGTCTCGCTTCTATGCTATTACCACCTTATGAATAATAGAAAACGGGGATGCCTCCGTTAAAACACTCGACATCATAGGGCGTGGTTTTGTGAGATCGACCTATGATGTTTATGTTGTCAACAGTCTCTATGGGAACGATGTATAACTGTTCTTCTCCCTTTGATATTACAAAATGATTCTCCTTTGCTGATATGGTAGCGCCATTTTCTGTTACATAGATGTAGCTCATAATTATCCCTCCTTATTACATTCTAATAGAAATTATACTGGGGAGTGTTTCGCATTATTTTGCACTAAAAAAGCACCAAGCATTTGCTTGGTGCCGGAGTTGATTCCTCTTAGGTACGGTACTTCATAAAACAAATTATAGGAGGGTATTACTATGGATGGAGTGAGTGTCAATCCCTCTTAGGTTCGGTACTTCATAAAACAGTACTGTTCATTATTTTTGGAATAGCCATTGGTGCTTAGTGTCAATTCCTCTTAGGTACGGTACTTCATAAAACTAATGAGAAAACAATTTATGCACTCTGTACTTTACCGTGTCAATCCCTCTTAGGTTCGGTACTTCATAAAACACAGAAAGACTTGAGTATGAGAAATCTGTAATCCTCGTGTCAATTCCTCTTAGGTACGGTACTTCATAAAACTCCCTCATGTGCATGTGAGATGGCAAGTCTCTTTGGCTTGTGTCAATCCCTCTTAGGTTCGGTACTTCATAAAACACAGACCTATCCATGTAGAAGAAATCTATAGTGGTATTGAAGTGTCAATCCCTCTTAGGTTCGGTACTTCATAAAACCCTGCCTTCTGGAGCCCTTGATTTATAAGGCTTCCAGAGCCATTCTGCGGTGCAAAATCTTATGAGAAACATTTCTGGGACAGATTAATTATAGTACATTCCCCTTGCTTTTTCAAGCTAATTCCCCATATCCATAATTCCAGCCATGGTCAAAATTCAATAAAATGCATTAGTGGTGTTTGTCTTTCTCCTTTCACACAACTTAAATTAACGCTTCTATGGAAAGCTCCGCCAATCTTATGGCGTCAGTCTGAGTTTCCGCCACACACAGAAATCCTGAGGAATGGCAGAACACTGCCGTCTTTACCTTTGTTTTTTCTCTTAGCTCCTGATTCATACACCCTCTCCAGGCCTGAGGAAATCCCTTTTTCAGGGTTGCATCATCCACAGACACAGGCACTGCCTGAACATTATAGCCTCCTCTGGCAGATGGAAACACCACGTAATATATGTCTCTATGGCAGACTGCTGTCTTCCACGGAACATACTTAGGAAGCACCAATATCTTACTGTCTGAAATGTGTTTCTCCACTTCAACTCGAGCCTTTCTCTTAGCACCATAATCCTTCACATAGTTATCCAATATAACCATAGCCATATCAACTGCCCTGTCAAATGCATCATCACTTGCAGAGTCCTCCTCCCAGCTTGGGTTGAGCTTGGATATTATATTTGCCACAGCATTAAACACTCCCGTATTGTCCGCTAAATCAAGTGGCTCCACAAAGAGCTTGTCAAAATCAGCTACCTCCTCATCCTCCACGAGCATATGACCATAGCTTCTCCACAGAAGCCCAAAGGCAGCATATGGAGTACCACTAGCTCTCAACTCCTTTTCGGTTTGATGATGGTCGAACTGACCACCACCTATATCATATACTATCCCATGAAAATCCTCCGGAATCTGGAATCCCCTTATAATCTCAATATCCGGATTGAGCAGCTTGATAAGCGCAGTTGAGAAAACATCATCTGCGTGAAATACTCCCCCATGAGTAAATGCCTTATTAAACTGTAAAACATCAAATCTCTTCATAATTCTCTCCTTCTTAATCAATCATTTCTCCCCGTTGAGATTAGTATAGAAGAAGGTATTTAGAGTTTTTTTGCACTTTATCATCTCCTCCACTCTCCACACCACCAGATTGTGGTTTAGACCTAAGTTAGATTCCCCCATAAATCTTCCTATCAATTCTGACTCAGTCAGCTGTTCACCCCTTAGATAGCTGATGATAATATCATCGTAAAATGTCTCTCCCACACTGGTTAATACACCATTTATGCAAGCTCTAAGAGGTGCATTTTCCTTAACCAGGCGAGCCCATCTTTCGGCGTAATACATAAGCTCCACATATGGAACACGTCTGGTCATAGTCTCAAGCTCCTGGGCTGAATAAAGATTCATGCAGTGCCACTCAGCATAGGACGTGCAGGTCCCATTCCCAGTACCCTCCCAGCTAACTGCAGGCACTTCAACCACATACACATTGACATCCTCTAGCTGCTTTAAAAATCTGTGCACCAGATAATGATAGTGGCACATATTATCAGGATTTCTGCTGAGCCACAGGCGGATATCCTCCTTGCTTCTCACTGCATTTTCCACCAGTGCCACACCCTGAAGAGACCTGTCATAATAGTCATCCATCCTCTCCTCCCCAAGAGTCTCAGGATAAGCTCTCTGAAAAAGCTGCGTATATAAGTCTCTTCGATAATCTGACTCTATACCCTCATCCAGCCTGCCTATGTCCATATCAAGCTCTATGCAGCAGATGGGATTCCCTTGATCCAGCCCTCTTGCCTTAAACATCCCCGCCGCCGGCGCACTAAAGAATACTTCTAACATATAACCCTCCTTTATAACGATTATTCCTGTACACTATTATAGATATAGCGGGGCGATGAGTCATTAAACCAGTGGTTGAAAAAAGGGCGATGCATTTGCACCACCCTGTTCCATATAGTCTATATTCAATCTATATTACTAAAGCTCCTATATCAGCTCCACTGCAAATATTGCCACACCTATGAGAATCAGAACAACGCCCACCACGCGATTCAAGGTTTCCGGCTTGGATTTGTTGGCTATCTTAGCAGCGATTCTGGCCCAAAGCAGTGTAGAGAACACACATACCCCAAGGCAAAGTATATCCGGCATTCCGCCTATGGCGAAGTGGCTGGCTGCTCCTGTAAATGCAGTAAATGCCATAACAAATACACTGGTTCCCACTGCAGTTTTAAGCTCATAGCCCAGCACAGTTGTAAGGACCAGAAGCATCATCATGCCTCCACCTGCGCCGATGAAACCGCAGATAAAGCCTATCATCATACCACATATCACTGAGCGAATAATACGCTGTTTGCTGTCAAGCTCAGCCATCATCTCCTTGGTAGTCATAACAGGCTTTACTATGAACTTCACTCCCAAAATCATGGTCATGAAAACAGAAAATCCGCCCATAGTATTGCTTGGCACAAGAGACGATACAAAGCTGCCCACAGTGGTGAACACTAGAACTGTTATCATCATAACCAGTCCATTTTTCACGTCAAGGTTCTTGTTCTTCCAGTATGTATGAGCGCTAACAGCACTTGCCAGCACGTCACTGGCCAGGGCTATGCCCACCGCCTCATAGGCCGGCATCCCCAAAAATGTAATCAGTATGGGACTGATGGCCGCAGCAGCGCTCATTCCCGCAAAGCCGGTTCCAAGCCCGGCGCCAATACCCGCTATAAAGCAGACTATGATTTTTAATAATATCGAATCCATATACATCTTCCTTTGCACATCGTTTATCGGCTTAGCTTTTACCAAGCCCTTTACCAGAAGATATAATAGCATACTTAGGGAGAAAATTACTAATGTTTTTGTTGTAAACAAAATGTGGGGAATAAATTAGTGATTGCATTATTTTCGGTTGTGTGGTACTTTCTTTTTGAAGCATTAAATATCTATATTTGTCTATCTCCATCCCATTTTATCATAGAAATTCAATGCTTTATTCCCACATATTAAGGCACGAGAATTTGTATGATTAAAAGTCTAAGCCATATTTCTCGTGCGAAATATTT
>JAFTPO010000024.1 GCA_017463225.1 Lachnospiraceae bacterium | reverse complement strand
TTGCTAAAAAGTTAGAGCCTCCTCCACGAGATAAATATTCAAGAACCATTTGCTTTTTAAATTCAAATGAATATTTTGCCATAAAAAACCGACCTCCCAATTGTTAGATTTTTAGGTCTAACTTTTGGGGGTCGGTTCATTGTTAGGATGGTTTTTTGTTATAGAATGAGTATATTTCGGCTAAAATATAATTACATTATAAATTAGCCGAAATATACTTGATTTTTGTGCAATATTCGGCTAAAATACAATTAGATTACAAATTAGACGAAAGAGAGTAGACAGTATGAATTATATAAAGAGAAATTTGGAGAACGTAGTTAATCAAGTTACAAAAGAATATCCTGTAGTTTTAGTTACTGGACCAAGGCAGGTTGGTAAGACCACTATGCTCCAGAAGTTAATGGAAGGAACAGATAGAGGATATGTTACCTTAGATGATTTGAATGAAAGAAATATCGCAAAGACTGATCCGGAATTATTTTTGCAGTTGCATAAGCCACCTGTGTTGATTGATGAGGTACAATATGCACCAGAATTATTTACTTATATAAAAATGCACGTAGATAAATATCATGAGCCAGGTGCATTTTGGCTTACGGGTTCTCAGGTGTTTAAACTAATGCGTGGAGTACAAGAATCATTAGCAGGAAGAGTAGCTGTGCTATCGCTTACATCTTTATCTCAGGCAGAAATTTCAGGTGGTGATATGGAACCATTTATAATAGATATGGAGGCATTATCCACTAGAAAGAATGGAAGAAAAGAAGCAGACACAAGAGCTATTTTTGAACGAATATATAAAGGATCAATGCCAGCAATAATAAGTGGTGTAAACAGTAATAGTCAGATATTTTATAGCAGTTATTTGTCAACTTATATTGAGCGTGATGTAAGGGAATTGTCGGATGCTATTGATTCGCTTAAGTTTCTTAGATTTATAACAGCAGTAGCAGCAAGGTGTGGTCAAATGCTGAATATGGCAGAGGTTGCTAGAGATGCAGATATAAATCAGACACAGGCAAAGAACTGGTTGGGGATTTTGGAAACACTTGGAATTATATTTTATCTCCATCCATATTCCAATAATTTACTAAAACGTCTTGTGAAAACACCTAAATTGTATTTTTATGATACAGGATTGGTATGTTACCTAACCAAGTGGAGTAGTGCTGAAACTTTAGAGAGTGGTGCTATGAATGGTGCAATTTTAGAAAATTATGTGGTTGCAGAGATTATGAAAACTTACTTGAATTGTGGAAAGGAACCTTACATTTACTATTATCGAGATAAGGATTCTAAGGAAATAGATATTGTTCTAGAACATGATGGGGTTTTGAATCCAATAGAAATTAAGAAAACTTCCAATCCTGGAACAGAGCTGACAAAGGTATTTGGTTTACTGGATAAGTCATCAACACCACGTTCGAAGGGGGCAGTAATATGTATGAAGCCAGGCCTTAGTGCAATTGATAGAGATAATTATATTGTTCCTGTTTGGATGATATAGTTGATAAATGTCTATATGTTGGATGATTGATGCTTGGTGAATAAAGTAGCCAATGCCACGGCAGCATCGGTTGTTCGAGGTGAGAAGATTGGAATATGAAGGGTTTGAGGCGGTGTAAAGGGCATTTTATGCCAGAAAAATTAGATAGGGTTGTGGCGTAGTATGGAAAGCAATCCCAGCTGCTGAGGCGGTTGGGGTTGTTTTTATGTGGTTCGTTATGTTTCGGTCAAATGAAAAACTAAATTCCGGTTCAAGTTGATTTGACCTCGTATTTTGAATTTTGAGCAACTTTTTTGAAGATACCCTATACAAAAGTACCCTGAAAAGTGCTATAATTCGTTGTACCAAGTCTGTTTGTTTGCATGGCAAACAGACAGCTGGAGAAAATTGAGCAAAAATAAATTCCACCTGTCTCGGAGAAAATTTGATGAATTTTGGTGGTTATCTATCTGCTCATGTGTTTTAGATTGATAGGATTATATGAGACCGTGCTCCATTAGGATGTCAGCATAGTCTTCATAGGCTTTTTGCCAGGCATCAAGTTCTTCATTCAATGAAGATATTTTATATTCCAAGTATTCGATATCTCTTTGGGCTTCTAAATATTTATCCAGAAGAATGTCGTATGGAATGGTAGGATTATTGTTCATGGCGGGCCTCTCTTTCTTTGACACTATTTTCTATGAGTACCGGTTTTAGCATGACTTCGTCTGGGGAGACTTTAAACTGTCCTGCTAAGAGCGGTATTTTTTTGTCTAAAAGAAGGCTGGCCAAATCAAATGGACAGGCACCATTCAGGCTGTCTCGGGCTGTAGAGTTGATGTGGCTTGCCATGAGGCTTATATCTTCCTGCGTGTATTTATGCATGCTGCGCCCTTTTGGGATAACATAGCGTATGTATTCATGATTCTTCTCCAGTCGGGCTTTCTGATTGGAAACATATGGGTCACAATAGAATACATAGGTACGATGTGTTCCGGTTTCGATTTTTTCGATATCCCACGGATTTTTGAATTCCGAGCCGTTATCCGTCAGAATGACGGGAAAGTATTTTTTAAACGTACGGATTCCAAGAACTTCCGTTAAATCGTTGATAGCTTTAATAACACTTTTCTGCGTGCAGTCAGGCATGAGAATTACAAGCATAAAACTGCAGCTTCGAAACAGAAGTGTAAGAAGGCATTTTCCTTTACCACGTCCGCCTTTGACGGTGTCCATTTCAACAACTTCTGTATCGGGATGAGCTTCCATAAAGCGTTCAAAATCCACATAGGTACGTTTGTTACGATATACCTGTTGAAGATGTTTGCTTTTTCTTGGTTCTGATTTCTTCTTCCGTTTTTTATAACGAACTCGACGGGGAAGGTCAATGTTTCTAGCCTGAAACACACGTTGATCCAGATAGTTGTAAAGAGTCCGCCGACAAACAGGAATCTCGTCCGAATGTACTGCAAATATATGACTTAATGGTTGTCCTTTCAGGATAAGCGGTGATATCAAGTCGTTCAGTTCCTGCAATTCTTCCGGAGTCATGTTGATGCCTTTTCTGGAATCATACAGCTTTTTTTCGTATTGTCTTTGGGCATAAGCAGCCTCATAGATTTTCTTGTCGATAGGACAAGGTTTATAATCTTCGCAGTAGTTGCACACATAAGGGGCTTTGTTGATTTTATCACAGGTGTAAGGTAAGAAATACGGACAGACTTCTGTAGCATTTCTTCTGTAACATCTTTTACAATAGTAAGCACAGTAGCGGGAGTCTTTCTGATAACTGGGGCACTTTAGTTCCCTGCTCATCAGATCACAATCCCTGAAATGTTTGCAAATACAACAGCGATAGCTATGTTTGGCAGGAACAGTTTTACGATAACGTTTTACTTCCTTAGAGATAGTTGTGGGATCTTTGTGAAGATTCTTTCCAATAGAAGTAAAAGTACTTTTTTGCAACAGCTCCTGTTCGATATAGGTTCTGTCAGATAGGGTTAAATGTTTTTGGTTATGTTCGTTCATATGGTGATCCTTTCCGGCAGACAGATAACCACATGAGATTGTACCAAAAACCATGTGCAAGAGTAAATTCCGGATTTGAATATTTTGGGGTTGAAAAACTGGAATTTAAAAATTCACATTACGTTCGTTATGTTTCTAGTTTGATTTGATTAAGTCCTGATTATAGGACTCGCATTGGTTTAATATTATAAGAAACTATGATGAAGTAGTCATACAACAGAGGTATGATACTAGGAGCGATATGGAATATGCAAAATGCATAGAAAGGTATGAGGTGACAATATGGAACAATTAACTTTATTTGATTTTGATGAAGGTTTAACAGTTGATGCTTCACGAAAACTTCAGGTAGTACAGGCTAAGTTTATTCAGTCGAGGGAATTAAGTTGGCAAGAACTGTTCGATGGTTTTGATGAGATGTATGTTATTACGTTTTCATCGGGATTGAGATTTATGGAACAGCTTATTGATAGGTTTGACTACACAGAAATTATCTTTGGTTGTGAGGGCTTGGTAGATGATTCTTTGGCTACTATTATGGCAGTTGAGAGAGCTTTGGTAGAGAAACTGGTAAAAAGTAAAAGTGCTATCAAAATGAGTGAAAAAATGGATGAGGATAAGCTTATGCTATATGTTTCCAGAGATATAAAATCACACGAGAAAATATTTTGCTTAAAGTCAAAGGATGGTAGAAAAAGAGTAATAACCGGTAGCGCCAATATGTCTTCATCAGCTTTTTGTGGGATTCAAAGAGAGAATATTTCTTATTATGACGATGAAGAGGCATATGCATGGTACAAGCATAGATTTGAGGAGTTTAAAGATAAGTGTTCTGATAATGTTAATCAAAAAGTGATGACAAAGTCTATGGAAGACGAAAAGTTTTTGGAAGAGCATCCAGAGGAGATTCCTGTATTGAATACATTGGAAAAACGAAATGTTGTGTTTTTGGAACAATCAGAGGAAGAAGACGATGATATAGATATTGTTGCAAACATCATAGGATTGGAAAAAGAATTAAAGCCTATGCTTCCTAAGCCTAAAAAGGCAGATGGAAAGATAATGATAGTAGCCGAGCAGATGAAGAAGTTTTATAGTCTGAATAAAGAACACATTAAGGAAAAAAGAGAAAAACAAAAGACATTGCCTAAGTTGCATATTGATTATGATGCAAATAAATTGTTTTTCAATGGAAAGGAATGTAATTTGTTTCCAAGTTACGAGAATATAGAGAGTGATATAACATTTTTGTTTAGTTATTTTGACAGTTTAAATACGTTTTATGGAGATGTTAAGCAAGCACAAAAGGATTATTATGCTTTTTTGAATTGGTACTTTGCCAGTTTGTTTATGCCATATTTAAGATATGTTGCATATAAAAATGGATATGATGTAACGCCGTTCCCGGTGGTAGGTATAATATATGGTGAATCAAACGGAGGCAAGTCGACATTCTTGAGATTATTATCGAAGCTTATGTGCAACACTAGAATTCCTCTTAACTCAACTGGTGATTTCACAACTACAAATATTGAGGGTTTAAAAAGAGGTTGCGAAGGTATTCCAATAAACATTGATGATTTAGATAAAGCACAGTTTCAGCACCACGCAGGAAAGATAATAAAAGATGATGAATGGGGTGTTAGAGAGCATTTTATAAATTATCCTGCCATTGCTATCACTACTAATAAGCTACCTTCTCTTGAAGCAGCAATATCAAAGAGAGCTATAGGATGTCGCATCAATGCTAAAATAGACAAGGAAGCTGGAGTTAAGAATTCTAAGAGAATAAATGAAAGTATGAGAAACATAACTAACAGCTTGTACTGCGAGTATGTGAGGAGAATACTTCCAAAGATAGATAGTATGGTAGAGGAAATGAAGGCAGGAAATGATGAGTACTTCCCAGATATATTTAAGATATCATCGAATGTGCTTATAGAAATATTTGGAGAATTCGTTCATGATAAGCTTCCGTCTTATGTTGAGGTACTATCTTATTCGGATTATTTTGGTGAGAAGGTGGTCGGTCGTAATGCCATCAATAAGATATTAAATGCTTGGGAAAACGAGAGGAAACAATTTACTGTAGATAAGAAAAAGAATAAGCTTGTTTATACTTATCCGGAGGGGAGTAATACGTATGAACTTAGATATATATGCGATGAACTTCCACCTAAGTTAAATGCCAGTGTTGCGTCTAGATGCTTGGTTATGGATCTTGACGTTGCAAGGGAGTTTTTTGAAGTGAGGTTTAAGAGGAGGATGTTATAATTATTAGATGTTTGGAAAATTAAAAAAATGATTTTGTTTTTTGTTATAAAACGCTCTAGTAAAGTAGTTAATATAATTAGACATAAGTTTGAAAAAAAGGATGATTAGACATTTTTATTTCGTAATACTAGTAATAAAGATGTGAAAGGGTGAAAAATATGGAACAAAAGTTTATAATAAAAAACAAAAATAATAAATATGAAAGAATATGTTTGCTCAAGCAAAAGGATTTTAAAAAGAGTAAGGAATATAATGAGATATTAAAGCAATTTAAAACTGGTCAGGTGGAAATATTCTGCGCATGTAGGAATAAAGATATTGAATATAAGTATAGTGTAGATGGCAAGTTATATCCTGCTATGCATAATTCTAAATCTTTGCATAATAGAAATTGCCCGGGATATAGTAACTTTAAAGAAATTTGTTTAAGTAATCCTGCCTTCAGGTATGAAACAGAAGATTCTGATATTATAATTGCCAATTTACTGGAAACTCATAGAAATACTAAAATGGTACTTAATTCAAGCTATAGTTCTGCTAAAATCTATAATTCAGAGGAGAGCATGACTCTTTCGGCATTTTATAAAAAAGTAAATTGGTATTCTTGGTATCAAATGGCGTATGCACCATGCCAATATTACTTGAAATTTGAAGAATTTCAATCTTATGTTGTTTCAATGTTTAAGAAGATTAAAATAAGAAACAAGAGATGTACATTGGATGATATAAATAAGGGTAAGAATGATATTAATTATTTCTATTGGGAATATAAAGATGCCGAATATAATGAATTATATGATAACTATAAAGTTTGTGGAATAAATAGATATTATAAGGCTATTAATGATGTGGTTGCAAGGGAAAGGAACTTTTCTGTAAGCGCGGAGGTGCTTTTTTGTGCAAATGAGAAGTTTCGTAAAACATATAATGGTTTGACAGTAGAGAATGCTCAAAAAGCAGGATACAGAATAATTGTTGCGGGAATTCTAAGTACAAAACCATATTTTAAGGCTTTGGATATATGTTTTTTGTTAGTGAATAAATATGGCTTGTTTGTAGAAAGTACATACGAGGCTAAATTCTTCGAATATATTATAGATTATATTGAAAACAATCATTCAAAAAACAAGCATGTTTTTTTTAGACCATGGTCTTTTGGAATGTCGTTGTATACGGATAATCATTTAGAGGATGCGATAATTGATTTGGTTGAAGAAGATTCTAGTATCGTAGTTGAATGTTTTGGTATGGATACAGAAGAATATAATCTAAGAAAAGAGAAGAAGGAACAGACTTGTAATTATAGGATGTTAAGTTGGAATGCATCTAAGAAAGATAAATTTCCTGATATACCATTTTAGAAAAAAGTTATGTGGTGTGAATGTTGTAAATGTTACTATGAAAATGTAAAAAAGTTCCGAAATGAAAATGTAGGAATTATAGCATTTACATTATTCATTATTGGAGTTTTTTCGCAAATAAATCAAAAGATGGGTACAACATTCAAAATTGATAGTAAGTGGAATTCAAAGAAATTTAGATATGCTATGGCACATTATAAGTTGGGCATTGCGCTAGAGCGTATAGTGGAAATTGATATCAATAGCTTCGAAGATAAATATGGTGATTACTTAAGTCAGGAGCAGTTAGCTAGGGAATATTATGTCAGCACTGGCAACATAACAAGCTGGATAAAGAAGGGCAAAATAAACCCTACAGTTGCCTATCCATTTGGTAACAAGCAGATAAATCTATTTAGCCCGGAGGATGTAAAGAACATAAGAAATGAATTAAACATCCCAGAGCATACTGAAGAAACAATAAAGAAAGACTTCTTTGACTTCTTGGCTGAGAGAGACTATTCACTATCTTATAAGATGCCATTTTTGCTATAATTTATTAAGAATATGAATTCTATAGGGGATGCAAATATTGAGGCTGTAATGGATGATTATATTGCATTCTATGAGGATAGAATAGCGCGAGGTCTGCCGGTAGATAGACCATCCTGTCCTTATAATGCAGAGACATTGAAGGATAGGAAAATGATAAAAATCAATATGCTGACCAACCCATTTGAGAAGTTTGAGAGAAAGAGATTCTTGTATCATTCTAAGGATTTGGGTGTTATCTCTATGAATCATGCACTGTTTTCACGAATGGGAGAGGAAGATTTTCAGAAGGTGAAGGAACAGATGCTGGAGGATGTGAAGAATTACTATAGGGATATGGGTGTGTAGATAAATAGATATGAAATGAACAAATACTAATACTCATATAAAACCTTTGGATAATTCAATAAAGACATATTTATTATTTTGAAAGGTTGTTTATAATGATTTGGATTGTATTGAATTATATTATGTATAAGTACTAATCAACCAATTTGTAGAATGTTACAATAAAAAGTTGGTAATTAACATTGCAAATATCAATGATGAATTTAGGGAGGATGAACAATTGACAAAAGACAGTAAAGAAGAAAAAAACAATGAAAGTAGAGATAAAAAAATAGTACAACAATTATTTGATGATGTAAAGATGATGGCAAGCAAAGATTTCGCAAAATTTAGTACTATTCTTGCAGCGTTTTTCTCAATTGGAATTTGGCTGATAAAAAGCATATGGTATGCATATATGTCAGGCAAATTTGCTGTGTATAGAATTGATAAATGCTATATTGATGCAAATAATGATAATGTGTTTTTGCAGACAATACAAACAGTGTCAATATTTACAGTTTGGTTTCTTATAAATTATTTTTATTACAAAATATCTATAGCAGAAGAAAAAGGAAATAAAAAGAAGATAAAAAATATCCTTTTGTTTTGGATGGTAGAAATAGGTATTTCATTTTTTTATATTATGGTTACTACGTATAGTGAAATACAAGATCTTAAGACTGATAATGTGTTTGTAAATATCATTGTGGTATTATTGCTTTCGTGTGTTTTATGCTTATTTATTAATATATTCGCAATAGAATTTCTGATAGAAAAAAAGTGGAAGGCTAGAAAAAACAAAAACAAGGAAAAAAATATTAATTCTGAAGAAAAAAGGTTAATTAATATGATCATTCCTGTAATTGCAACCATAGCAATCGAATTACTAATAGTTTACATAATGTCATACAGAGCAGAATATGATAGAAATGGGTATAAAGTGATTATATATAACGATGTGTATAATAGAGAATACAAAGTTGCTTTTGAAGATGACAAATCAAATAAAATGAATACTGTGTATCCGATAGTTTTTGAAAATGAAGATTGCTATATTGTTACACGATTATACAATCGTAACGGTGAGACTAAAATTGATTATAATTATCAAAGAGTATTAGAAAAAAACGGTCAAGAAACTATATATATTCAAAATATATATGATATTGATTTGATGTATAATGCTGTAGAGTAAGGAACCTATTTTAGTGTAAAAAAGAAATCTTGCGGAACAATACAAATTTGGTAGTTTCTATATTCACTGGTAAAAAGAAAGTGTGAAATGAGTTGAATTAGAATAATAGAAGTGTCGGTTGGAGCAATCTTACCGACATTTTTTGTGGGAAGATTATTGGACAGGTAGGTTTGGTATAATGAAAATGTGGAAGTGTAATTGTTGGTTTTTTGCAATTTGCAATCTTCAATTTCTAATTGAGAAACAACAAAAAAAATGCTATAATAATACACAGTATAAATGTCAAATTATTCATCGAAATTGGAGGATTAAAATGGCGGTTAACTATGATAAATTATGGGTCATCTTAAATGAACGAGGGATGATGAAAACAGAGCTTATAAAAGAGGCTAAAATCAGTACAAATGCTATGGCGAAGCTCGGTAGAAATGAAGATGTTCGCGTAGGGGTATTAGAGAAGATTTGTTTGACATTGGATTGTAAGATGGATGATATTTTGGATATTGTACCGGATAATGATTAAATCAGGTATGAAAAAGAAAGATATTTTAATATTATAAAATACGAAAGGTAGGTATCGGCATGGCTGAAAAAAATAATGCCAATATTGGTTTTGAAAAGCAAATCTGGGATGCAGCGTGTGTTCTTTGGGGACATATTCCGGCAGCAGAATATAGAAAAGTTATCGTAGGACTTATTTTCCTGCGTTATATTTCAAGTTCGTTTGAAAAGAGATATCAGGAGCTTGTAGCAGAAGGTGACGGTTTCGAGGATGACCGTGACGCATATACAATGGAAAATGTGTTTTTTGTTCCTGAGAAAGCTCGCTGGTCTGCAATTTCAATAGCAGCGCATACTCCGGAGATTGGAACTGTAATCGATAATGCTATGAGAGCAATCGAAGAAGAAAATAAGGTCTTAAAAAATGTACTCCCTAAGAACTATGCAAGTCCTGATTTGGATAAGCGTGTTCTGGGAGATGTCGTTGACCTCTTCACAAATATGGATATGGGAGATACTGAGCAGAGTAAAGACCTTCTTGGTAGAACTTACGAGTATTGTATTGCGCAGTTTGCAGCATACGAAGGTGTTAAGGGTGGTGAATTCTATACACCTTCAAGTATTGTAAAAACAATTGTATCAATACTTAAGCCTTTCAGCAATTCTCGAGTATATGACCCTTGCTGTGGTTCAGGTGGGATGTTTGTGCAGAGTGCAAAATTTATTCAGGAGCACAGCGGCAATAGAGGTACAATTTCTGTATATGGACAGGAATCTAAAGCTGATACTTGGAAGATGGCAAAAATGAACATGGCTATTCGTGGTATAGATGTAGATTTTGGCTCTTATCATGCAGACACGTTCTTTAACGACTTGCATCCAACATTGAAGGCTGACTTTATCATGGCTAATCCACCATTTAATCTTTCAAACTGGGGTCAGGATAAATTGACAGACGATGTACGTTGGAAATATGGTATACCACCAGCTGGCAATGCCAACTATGCATGGATTCAGCATATGATACATCACCTTGCACCTAATGGTAAAATTGGTCTTGTACTTGCGAATGCTGCTCTGACAATCTCAAATGGTGCAGAATATGAAATTAAGAAAAATATAATAGAGGACGACTTGGTTGAGTGTATCATATCGCTCCCTGCACATTTGTTTTATTCAACGAAAATTAAAGTATCCCTTTGGATTATCTCAAAAAAGAAGAAACAATCCAATACAACTCTATTTATAGATGGTAGAAAACTTGGAAGTATGACAAGTAGAACAATCCGTGAGTTGCTTGATGATGATATTGAAAAAATAGTTCGAACATATGAATCATATATTAATGATGAGAAATACAGCAATGAAACTGCTTTCTGCTACAAAGCCACTACAGAAGAAGTGAGGAAGAAAAATTACAATATTTCACCTACTAAGTATGTTGTTGGTTCTTTGGATGCCGATGAAATATCTGATTGGCTAGACGAAAAAGATTCTGATACTGGAAAACTTTATGAATTACAGGAGAAAGCTAAAGAACTCAATATAAAAATTGATACATTGCTCCGAACATCAAATTCTGAGACAGATTTGCTTGGAAGTGTAAGCATTCCTAATATATTATCAGTTTCAAGTGATAATATTAATCATCTTATAGAACTTCGGCAAGCAAAAAATGATTTGAAAAAGGAGATAGAAATAACAACAAAGAAAGTATTGGATGAGATATTTAAGTATTGGTTCATTGATTACAATTTTCCTGATGAACACGGACTACCCTATTCTGAAAACGGTGGTGAAATGGTAGAAACTGAATGTGGAATTATTCCGCAAGGATGGACTTTCAGCAAAATGGGCGTTTTTCTAACTGAAACTAAAGAAAAAGTAGGAGAAAGAACAGATATACCTGAGTTTTCAACTACAAATAGAGGTGTATATCCAAGGAGTGAGAAATTTAATAAGCAATTATCTTGCAATTCGTCAAAGAATAAAGTAATTCATAGAGGATGCATTATTTTCGGAATGAGTAGAGAAATCTTTAATTTTGGCGTAATGAAGGATTTAATTGGCTCTGTGAGTCCTGCGTATCATGTGTATAAAATTAATGATAGCATTATCAATCCAGTGTTTCTTGAATTGCTTATGCGTAACTGCCCAGATTATTTTCTTTCTCTTATAAAACCAGGTGCAAGAGAAGGACAGGTGCTCGACAAGGAAGAATTATCTAAAAAAATGATAGTTATTCCTCCAATTGAATTGCAGAATAGGTACATTGTTTTATACGAATATTTATCTACTTTTATTTCCGATGCTCATAAGAATTAATGTTAGGAGAGTGAAGTGATGTCAGCATTTTATACAGAAGCGGATTATGAGAATTCCATCATAGAGCTTTTCCAAGAAATGGGTTATAGACACTTGTATGCACCAGACCTTGAGAGAGACTTTCATAGTCCGTTATATGAAGATGAATTGGTATCCGCATTGTATCGATTAAACCGTGATATGCCGGACGATGCAATTGCAGAAGCCATAAACAAACTTAAGAATATTGAAAACGGTGAACTTGTGCAGAAAAATGCTGTTTTTATGGACTATCTTCAGCATGGTGTTGAAGTGCGCTATTTTGTAAAGGGTGAAGAACGCTCTGGATTGGTATATCTTGTAGATTATAAAAACCAGGACAATAACTCTTTTGTAGTGGCAAATCAGTGGACATTTATTGAAAACAGCAATAAGCGTCCTGATGTGCTGCTGTTTCTGAATGGTATGCCAGTCGTACTTGTAGAGTTGAAGTCTCCTTCACGTGAGGAAACAGATGCTTCTGAGGCATATTTGCAGATGCGCAATTATATGCAGGAAATCCCGTCGATGTTCGTCTATAACTGTATTTGCGTTATGAGCGACCAGCTTACATCTAAGGCAGGAACAATCACTTCCGGGGAAGACCGTTTCATGGAATGGAAAACAAAAGATGGTAATTATGAAAATACGCAATTTGCGCAGTTTGATACATTTTTTGAGGGTATGTTCCAGAAGGAACGTCTACTTGATTTGATTAAGAATTTTATCTGCTTCTCAAATGAAGGCTTGAAGAAGTTTAAAATATTAGCAGGATATCATCAGTATTTTGCTGTTAATAAAGCTGTTCAGTCTACACAAAAAGCAACTATTACAGATGGCAAGGGTGGTGTTTTCTGGCATACACAAGGTAGCGGTAAGTCATTATCTATGGTTTTCTATGCACATTTGTTGCAGGAAGCATTGAATAGTCCTACTATAGTTGTGCTTACAGATAGAAACGACCTTGATGATCAGCTCTATGGACAGTTTGCAAAGTGTAAAGAATTCCTTCGTCAGGAACCTGTACATGCAGAAAGCAGAGAGCACCTGAAATCATTGTTAGACGGAAGACAAGCTAACGGTATTATTTTTACAACAATGCAGAAATTTGAGGAGTCGGAAGATGCACTTTCTGAACGAAGAAATATTGTTGTTATGGCCGATGAAGCTCACCGTGGACAGTATGGACTGAACGAAAAAGTAGATGCTGAAACTGGCAAAATTAAAATTGGTACAGCACGTATTATTCGTAATAGCCTACCGAATGCTACATATATCGGTTTTACCGGAACTCCTATATCTATGAAGGATAGAAGCACTCGTGAAGTGTTTGGCGATTATATCGATGTATATGATATGACACAGGCGGTAGAGGATGGTGCTACACGTCCGGTATACTATGAGAGCAGAGTTATCAAGTTGAAGTTGGATGAAGAAGCATTACGTTTGATTGATACAGAATATGACATTATGGCTAACAATGCTGATGCAGAAGTTATTCAAAAGAGCAAGCGTGAGTTGGGTCAGATGGAAGCGGTGCTTGGTAATGACCAGACTATTGATTCTTTGGTTAATGATATTCTTGACCACTATGAAAACTACAGAGAAAATATGCTCACGGGAAAAGCGATGATTGTTGCTTATTCACGTGCTATTGCTATGAAAATATATAACCGCATTCTTGAACTCCGCCCTACATGGACAGAGAAGGTTGGCGTTGTTATGACCGAGAGCAACAAAGACCCTGAAGAATGGAGACAGATTATCGGAAATAAGAGACATAAGGATGAGCTGGCTAAGAAATTTAGGGATAACAATAGCCCTATGAAAATTGTTATTGTTGTTGATATGTGGCTTACCGGTTTTGATGTTCCGTCTCTTGCAACAATGTATGTTTACAAGCCTATGCAGGGTTACAACTTGATGCAGGCCATTGCACGTGTCAACCGTGTATTTGAGGATAAAGAAGGTGGTCTTGTTGTAGATTATGTTGGTATCGCTTCTGCACTGAGAGAAGCTATGAATGATTATACGTCTCGTGATAAGAAAAATTATGGTGATACTGACGTTGCAAAGGTGGCGTTGCCTAAGTTCTTGGAGAAACTGTCTATTTGTCGTGACTTTTTTCACGGATACGATTATTCTAAGTTTACTACAGGAACTGACCTCGAAAGGTCAAAAGCAATTAGCGGTGCTGTGAACTTTATCGTTGCGGTGGATAAGGAAGAAGAAAAAGAGGAATTCCTGAAGGAAGCATTAATGCTTAGACAGGCGTTGTCCCTTTGTTCTTCTATGGTTGAAGAAAAGTTGCGTATAGAAGCTGCATTCTTCGAGTCAGTAAGAGTTCTTGTAATGCGGCTGATGAATCAGGGTGGCGGTAAGAAAATATCGTTGCCAGAGATGAATGCCAGAATTAACGAGTTGCTAAAAGCTAGCATAAAGAGCGATGGTGTCATTAACCTGTTTTCAGATGTTTCAGAAGGGTTTTCTTTGTTTGATCCTAAGTTCCTGGAAGAAATCTCTAAGATGAAAGAAAAGAACTTAGCTGTAGAATTATTGAAAAAATTGATTGCAGAGCAAGTGCATATTTATCGTCATACCAATGTTGTTAAGTCAGAAAAATTTAGTGAGATTATGCAGTCTGCTATGAATAGATATCTTAATGGTATGCTTACTAATGAACAGGTCATTGAGGAATTGTTGAATCTTGCAAAACAGATAGCTGCGGCTCATCAAGAAGGCGAGCAGTTGGGACTCACAGCGGATGAACTTGCTTTTTATGATGCGCTTACTAAGCCACAAGCAATTAAAGATTTTTATGAAAATGAAGAATTGATTGAGATTACTAAAGAATTGGCAGATACACTTCGAAAAAATAGAACTATTGATTGGCAGAAGCGTGATTCTGCAAGAGCCAAGATGCGTATTATGATTAAAAAACTCTTGAAGAAACATCGTTATCCACCGGAAGGTATGGACGATGCGGTTCAGACTGTTATGACACAGTGCGAGTTGTGGACTGATAATAATGATATGAGAGAAAATGTTGTAAATTTTCATAAACCAGTGCCCTACACTTATGCTGAACAGCAAGTATTAAAGGTTGCAGAAGACCAGGCACCATATGGAAATTAGTATGTGCAGAGGAGAAGAGTATTATGGATGCTACTAAAGGAAATATATACGCTATTCTCAATGGAAACAAACAATTTCTGATTCCCGTTTACCAGAGATATTATAGTTGGGATATTGAACAATGTAAGAGATTGTGGAACGATATTGTAGAGATGCAGAAGAAAAATAAGCAAGGACATTTTGTTGGTTCTATTGTTAATATTGCAGAAAAAGCGATGCCAACTGGTGTTCAAAAATATATGATTATTGATGGACAGCAGCGAATGACAACGCTTACGTTGTTGTTAATTGCCTTGAGGGATTATGCAGTATCACATCCGGAAGATACAACAATTAATTCCAGAAGAATCGATAATATGCTGCTGAAGAATGAATACGAAAGTGGCGATGAAAGATACAAACTGTTGTTAACAGAGACTGACAGAGATATTTTAGTCAATCTAGTTGAAGACAAACCGATGCCAGAGAATACAAACTCTCGCTTGTTAGCAAATCATAAATTTTTCTGTGACCAGATTGCTACAAAGGATTTGGCACCTGCAGAAATCTATGAATCTATCGGTAAGTTGCAGATTGTAAATATTACTCTTGACCGTGATGTAGATGATGCACAAGCGATATTTGAAAGTTTAAATTCAACGGGTAAAGAACTCTCAGAATCTGATTTGATACGTAATTATGTTCTCATGGGATTAAAGCCCGATGAGCAAACTTATGTATACGAGCACCTCTGGAGACCAATGGAGCTGATGTTCGAATATGAAAAACAGGATTCTGTAATGGATAAGTTCTTCCGTGATTATCTAACAATGAAGCAGACCAGAATTCCTAAAATTGACCGTGTTTATGAGGAGTTTAAGCTATATCATTTGAACTGTGAATTTGCAACGATTAGAGAATTGTGTCAGGATTTGCTGACTTACTCAAGGTATTATACCGATATGGTTTTCGTTCGTAGCAAAAATGCTACAATCAAGTCGTTGTACGATGATATTAACAACCTTAGAATGGAGGTAGCATATCCATTTTTGTTGAAAGTTCATAATGACTATGCAGAAGGAATTATTACAGAAAATGATTTGATTGAGGTTATCAAGATGTGCATAAGCTATGTGTTTAGAAGAAGCATCTGCGATATTCCGACAAATTCGTTGAATAAGACATTTGCTACTTTGAGAAATGAGATTCGTAATGATGATTATATGAATTCTATTAAAGCATTTTTCATTTTGAGAGATGACTATAAACAGTTTCCTGATGATGATAAATTTATATCAGCATTTACATCAAGAGACATTTATAATATGCGTTCAAGAAACTTTATTTTAAGTCATTTGGAAAATTATGATAATAAAGCTCCTATTATTATTGAGAATTATACGATTGAACACATTATGCCACAAAATAGCAATCTAAGTGACGAGTGGAAGAAAGAGTTGGGAGATAATTGGAAAGACGTACAAAAGACTTATTTGCACACTATAGGAAACTTGACACTTACTGCATATAACTCTGAAATGAGCGATAAGCCATTTATGATAAAAATGGATATGGCTGGAGGCTTCAAAGAAAGTGCACTTCGTTTAAATGCATATTTAGTTAAATTAACGGAATGGAATGAAAAACATATCAAGGAAAGAGCGCAGTTACTTGGTGATAAGGCTAAAAAGATATGGAGGTATCCAGAATTATCGGTAGCAGAGCTTGCGCCATATCAGGTGGAAGAGAAAACAACACAAAGATATTCTTTGGAGACATATGACATAAATCCATTTACAAAGATGTTGTTCGACATGCTTGATAGAAGAATTACTAATTTGTCTGCAAATGTAAAGAGAGAATTTAAGAAACTGTATATTGCATATAAGCTTGATACAAATTTTGTTGATATTGTAGTTCAGAAGCAACGGTTGAGAGTTTCTATTAATATGAAGTATACAGATATATATGATCCTAAAGGGCTTTGCAGAGACATAACAGGGCTTGGACGTTGGGGAAATGGAGATGCAGAGTTGTTCTTTGAACATACATCGGAGATAGATGATGTGATGGAAATTATTGAACAGTCGTATAATAAGCAATCAGAGTAGTTGCTATAGGAGCGTCCACCAATGGCACATCTATATAAATATCAGGAGTATTATGAGGTTTCCTCTTGATTTATAAGGATTTAAGAAGATTTAAGGAGTTATAAAAACTATGATAAACATCCTATTCATCTGCCACGGCAACATTTGTCGTTCACCTATGGCAGAGTTCGTCCTAAAGGACATGGTCCAAAAACAGAATATCTCCCACCTATTCCACATCGCCTCCTGTGCTACCAGCACTGAGGAAATATGGAACGGAGTAGGAAACCCTGTCTACCCACCAGCGAAGAAAGAACTTGCAAAGCACGGCATCTCCTGCGAGGGAAAGCGTGCAGTTCAACTCCGTAAGGACGACTATGGAAAGTATGATTACTTAATTTGCATGGACTCTGCAAATGTTCGCAATTCCCTTCGAATCCTTGGAGGTGACCCTGATAACAAGATTAAGATGTGCCTAGAGTTTGCAGGTATTAATCGTGATGTGGCGGATCCTTGGTATACAGGTCGCTTTGAGACAACCTATAATGATGTGGTTATGGGTTGTGAGGGATTGCTGGATTATCTTCGTGAGCAAGGGGAGATATAAGGCAGGATAATTAGAAATTTACATATATTATGAATAACCAACCCCTGTTTCAGGTAAAAATAACCTGTGACAGGGGTATTTTACATATATGCCATATTATTCTAAGAGGGAGATGTGTCCATGAAGAAGGAGAGGTTTTTGGTTCATGCAGTTATATTAGCCGTGGCTGGCTTTGTGTCCAGAGCCCTTGGCCTGCTTTACGGCATTCCTCTCTATCATATAATCGGTGAGGAGGGAAATGGCTACTACGGCACTGCCTATGATATATATAATATGCTCCTGCTGATCACAACCTACAGTATGCCTATGGCCATATCTAAGGTTATGTCTGTATATGTGGCGGAGAAAGATTATGTAAACTGCAAAAGATTGTTTCGTACCTGCTTATTTTACGTATTCATAGTGGGTGGTGCAGGAGCTCTAGTCACGTATTTTTTTGCGGATAAGCTGGTGGTGGCTCCTGCAGTTTTGTCGCTTAAAGTAATGGCTCCAACTATATTTTTCTCAGGATTCTTAAGTGTTCTCCGAGGCTATACTCAGGCACACAATACTATGATACCCACAGCCATATCACAGATAGTGGAACAGATATTTAATGCCATATTCAGTATCGCACTGGCCCTTGTTTTTATGAAGTATTCATCCTCATATCTTCCTGGTCCTGCATACGGAGCTATGGGCAGCGCTTTGGGAACCTTGATAGGTGTTATGGTAGCTCTTATATTCCTTGTGGCAAATATTATGTTAACTAGAAAGACCAGAGTAAAGCTCTATGAAGATGCTCCTCCCAAACCCAAGGAATCCTACTTTACTCTCTTTAGAGTAATATTCATCTATGCCTTTCCTATTATGCTTACCAGCTTTATATATAATGTCAGTACAACCATTGATATGAAGATATTCTGGGGCTGGGCGCAGGCTAGGAATTACTCCCAGGAGAGTGCGGCCAGGATATTTGGCATTTATTCCAGGCAGTATATGGTCCTCATAAATGTACCTATAACCATTGCCAGCGCCATTTCTTCTGCTATGATGCCTAAGCTTTCCGTGGAATATGCTTCACATGAGATAGAGGATGTAAATGTTAGAGTTAGTAGGGCTGTGAGAGGTGTTGTGCTTTTTGCAGTACCTTCAGTATTTGGATTGATGATATTGGCCAAGCCTATTATGCAGCTTTTCTTCACAGGCACCAGTGATGTGGCTTCAGAGGCACTAGTTATGGGAAGCGTTTCTGTGCTGTTTTTCTCCGTGGCCACGGTTTTAAATAGCGCCCTTCAGGCTATGGGGAAAAGTTTTATTGCCATGAAGAATGTTGCCAAGGCCCTTATCGTTCACATCTTATATGTGGTCGGCTTGTTAAAGGTGTCAGGAAGTGTAATGGGCATCTTAGTCACCGGTTCAGTGGTGTATTCTATGGCCATGTGCTTTTATAATATTAACTCTATGGAAAAATTGTTTGACACTAAGCTGCGCGTTATAAGTGTCATAGGAAAGCCGCTGGTGGCATCCCTTCTAATGTCGGTGATTGCAGTGATATGCTACAGCATTTTAACTGGTATAGGTGTAAGTTTATTTTTTGCAGTGGTAATTACAATTGTTGTAGCTGCTGCAGTGTATTTTGGCATGGTTTACACAAGAGATGATTACATGGGAAAAAGAATTTTTTAACCAAGCTTTCACTTTATTTTTCTGTATTAATTTGGTAAAATATGGGTACATTTTCTATAGAAAGGAAGGTATATAAAATATGGAATTAAAAGGTTCAAGAACTGAGGCCAATCTTATGGCTGCATTTGCTGGTGAGTCACAGGCTACTAACAAGTACAGATATTACGCGTCAAAGGCTAAGAAGGACGGATATGTTCAGATAGCTAACATTTTCGAGGAGACAGCTAACAACGAGAAGGAGCACGCTAAGCTTTGGTTTAAGCTTCTTCACGGTGGAGCAGTTCCGGGAACTATCGAGAATCTTAAGGATGCAGCTGCTGGTGAGAACTATGAGTGGACTGATATGTACGCTGAGTTTGCAAAGGTTGCAAGAGAGGAAGGCTTCGAAGCTATAGCAGCACAGTTTGATGGTGTTGCAGCTATAGAGAAGGAGCATGAGGAGCGTTACAGAAAGCTTCTTGCTAACATCGAGGGAGATCTTGTATTCTCTAAGGATGGAGATGTTATATGGCAGTGTATCAACTGTGGACATATCTGCATCGGACAGAAGGCGCCTGAGGTTTGCCCTGTATGTGCACACCCACAGAGCTACTTCCAGGTAAAGCCTGAGAATTACTAGGGATAATAATTTATGATCGAAATATGGGCGTAGAAGAGGTTTTTTACCATTCTACGCCCATATTTTAGTTAAATATGAGCAAAAATTGGGCATAGAAGCAGGTTTTAACCGTTCTATGCCCAAAAATCATCCAGATTGTGCCCCCAAACCAGAAAATTAGGGGATTTTAGTAGTATTTTATGCTTACGCACACACCACTCTATTTCTTCCGCCTTCCTTGGCGTCGTATAAAGCTTTATCCGCATCTATTATAGCATTCTCGTAATTGACTCCATCGTATTTGGCAACTCCCAGGGATACTGTTATATCACAGACCTCGTTATCTGTGTCAGCAACCCTTTCTCGAATTCTCTCAGCTACGTTTACAGCCTGCTCTATAGGACAGTTAGGCATTATCACTACGAATTCCTCACCACCCCAGCGGATGATGTAATCGTTGGAACGGGTACAGCTCTTTATTACCTTTGCTACGGATTGAAGAACTGCGTCACCCATATCATGACCGTAGGTGTCATTTACCTGCTTGAAGAAATCTATGTCAGCCATAAGAATACTGACGTGTTCGTTGTGGTCGAATGTGAATCTTCTTCCGTCCACTATAGTTGGAAGCTTGTGTCTGTTGTAAACTCTTGTAAGTGGATCCATAACCAGTGAATCCTCCAGCTGGTGCTTGGTGGTGTAAGTATCGTAGTACACACCGCACATAACATAGTTTGTAGCTATAATTGCAAGGAGACAAGGAAGTCCCAATGAAAACATAATATCTATATTCGCATAGTGATTAAATTGATGGGATATAATTATATTTAAAAGCACGCCACAGTGGGATATGGTACTTAACCAAAATGGTGCGGCATATGTCAAAGCCATGAACACAAGGTGCATAATTATAAAGCCTTCGCTGGCATGTGTTTTGTCCGGTAGGTAGTATATTGCGCCTATGGTACACCACATCATCATATGACCCATAAACTGTGAAAATATGGACATGATAAAATAGTTAGTGCATTTGGCATTGACTATGAGAAATGCAATCAGTGGAACCAATATAAAGCATCTCTGAAGTAATGTTTCCCAGGCAAAGCGACCAAACAGCTGACAGTCCGAGATAAAATATGTAATTGACGCCAGAGAGGCAAAAAGTACAACGTATGTATTGAACTTTCTGTAATACATAAACTTTGACTGCAGAAAGCTCTTTTTATCCTGTCCTTTTAGTTGCATAAAGCTATTCATATATTCACATCCTTGTAATATGTCTTCTAAAAAGGGTTACACCCTAAGTTTTATATCGACAAAGGTGTGAATTTAATAAACCTATGATACTAAATTATTTAGTGGTAGCTACTCCTCAGCAACTATAGGAAAGTAGGTTGCGTTCTCAGGAAATGGATAGAATATTCCCACTTCAGGAGATTTGAAGCTAAATACTGCAAATGCCACTGTAAATAAAACAAAGGTGGCTAGGGCGGTGTATGCGCTGTAAGGGTTATCCTCGATATTTAACACCTTATCTAATATTAGTGTTATAAGTAGGGCAATCAGGTAGGACGCTATGTTAAACCAGCCGATTATACGTCCGCTAACTCCCATGGATGTGTAGAATAAAACGATGATAACAACCATTCCTACCATAATGGAGATGATACGCTTCTTTAGAAAACCGGTGGTGGTATTTCCCCGAAGTGCATCCCAGATTGTGGCTAGAAGCATAGGGAAGAATAGTAGCTTAAGATGCTCCCAGACAGACTCGCTGGTAGGGGTAAAAAGCCCGACTATAGTATTATTTCCGGACCACTCATAGGTGAAGTGAAATAGGATGCCTATAGTTGCCAGCACCAGATATCTGGTTACAGACTTTAGAGTTTCGCTCATATTTGATTCCTTTCTATGTGAAATTATGTTTTTATATATTTTAGTTTAGTATGTGAAAAACTATGAAAAAAATGCATTACTTTATGGATGTGTTGTGCTATAATTAGCTGGATGTGTTGAAAAACATTGGTTTGTTAGGAGTATATTATGAGATTGACCACCTTGTGTTATATAGAAAAGGATGATAGCTTCCTGATGCTGTACCGTAACAAGAAGGAGCAGGATCAGAGCCAGGGCAAGTGGCTGGGCATCGGAGGTAAGCTGGATGCCGGAGAAAGCCCGGAGGACTGTGTTCTAAGGGAGGTATACGAGGAGACCGGATTGAGACTTACTGAGTATTCCTTTAGAGGAGTGGTAACATTTATCTCAGACTGCTGGGAGGACGAGCTAATGTTTATGTTCACAGCCAGCGAATTTGAAGGAGAGCTCACTGATACCTGCAACGAGGGGGAGCTTTCGTGGATTAATAAGGATAAGCTGATGGATTTAAGCCTGTGGGAGGGAGACAGATATTTCCTGCAGGATTTAATAGATGGTAAGCCTCTGGTTAATATGAAGCTTACCTATGAGGGGGATACTTTAATCTCCTGTGAGAGATACTACTAAAGTTTTGAAGATATTATAATAATCAAAATGAAATTATGTAAACTAGAAAGGAGAGCGCACATTGTATATTAACAGATAGATTTGTGCGCAAATATATTTATGTATTATGTACCGGAAGGCACTACTAAGTGCGGATATTATCAGTGCGAGAGCTGTGGAGAGAAGTTCTTATCTTTGCAGACTATGAACACTATAGATTGCATCTACTGTGAGCAGGAGGTTGACCTAGAGATTGGACCTGATGAGGATATGAGTACTCTGAAGGATACCGCAAAGCTCATTCAGGTTTTAGAGGGTGAGGATGTGGAGAAGATGGACACACTTTTAAGCCTGGCTATAACCGGGGGAAATTACGACTGGATTTAAGGAATATTTGATATGAAGATAGCAATACTTGGACCTCAGGGTACCTTTAGCGATAAGGCATACCTTGAGTATGAAAATAAGATAGGACAATCACTAGATGGTATTTATTATCCAACCATAGATGAGGTGTTTAAGGCAGTGTGCAGTGACGATGCAAACAGTGGAGAAGAGGACTGTGAATTGGGTATCGTTCCTGTGGAAAATACACTGGATGGATATGTTCAGAGAACCTTAGACCTGCTTTTGGAGAAGGATGTGTGCATCATAGATGAGAATGCAGTGTCAGTTCAATTTTCTCTGGTGGGCAATGTTAGATCCTTAGAGGAGATTAAGACTCTGTACGTTCAGTTCAAGGCAAATGGTCAGTGTAGACAGTTTATCAATTCTCTAAACGGTGCCAAGATTGTTTCTACAGAGAGTAATATGGAATCCTACTATATGCTGGGAGATGAAGCGGGGGCAGCAGCCATTGTACCTCATCACATAGCTGTTAAGGAGAAGGATAGATTCGTGGTGGAAAATGTAACTGATTCAGACCACAATCACACCAGATTCTTAATATTTAAGAAGGGTAGGGCTACAGACAACAAGGCTATCAATGAGCCTACTAATCCACAGGCGAAAGAGAAGGTTAGAGTGCCTATCTATGTTATGCCGGTGGAGGACAGACCGGGTATTCTATTCGAGATACTGAAAAGCTTTAGTGATAATAAGATTAACATGATATCCATTATGTCCAGACCTACTAAGCAGGAGCTGGGAACCTATAATTTCTACATAGAGATTGATGGTAGGATGGAGAGACTGGATGTAATTCTTGACACTCTTGAGGATATCAGAAAGAGCAGTGATGTGAAGATTTTGGGAGTCTACAAGGAGTAGATATTTTTAGAAAGGAATACGAATATGGCAGATAAGGACAATCAGGCTATAGAAAACCTTGCTCTAAGTAAGGATGATATACTGGCCAAGCTTAAGGAAAAAGGCTTGCGACTTACAGAGCAGAGAAAGCTGATAGTTGATATAATTGCAAATGAAGAGTATTCATGCTGCAAGGAAATATACATTTTGGCACACAAGAAGGATGAGAGTATTGGTATAGCTACAGTGTATCGTATGTTAAATGTACTTGAGGAAATAGGCGCTGTAAGCAGAAAAAATATTCAGAAGGCTGCCTGCTCAGGACGTTGCTGTGACATGAGCGGTGGCTGTACAGTTGTAACTGACAGCAAGAAGATTATTTTATCTGAAGCAGATTTACAGGAAGCCTTAAAGTACATTATGGAGAAGAATGGCTACGAGAAGGCTGAGGAGATTAAGGCAGTACTTATTAATCATGAGTAAGGATAAGGAGTGTATTATGAAATTTATATCATGGAATGTAAATGGTCTTAGAGCCTGTATGACAAAGGGCTTTATGGACTTTTTCGATAAAATGGATGCAGATTTCTTCTGCCTGCAGGAGATTAAGCTTTCTGAAGGACAGATAGAGTGGGAGAAGGAAGGCTATCACGCATACTGGAATTACGCTGAGAAGAAGGGATATTCCGGAACAGCTATATTTACCAAGCACGAGCCTATCAATGTAACATACGGCATAGGCATAGATGAGCACGACCATGAGGGAAGAGTTATTACCTTAGAGTATGAGGATTTTTATATGGTTACCTGCTACACACCAAACTCACAGAACGAGCTTGCAAGACTTGACTATAGAATGGTTTGGGAGGACGATTTTAGAGCATACTTGAATGATTTGAAGGCTAAGAAGAGTGTGTTAATCTGTGGCGACTTAAATGTGGCTCACAAGGAAATCGACCTTAAGAATCCTAAGACTAATCGTCGTAACGCCGGTTTCACAGATGAGGAGAGAGAGAAGATGACAGTTCTCCTTGAGTCAGGCTTTATAGATACATTTAGACATTTCTACCCTGATATGACAGACATCTATTCCTGGTGGTCTTATCGCTTCAAGGCTAGAGAGAAGAATGCAGGGTGGCGTATAGATTATTTCCTTGCTTCAGAGGACTTAAAGGACAAGCTTAAGTCCGCAGCAATTCATACAGATATACTTGGCTCAGACCACTGTCCTGTAGAGGTAACAGTGGAGCTGTAATCGTTTATTATATTGGAAAATGTCAGACATTAGTTGGTTTTTATAACCTGCCACTGTCTGACATTTTTTCTTTATTTTTGAATAAAAATAAAATATACATATATTTGTGTAAAATATCTAAAAAATATTTGATTATGGTTGAAATATACGACAAATGTTATATAATGGACATAGGGGTTTTTAAAACACGTACAATTACATTTAAGGAGGTAGCAAGACATGATTTATACTGTAACATTTAATCCATCACTTGACTACGTAGTGACAGTTCCAGACCTTAAGGTTGGTAGCTTAAACAGAGCTTCTTCAGAGAAGGTTCTGCCAGGTGGTAAGGGTATCAACGTATCTATTGTTCTTACTAACTTAGGTATAGAGAACAAGGCTATAGGCTTTATCTCAGGCTTTACAGGTAAGGTTCTTAAGGATTTGCTTAGAGAGCGCGGAATCAATTCTGATTTTATTAAGCTTGACAGAGGTCTTACAAGAATCAATGTTAAGGTTAGAGGCGATGAGGAAACTGAGATTAACTGTCAGGGACCACGTGTAGATGATGTGTATATCGGAGAGCTTTATGAGAAGCTTGATTACCTTGACGCTGATGATTATTTAGTTCTTGCAGGAAGTATTCCTGATACTATGCCTAAGTCACTTTACCAGGAGATTCTCCACAGACTTAAGGACAATGGTCTTAAGGTTATCGTTGATGCTACAGGCGAGCTACTCTTAAATGTACTTCCATACAAGCCATTCCTTATTAAGCCAAACGATGTTGAGCTTGGCAATCTCTTCGATGTAGAGATTAACACAAAGGAAGATGTTATTACATACGCTAAGAAGCTTCAGGAGAAGGGAGCTAGAAATGTTCTTGTTTCTAGAGCAGAGAAGGGCGCCATTCTTGTAACAGAGGATGGAAATGTATATGAGCACGCAGCACCACAGGGTGAGGTTCTTAACTCAGTAGGAGCAGGAGACTCTATGTTGGCAGGCTTCCTTGCAGGCTACACAGCTGATGGCGATATGGAAAAAGCTCTTAAGCTTGGTATCTGCGCAGGTTCTGCAAGTGCATTCTCAGAGGATTTAGCTACTCAGAGAGAAGTTGATGCTTTGATGGCTAGCTTCTAAATCAAAGATTTTATATCCCGGCACTAGATAGTGTCGGGATTTTTTATTAAAAATTGTTTTAGATACATTTCAGATACATTTCTATGTTAAGATGCTATCTGTAAATGTGTGTGTTTATGTTATACGGGGACAAAAAGGAGAAATGAAATGAGAAAAAACACTTTAAAGCTAGGTATAGCTTGCATATCATTAGGGCTACTTTGTGGCTGTAATCAGAAGAAACAGGTTGACTATACCAACCAGACTAATCAGGACACAGTGGAGCTAGAAGAAAACACTCCGGAAGAAATTCCGGTAGACGCGGAAGAGGGGATTTGTCCGGAAATACTTAACTATCAGATACATGGGGAGCAATCTGATGTTATAGTAATTGCGAAAACCAAGGTTCCTAGGAATTATAGTAGGTGCCCTATAGTGGAATTTACAACAAGTCCTATAGAGGACAAGGACATTTTAGCTTATGCAGATATGATATTCGACAAGGATAGTCACTTCCTTTATATGCCATATGATAATGAACAAATCGCTGAATTAAAGAATAAACTTACAAATATTAAGGATGAAACTGAGGATGAAGAGCTTAAAGCCTTTATAGAGGAATATCACCTCCCTAATATGGATTTGCGCTTACAAAATCTTAGCGGACAGAGTGATACAATATCTGGTGAGTATAAATTCTATAGTGTGGCTAATGCTGACATTAACAACACTGGAGGGATAACAGTTTATAATGGTGGTAATGAATACATAGATGCCTGTGGCTTGGCAGGAACCATCGATGGTGAATATTACACTATGAATTTTCAAAGGGCTGGAAATAATTCCTGTCTCTTACTTGATAGAATGGATAATATTTGTAGCGTAAATGATGCGGGCTCTGAGTGCTTCGAGGTGAAGCTTAATGGTAATCCATGTACCTATACTCAGGAAGAAGCTCAGGAATTAGCACAGGAATTTGTGGAAAAGCTAGGCTATGACAATATGACAGTTATTCAGAATAACACTGCGCAAAAGTATAACCCAAACTTTGATTTGGAATATTATGGGGAAGAGTCTACAATTATAGATGGCTACAATATTTACTTTGCCAGAGGTTATGAGGATTATTCCTTAGCCTTTAACAGTATGTATTTTGAGGGCTGGCTCAGTGGAGCATATGTTTTTGATGAGGACGGAAACATGATGATAGGATCCTATCAGAATCCAGAGTACATTCGTGTGTATGTGGATAGCCAGGGAGTGTGCCAGCTTGAACTTTGGAATCCTTGGGAGGAAAAGGGTATTATAGCAGATAGTCCAAATATGATTGACTTTGAGGATGTTGACGAAATCGCAAAGAACGAATTTGAAAATTACACAGATAATTATATTTCAGACTATACCATAGATGAGGTGGTGCTTGGATATACAGTTGTACGTGATGGGGATAGTGTAACCTTGGTGCCTGCATGGTATTATTACGCAGATATATATGATGAAACTGATATAAACTTTTTCAAGAATGCCAGGGTGATAATCAATGCCTTGGATGGAACAGTGGAGCATAGCTTTAGATATTAAGGGAGTGGTTTTATGAGAACATTTAAAAAATCAATTCTAAATGGAGTAATACTTTGCTCATTACTTTTTGTAGCTACTGGATGCGGGGACAAGGAAAATACTGAAGCAACAACTAGTGAAATCATAACAGAAGCAACCACAGAAGCAACTACAGAGGCTACAACAGAAGCCACTACGGAGGCGACAACTGAAACAACAACTCAGGCTACCACAGAGGAGGTTGTAGAAAGTGTAGACATATTTGCAGATAGTGGATTGGCTACATTTGAGTTATCTTCAGATGACTTACATGATGGTGCTTGGGATCCTATTATTTCCAGTGTGGATGATGGACAAAATGTATCGCCCCAGCTTTCTTGGGAGCCGGTTCCGGAAGCAAGCTGTTACGTAATATATATGGTGGATAGTTCAGCAGGCAACTGGCTTCATTGGAAGTCTAAGAATGTGACAGAGACAGAGCTTGCTCAGGGTTGGGCTCCAGAAGAGGAGTATGTGGGACCATATCCTCCAGGAGGAACACATAGCTATGATATATATGTATTTGCCCTTAAGGAGCCAGTGGAGAGAGTGCAGGGAGCATTCAATACCAGCAATTCAATATTCTACAACAACGCTATGAAGCTTGACGCTGTGGAGGAAGGAGCAAGTGGTAATATTGTAGCGTACGGATACTTACCTGGAACATATACCAGAGGAGAGTAAGGAAAATAAGAAGATTAAGGATTTGAAAATGTATTTTTTGGTCCTTAATCTTTTTTTGTACATTTCTGATACATTTTAGATACATTTTGGTGTTATTCTTTATAATGATAAAGAATATTATGGTGGATTTTGGGCATATAGATGAAAACTTGCTCGTACTGCCCGGAAAACCAATGGTGAACTGATAGTGTATATGGAAATCCGGGCATATAGAGAAAAACTTGCTCGTACTGCCCAGGAAATCAGTGGTTAGCAGGTGGAGAACATGAAAAGCCGGGCATATAGAAGAAAACTTGCCTGTACTGCCCAGGAAAACTAATGGTGAACTGATAGTGTATATGGAAATCAGGGCATATAGAGAAAAACTTGCTTGTACTGCTCGGGAAAACATATTAGGAGGAATGGAGTATGAAGAAAAAAGTAATTACAGGATTAAAAAGATGTACCTACGGAACAGTAGGTAATGATTTATAGTGTGAAGTGTGCAAGGAGATACGTATGAAAAAGAAATTGATTATGAAAATGGCGGTTTTATCTTTGACAGCATTTACTATATTATCCCTAACAGCCTGTAGCAATAAAAAGCAAGTGGATTACACCACTGAAGCAACAGAGGAAGCTGTTGACGCTATGGTAGAAGCAGAAATTCCAGACAAGGTATCTTATGAGCTTATGGGAGAGGGTGGAACCATAATTGTAGATGCTGACATTATCCTGCCTGAAAACCATGACAAATGCTCTGTGGTGGAGTATTCTATTAAGCGATTTACAGATGAGGATGTGAAAGGCCTGGTTGAAAAGATATTCGACAAGGACAGCTATTTCCTGTATATGCCTTATTCTGAGGAACAGATAGAGATTGCAAAGGACAAGCTTACCAGCATAAGGGATGCATCAACAGACGAGAGGGAAAGATACACATTGCAAAATGAGCTACTCAATTTGGATAATCGTATAAAAAATCTAAGTCCTGCCTTTAAGGATATGGAACAAATAGAAGAGCTTAAGCTTTATACCATACCGGAAGAGGACGGGTGGCATCCTGAGATTGAAAAATGCTGTCTCATAGGAGCCATAGATGGAAGATACTATTATATGCTAATAGCTCAGAGCGCAGATAAGGGAAATGTAATCATGAAGCTACAGCTGCTTAGAGATATGAATAATGATGCAAATGGTAATCTAGGCCCGGACAGCTTAGATGTTCAGATATATGAAAATAAGTGTGTGTATTCTAAGGATGAAGCAAAGAAGCTTGCCACAGATTACATACAGTCATTGGGGTATACAGATTATGAAGCTATAGAAGTATTTGACTGTAAGGAAAATAATTATGCCCCAAGTCAGGATATTAGGGAAATGAATAGCTATAATATATACTTTGGTAGGAAGATAGATGGATATAATCTGGCATTTAACACATCAAACTGCCCAGACTTTTTTATAGATGTAGTAGGGGACAGCTATATAGCTGGTAATAACACAGCTACGGAATACATAAAGGTAAATGTAGATAGCGATGGAATAAGTGAGCTACTGATATTCAATCCTATGAAGGAGGAACGGATATTAGATAATCACGCTAAGCTGCTGTCCTTTGAAAATATAGATAATATAGCTAGGGAGGACCTACAAAGCTATATTGATTATACCTTCGATGGAATGCAGATTAAGACAATAAATATTAATGAAATAGAGCTGGGTTATGGTTATACCTATGATCAGGAAACTGATAGGTATGCACTAATCCCCGTATGGTTTTACATGGTTGATGAGGATAGAAGTAATTTTGATTTTGGAAGAATGGATTTTACCAACTATAATGCCATGGATGGTTCACCTAAGGATATAAACGCATTTAGCGTAACTATATATTAACTTTTTCTATAAAAGCTTACAAGGAGGTTTCACCATGAAACGAAAATCAATATACCTGGCATTAGCAACAATTTCACTAATTGCCCTTGCTGGCTGTGGCAAGAAACAGGTGGACTACAACGTGACAGAAACTCCAGGTGGAGCAGAGATTACAGAAGCTGCTGACAACCCACAGGCTATAGAGTCAGAAATCCCAGAGACCTTAAACTATGAATTAGTCGGTAAGATGTCAACTATTAGAGTTAATGCCACCGTAAAGCTTCCTGACAAATACACCCAGTGCTCAGTAGTGGAGCTTGGTAAGAAGTCTTATGAGGATGCAGACATAAAGTATTACGCAGATAAGATATTCGATAAGGGAAGCTACTTCCTATATATGCCTTATAGCGCAGAGCAGATTGCGTACTGCAGGGACAAACTTAATGAGATATTAGAAGGAACTGATGATGAGGAACTAAGGCATGTTATTGAAGACGGATATTTGATTAATATAGGCTTTCGTGAAAGTTATCTGACTGGAGATGAGGAAATCGACGGAACACTTAAGTTTAATACAGTTCGCCCATATCCTGAAGATGCAGATATTCAGGAATTCACTAATATGTGTCAGATAATAGGTACCATAGATGGACAGTATTATATGCTAGTTTTTGAGAAGAATGATATAAACTACCATATGTACCTTCACCGTTTAGAGGATTATTCTATTCAAGAGGTGGGAGCAGAATCCTTTGACATGAAGCTAACAGGAAATCTATGTGAGTACACGCAGGAAGAGGCAGAAAAGCTTGCCAGAGACTATGTGGAAATGCTAGGGTATGGAGATCTTAGCATAGTCAAATCCATCAATGCCGAGAAGGCATATTATACAGTGGAGAACGCAACCGGGGAGAAGAACTATGCCCAAGAAATCCAAGGCTATAACATATATTTCGGTAGAAAATATGGTGGATATTCCGTAACCTATACTGATGATAACTATTGTAGGTACCAAGGGTTTGGACAGTATTCTACCTTTGATGGTGACCCGGAGTGGATTACAATTACTGACATGAAGGAGTTCATCCGTGTTTATGTAGATAATAACGGAATATGCGAGGTTGATATAGTAAATCCTATGATTGAGGAAAGTATTGCAACTGAAAATGCAATTCTTCTTGACTTTGACTCTATGCTTCAGGCTGCAAATTCTGAGCTTCAAAGCTACGCAGATGATTATAAAAACAGCTTTATAATAGAGGAGATAGAGCTTGGTTACGGCATAGAGCAAAAGGACGGTAAGACCTCCTTGGTACCAACCTGGTATTTCTTCGATAATAGCTACGGAGAGGACAGACAACATTACTTTAGACACCCATGTCTTATGATAAATGCACTAGATGGAAGTGTACTATACAGATATTAAAAAACGATGAGGACCAAGAAAAAACTTTATTCCGGCCGCGACAGGGTCCCACTAAGCTGACCGTTATAGTGTCAGCGCGGTGGGAACCCTAGGCAGGCCGGCCAGTAAAGTACATAATTGGTCCTTAAGTTTTTTGATACAATTCGGATACATTTCGGATACATTTCCATGCTACCATGCTATTAAGTGATAATGTATATACTATTAGGAGGATTAATTTATGAGAAGAAAAACAGCTATGGTTGTAGTAGGTATTATGCTTTGCTCTTTGATTGGTTGTGGCAAGAAAGAGGTGGATTACTCGGACGCTACAGAAAGTGCAAATGGTGAGGTGCAGGTGGAAAGCCAAACTACAGAGGCGGAATCCATTGAGATTCCTGAGAACATAGAGTACACCATCACAGGGGCCAAGGGTACCATCGAGGTTGCCGCAGAGATTAAGGTGCCAGAGGATTATGAGAAATGTACTGTTATGGAGCTTTCAAGGGTTGTATACGAGGATGATGACATTAAGGCCATGGCAGATAAAATCTTCGATGAGGGAAGCTATTTCCTTTATATGCCTTATAACGAGGAGGCTAGAGCCAATCTTCGAGATAAGCTGACAACAGCCTCTGCAAATGCCGCAAATGATTGGGATGCTCGTACATTTGAATATGTATTAGGATATTTTGATGAGGAGGATTTCTTCTCTAATTCAGATGAAAGCTTTGATGAGCTTAAGTTCTATCAAACTGAGGAAGATGCCTACTTTTGTAGAGTATTTGGTGCTATAGATGGCAGATACTATATTCTATCTTTTGAGAAGAATGGTAATAATTGTGGTATGGAGCTTATAAGATGGGATAGATTTGTAGGCTTTCAGCTTGCAGATTATAGTCCTGATTCCATAGATGTGAGAACATCAGGAAATGCTAGTACCTATTCTCAAGAGGAATCAGAGGCTATGGCTATGGAATTTGCCATGAAGCTTGGATATGAAGGCTATGAATTAGTGCAGTCAAATACAGCTTTTTATGCTTGTACATTACCAAAGGATATTAATATGATTCAAACAGACGAATTTATTCAAGGTATAGATGGTTATAATGTGTACCTTGGTCGCAATTATAATAATTATTCTATGGCATATTCATCAGAAAACTGGATAATGGCATATAATGACCTTGAAGGAAATGAAATGTATTTTGAAGAATTTCCTGTAGAAAAATTTGAGAACACAGAGTGCATAAGAGTTTATGTAGATGGACAGGGAATCTGTGAGATGAAGGTATACAATCCTATGGAAGAGGTAGGTCCTATGAATGAGGACATAGTCTTCCTTCCATTTGAAAAGGTGGATGGTATTGCCCAGGATGAGTTACAGGCCTATGCTGATGCAAATAGCGGAAAGTATAAGATTGAGTCAATTCAGCTTGCATATGGTATGGTGGACGAGGATGGTAAGAAGGCTTTGGTTCCTGTATGGTATTATTTCGGTAAGGATGCTTTGAACAATCAAAGCTTTCACCAGCAGAATGCAATTGTAATGATTAACGCCTTAGACGGAACAGTTATCAAATATGAGTAAAAGCAATTTATATTTACTATTACTTGGGGATAAATTAAAATGGGGATAAACAAATTTAAGACATTATCAGGAGAAATGTAATGATTAATAATAAAATAAACTATAAGAAAATAGCTATAACACTGGCAATTGTTATGCTTTGTCCGCTATCGGGCTGTGGCAAGAAACAGGTGGATTATTCGGATGCTACCGAGGGACAAGTCGAGGTTGTAGAAAGTGATATACCTCAGCATTTAGATTACACTATTACAGGGGCATATAGTGATGTAGTGGTAAATGCTGATGTGGTAGTTCCTGATGCTTACAAAAGCTGCACTGTTATGGAG
>JAFTPO010000082.1 GCA_017463225.1 Lachnospiraceae bacterium | reverse complement strand
TCTATAGTAACCTTAGGATCAAGACCAGCCACAGGCTCGTCCAAAAGAAGCATCTTAGTAGTTGCGCAAAGCGCTCTTGCAAGTAAAACTCTCTGCTGCTGTCCTCCTGACAAATCTCTATAACAGGACTTTCTAAGTTCATAGATTCCAAGTCTCTTCATATTGTCCTTAGCAAGCTGTTTTTCTTCCTTGTTATAAAATGGTCTTAGCCCACTGTGGTTTAAAAAGCCTGATAAAACTATCTCCTTTACAGAAGCAGGAAAATCCCTTTGAACTATAGTCTGCTGCGGAAGATATCCTATCTCATTATGCTTCAAGCCATCACCAAGGGTAATAGCTCCTGACATAGGCGTCTTAAGCCCTAGCAAAGTCTTCATAAGAGTACTCTTTCCCGAACCATTTTCACCTAATATACATAAGTAATCTCCACTTTCTACGGTGAAGTTTAAATTCTCTACAACTGTTTTACCCTCGTAACCGAGAGATACATTCTCACAGGTAAGTAATGACATAATAATTGTCCTTTCTGTTCTATATCAATATAAACCATGCCGACACTTCACAAACAAAACGCAACTAATTTGCAATTTGTATTTTACAACCACTAAAGGTTTGTGTCAACATAATTTGCAAATCAGTTGCGTTTTAAATTATATGCTACCTTTTCTTTAAAGCTGCACCATCACAGCTTCATTTATCCTTACCTCATCCTCACTAACCTTACAGTCGTAGGCCAGTACACTTACTCCCTTATTATGTGCATTCACAAGAGCATCTCCAAAGGCCTTATGCTTGTCCCAAGCAGGAGTAAAATAGTCCACACCCTCCATCTGTACAACAAAGAACACATAGGTCTCATATCCATCCTCTAATGCGTCCACAAGCTCATTTAAATGCTTTATACCACGCTCTGTAGGTGCATCCGGAAAGCTGACCACATTGTCATTTTCCAAGGTTACCCCCTTAACCTCTATAAATATCTTCCTATCCCCAGCTTCCACATAGATGTCAAAACGGGACTTACCATAGGTTTTCTCGCGTTTTATAAAGGTTATATCACCTAATATTTCTCTAGCCTCATCACTTTCCCTAAGCCACTCTTCAACCAAACCGTTAGGAAGCTGAGAGTCCATATTAACTATACGCTTCCCTTTCTTCACCGATACCAAGTCATATAAGGTCTTTCTGGCAGGGTTGTCGCTCTTTTCCAGGTAAACTGTAGCTCCCGGCTGCAAAAGTTCTCTGCAACGACCGGTGTTTTTAACGTGAACCACATATTCCACGCCCTCTATCTCCACGTGAGCGATAAATCGATTAGGTCTTGATATAAACTTTCCTTCTACTATATTTTTATATTTCATAATGTCTCCTAAACACAAAACGCCAAATATACTACTCGTAATTCCGAACCTTACCGGCTCATTTCATTCGCCGATAAGCATACACTTTATTTCTAGGTAAAGTACACCAACTCTTCCTCTGCCGGACTTGTCAGTGCAACCTCTGTTGCCTTAAGCACCGGTCCTTCACCCTCAAACTCTGGGTAGAACTCCTTATCTATAGTTGCAGTAACCATTACCCACTGTCTGTCTGTAAGATTTTTTGCACCTTCATAATAGCATTTAAAACCAATAAACGCGATATCATCTGCGCAACAAGTCATAGCAAATCGGCCTGGCACAAACTCATTCTTCTTATAAGCGCTTGGCTTATGAACCATAGCCTTAAACTTTATAGTCTTGCCCACATACTTATCAGGATTATCACAGGAATCGATATACCAGATACCGAAATCCTCTTCCTCAAGCTCTATAACAGGCTTTTCAATATCAAACGGAAGCTCCATCTCTTCATCATCGATTTCAGCTACTCCATCCTTGTTCTCAAATATTACCTGAGCACGTCTGTTAATGGCCTTGATACCCTTTCTGTATTCAGCACGCTTAGTATTCTCATCGCAACGATTGAATACTATCATATCTGCTGTGGCAAGCTGTTCCATCATTATGGACTTCATATTTGCCATATATACATCATAGGTCTGGGCATTTACAAAGCTAATTACCTGAACTATAGTCCAACCCTTTGGCACTCTAATACCAAAAAGCTTATCCATCTTCCAGGTACCATTATACTCTATCATAACCCTAGTTGGCTTGTATTTATCCTGAAGGTCGAGAAGATATTCAGTATTTAGATTCTCCTCTTCAAGATACTCTACAAATATATTGTTGGATTTTAAATATTCCTCATCATATTCCTCAATACCTTCTTCACAAACCAGAAGAAGTGTAGGCTCACCTTCAGTAAAATCTCTCTCAATAAGAGTCTCACTGGCAAATGTTGTCTTTCCACTTTCTAAAAAGCCTAGAAACATATATACAGGAATTTCCTGAACCTGATTATTCTTCATATCATGTATCTCCAATTATTTATTTAAACCAAAAAGCTCCTCTAATTTAGCTTCATCTAAGTTACTTCCTATAACGCAAAGCTTTCCTGTGTAGTCTGGCTGACCCTTTCTAATCTCATACTCACCCGGAACAAGATCAAAGTATATCCAGTCATTGTCAACGCTAGGTACTATTCCCTTTGCACGAAGAATAACACCATACTCACCATCCTCATATGCAAGCTTCTCTAATGTTTCCTTAAGCTCTGACTCCTGGAATTTAAGAGCAGTTTCCTTACCCCAGCTAGTAAATACCTCATCAGCGTGGTGGTGATGGTGTCCGTCATGATCGTGACATCCACAGCTGCATCCCTCTCCGTGATCATGATGGTGGTGCTCGTGTTCGTGATGGTGTCCGCAACAGCACTCTCCATCCTCATGGTCGTGGTGATGATGCTCATGGTCATGATGGTGTCCGCAACAGCACTCTCCATCCTCGTGGTCGTGGTGATGATGATCATGGTCATGATGGTGTCCGCAGCAACACTCT
>JAFTPO010000023.1 GCA_017463225.1 Lachnospiraceae bacterium | reverse complement strand
AGGCTTCTTGTTATCAGCACTTAGAGGCTGTAAGAAGCTTTATAATAAGAACTTGAATTCATTTGTTATAAGACAGTTTTGTAACAGTATTAATTCATCAGCCATTACTATGGCAATTATCTGCCTTATGCTTTTTGTAACAATATGCACCTTTGCATCAGGCTTTTCTATAGCTCATGATTTGCAGACTATTGTGGAGGACAGTACACCTGTTGACTACAGCATGATGATGACAGGTACAAAGCCAGTTAGTCAGCTAGTTGAGGAAGAAGGTATGCCTACTAGCCAGTGGGCTGCTGATGATATGGTGGAGTTTCCTATATATCAGCTTGAGAATATGACCTGGGGAAGTGGCTTAGGAGATGTGTATGATAAGGCAGTTGAACAGTTCCCTGCAGCAAGATGGGATACTAAGGAAAATATTATTTCAGTGTCAGATTATAATAGATTGGCAGCCTTGTATGGGGCTAGGGAGATAGAGCTTGGTGCAGATGAGTATGAGATAGTTTGTGATTTTGAGAGCTTTAAGCAGTTTAGAGATGAGGCTATGGCAGCAGGTCAGACTATAGACTGTGGTGGATATATATTAAAGCCGGGAGCTAAGGAATGTAAAAATGGCTTTATAGTTATGTCAGGCGGTTCTACAAATACAGGTGTAGTTGTTGTTCCTGATGAGGTGGCAGCAAGCCTTGAAGGTGCTGGTAAGATTTCAGGATATCTTATGGCAGGAAACTTTAATGTAGATGGCAAGAAGGAGAAGAAGGAAGTTGAGCAAAGACTTCTTGATGTAACAGGAAAGTATTGGGAGATGAATTATGATGACTTAAATTATCTGCCACCTATGACTATAGGAACTAAGGTTACTATTGTTGAGTCAAGCAATGGACTTACACTTTTATCTACATTTATAGTTATATACATGGGTATTGTATTCCTCATTGCAAGCGCTGCTTTACTTGCACTTAAGGCGCTTTCTGAGTCCATAGATTCAACAGGAAGATATGAGATTCTTAAGAAGATTGGTAGCGACCATAAGATGCTTAGAAAAGCCTTATTTGCTCAGATAGCAGTTTACTTTACACTTCCTCTTGTGGTAGCTATAATCCATTCCATATTCGGTATGAGGTTTGCGGAGTTTGCTATGTCGGCCTTTCTTAGTGGAAGTCCATTCTGGGGAATTTGCGTGACAGCGGCGCTTATGGCAGTGCTTTACGGTGGATATATGCTTGCAACCTATAGAACAAGTAAGAGAATTGTGGAGATAGAGGGGTAATTATGAAGTCAGGTGTGATTTTAGAAATCACGCCTGACTTTTTTGTCAAAAATTTTTCTAAAGTGTTGTTAGATATATAATTGGATTTACGTCTTATTAAGTGTATGATATAATGCAAAAACAATTCCGAATATATGGGGGGATTGTAGATGCGGTTTATGAAAGAAAAGGAGAATCAAAATGAAAAAAGTATTATTAACCATGATGATGATTAGTTCATTAGCTCTTGCTGCTTGTGGAAAGGCAGAGGAAACTACAAAAACTGATACGACCAGTGAAATGAATGTAGATACAAAAGAGGAATCAGCTGACTTGACAGGTGGGGTCACTGAACAAGTTGATACTGAAACGGAAGAGGCGCAGCAGACTAATAGTGCATATGTAGGTAAGTATTTGGATTATGATAATAACGATCCAAACCTTATAATTGAAGCCAATGGCGATGGAACATATAAGGTGGAAATAGGAGTATTTCGTTTGGCAGTATTTGAGGATGATGATGCAATTCTAACAGATGCTGGAATAGAGTATGAATCAGAAGAAGGAACCAAGGGTGTGATTACTTTAGAGGGTAATGAAGCTGTAGTAACCGTTACCGAATCCACGTGGGATTTAGCCCCAGTTGGTACAGTTTATAGATACTATAGACCATCCACACAGTAGAAGAGTTTAAAATAAGCATGATTGGACTGAATTTGGCAATGAGCTGGATTCAGTCCTTTAGTTTATTTTGTTGCTAATTCAAGGTTAGTGAATTATAATTTAAAGGATTAGATTTGGTTGACAACAGGAGTTTATATATGAATATAATATGCCTTATGGAAAATACTGCATTGGCAGATAATATACTCTTTGAACATGGTTTTAGCCTATATGTGGAGACATCAAAACACAAGCTGATAATCGACACGGGGCAGTCATTAGCCTTTGCTGAAAATGCAAAGACTTTAGGTGTGGACTTAAGTCAGGTAGATATGGCTATGCTTAGCCATGGGCACTATGACCATTCCGGAGGACTGATGAAATTTGCCCAGATTAATGAGAGTGCACCAATATATATGCAAAGCAATGCAGGTGGGGAGTATTATCACACAAATGACACATTGGAGAAGTATATTGGTATAGATAAGGATATTCTTAAGCTTTCACAGGTGAGATTAATTGAAGGAAATGTAAGAATTGATGATGAGATAAGTGTCTTTGCCGGTGTAAAGGGGAGAAGGCATTTTCCATCAGGGAATTTGGAGTTAACTGTGAGGCTGGAGAATGGCACATTTCTTCAGGACGACTTCAGCCATGAGCAGTATGTGGTTATTGAGGATGATGGCAAGAGGGTATTAATTTCTGGCTGTGCCCATAATGGAATTCTTAATATATTAGATGAGTTTAAGAAGCTGTATGGCTGTGAACCTGATATGGTAATAAGCGGATTTCACCTTATGAAGAAAAACGGATACAGTGATGAGGATGTGGATAATATAAAAGCTATAGCTAGGGAGCTTAGTGCTATGGATACCACATTTTATACAGGACATTGTACAGGTGAATCAGCCTTTGATATAATGAAGGAGATTATGGGAGAAAAGCTACACTATATACATAGTGGAGATGAGATATAGATTATTATGATTAAGATTCGCGACCTTGCATTTGAATATTTTGACAGAGACGAAGAGGGTAATCTCACAGATATGATTAACGCTATCCGTGGGATTAATTTTGATGCTAGAAAAGGTGAATTTATCGGCGTGTGTGGCAAGAATGGTTCCGGTAAGAGTACATTTGCCAGAATACTGAATAGACTGTTGGTGCCTATTGAGGGTACAGTTGTTATCGGAGGAAAAGATGCCTTAGATGAGGATAATATACTAGATATTAGAAAATCTGTAGGCATGGTGTTCCAGAATCCTGATGATCAGCTTATAGGAAGTGTGGTGTCAGAGGATGTGGCCTTCGGAGCGGAAAATCTAGGTGTGGCTCAGGAGGAGCTGTGGGAGCGGGTAATAACTGCTGTGGAGCAGGCAGGGCTTGTGGCCTATGGCGCCGGAACTGATGGTGCCGAAAAATATGCGGATAGAAGAATAAATGAATTAAGCGGTGGCGAAAAGCAAAAGGTTGCCATAGCAGGTGTGCTTGCTATGAAGCCACAGTGTATAGTGTTGGATGAGTCTACCAGTATGCTGGATCCAAAGTCTAGATTAGAGATAATCAAGACTATGAAACAGCTTAATGAGAAGCTAGGCATAACCATAATTATGATTACTCACATGATGGAGGAGCTTCTATACGCAGATACAATCTACCTACTCCATCAGGGTAAGCTGGTTGCTAAGGGTAGGAAGGAAAGTATATTTGCAAAGGATAGTAATCTGTTTGACTATGGTTTGGACTACCCTGAGATAGTTAAAATTAGAGAGATACTTCTAGAGAATAACGTTATAAGGGATAAAAGTATATTTACTGTTGAAGATATGGTGGCTCGAATTAAGAAGGAGCATCCGTACTCATTTGAGCTTAATGTTAAGCTTCCGGAGCCAATGGTGGAACATAGAAAAATAGACCCAGTAAATGCAATATTAGTGGATAAGCTATCCTGTGGCTATGGCAAGAAAAAGGTCTTGGAGGATATATCTTTTAGTGTTGGAAAGGGAGAATATGTGGCAGTGGTTGGAGCTACAGGCACAGGAAAATCTACATTGCTACAACATATTCCAGCATTGCTTAAGCCACTTTCGGGAACGGTATATGTGGATGGTATAGATGTAAATGACAGAACTACGGATATACAAGCTCTTAGGTGCAAGATAGGCTATGTGTTCCAATATGCCAGTCAGCAGCTCTTTGGGAAAAATGTATATGAGGATGTAGTATTTGGACCTAGAAATGTGGGCGTTAGCGAGGTTGAGGCGGAGAAACGTGCTTATGAGGCAATTAAGCTGGTGGGACTTCCTGATGACATTTACGACATGCCTATAAACAAGCTTAGCGGTGGACAGAGGAAGAGAGTTGCTCTGGCAGGAGTGCTTGCTATGAAACCAGAGTACCTAATATTAGATGAGCCCACCTCAGGACTTGATCCAGTGGGTAAGAGGGAAATGCTTGATATAATAGATGCCCTTCATAGGGAGGCTGGAATTACTATAATTATGGTTACCCATGATGTGGAAGCAATTGCCGAAAGGGCAGATAGATTGATTGTCTTAGATGGTGGAAGACTTAGCTATGATGGAGATGTGGCTATGGGCTTTTATAAGCAGTGGTATGATAGTCAGAATGTAGCTGATATGGCGCAAGTTCCGGTTATTATGCAGCTGTTAATCCAGCTAAGACTGGCTGGTATGCCGGTGGACTGCGTGGAGACAGATAGTCTTAATGGCGTAGAGAATATTATTAAGTGTATAAGGTAGATATACATTAAGATATTAACGTAAATTAATGTGAATAGATTAAACAGATTTTAACTGCAAGGAGTTAAGGTAAGATTGTTAAAGGACATAACTCTTGGTCAGTACTACAGTGCAGATTCTCTGCTACACAGACTGGACCCAAGACTTAAGATAAGAGCTACAATTGCATATATAATATTACTTTTGCTAGATAGAAATGTAGCTTTATTTGGCACGCTTACACTGATATTTCTAGGAACTGTGGCTTTAAGCAAGGTGCCTGTGGCTCACATATTAAGGGGAACCAGAGGAATACTTTTGGTGGTGGTGCTATGCTCAGCCATAAATATATTTACCACACCGGGAACAGGCGGTGTTAATGTACTGGGACTGACTGCAACCTATGCAGGTATAATCAAATTTGCATTTGTGGTATGGCGTATGGTTTTGATGATATTCATGTCCTCACTTCTAATGTATACTACAACACCAACGGAGTTGACTGACGGTTTGGAGAAATGCTTTCATCTAAGTGGAAATGTGGCTATGGGCATAACCATTGCTATGAGATTTCTGTCAGTACTAAGTCAGGAGTTGGATAGAATTATGAAGGCTCAGGAGGCAAGGGGAGCATCATTTCATAAGGGTGGTCCTGTTAAGCGATTAAAAGCCATAAGCAAGGTGTTAGTTCCCTTGTTTCAGAATTCCATAGATAGAGCATCCAATCTGGGAGAGGCTATGGATGCGCGATGCTACGTGGGGGGTAAAGGCAGAACAAAGCTTAAGCCTCTTGTATATGACAGTAAAGATGTGATAGGATATGTGGTGGTATTACTTGTGATAGCCTTAGGTGTGTTCCTGGCTATTAAGTTTTAGTGAATATTTACGGGGGAGAAATATGAGTTGGGAATTAGCGGGCTGTGAGGATTCAGAGCTTATTACATACGCAGACAGATTAAATAGATGTAAGGAAAGCAGGGTAATGCTAGAGCTTGAGCTCTCAAATGAGGAATTCAAGCTAAAGCACATCAAAAAGAGGAAGCAGATGACCAAGGAAAAGGCAAGAACCAGAATGGCCTATGCCATTCCATTTTCATTGGTTGCCATACTCTGTGTAGTTGTGTTTATTACAGCTGTGGTGTCCTTAAAAACCGAAGGATATAGCATTAGTGCACCTATTATGATGATAGCATCTGCAATAGTTGCTTTGGCCTGTGGTTTAGCGGCTGTTAAACTTTGGATACCTGAAGTAAAGATGCTTAGAAAGCTGAATGCTCACGGAAAAAATCTTGAAGAGGAAAATGGTATAGTAACCTTTGACAATGAGAGAAAGCTGTCTGAGGAGAAGATTGATATACTAAAGAGCCAGATAGATAATCTGGATTCCGAGATTCATCAGCTTTCAACCAAGAAGAAGGACAGAGAGATATGGCTTAGAGCTAAGCTAGAGGAGGAACAAAAGGCAAAGGAAGCTGCTCAGGAAAATGGGTTGTCAGAGGGGACATTTGCCATAAAGAGGGAAGAGAAGCTAAGTGATATCCAGGCCAAGGAGCTGCTTACTCAGTATTCAGAGGAGTTAGCCCGTTGCAATAGGAGGATGACAAGTTTAAAACTTCAGGATCTTAAGCTACAGGATAAAATAATCGACATAGATATTCAGATGATGGATGTAAAACACAAGATAGTGAAGTTTGTACTGGTAGTAGCCATAGTAACACTTGTGGCCAGTTTGTTTTCCGGCGGGCTTGGACATGTGATGGGCTTGCTGTGGTGTATAGTGGTATTCCCATATATGCTGTGGATGATAAAGACCTGCAAGAAGCCGGTGGTGGAATACTTAGTGGAGCACGAACATCATCAAATCCAAGACTATGCTTTTGTAAATAGCATGGTTCCTTATTATAAGAAGAGAAAAGAATTAGGCTCCGATATAGCAGATGTGGCCTATGAGATAAATAAGTACGAGACCAGCATACAAGAGGTCAAGAATCTAAGTGATATATAAGTGGTGAGACATGAAAAGAGTGAAGCTAATAATCGCATACGATGGTACCAATTACCATGGTTGGCAGATTCAGGACAATGGAATAACTATAGAAGAGGTGCTAAATAAACATCTGTCAGAGCTTCTTAGAGAGGATATTAAGGTTATAGGAGCAAGTCGTACAGATTCGGGAGTTCATGCTCTGGGAAATGTAGCTGTATTTGACACAGAGACAAGAATTCCTGCTGAGAAGATATCATTTGCCCTCAATCAGAGATTGCCGGAGGATATAAGGATTCAGGAGTCCTGTGAGGTGGATGCAGATTTCCATCCAAGATTCTGTGACAGTATAAAGACCTATCAGTACAGAATCTGGAATTCCAGATTTCCTAACCCTATGGCCAGACTATACTCCAAGTTCGTATACTACAACATTGACATAGATAGGATGCAGCAGGCTGCAGATTACCTGGTGGGAGAGCATGATTTCAAGTCATTTTGCTCCACCAGAACTCAGGTGGAAAACACTGTAAGGCGTGTTACGGAGATAACATTTACCAAAGAGGGAAATATGATAACCATGACCATCAGAGGCTATGGCTTCCTATACAATATGGTGCGAATCATAATGGGAACTCTACTTAAGTGTGGAATGGGTATGTATGAGCCGGAGCATGTAAAGGAGATACTTGAAGCAAGGGATAGAGCTCAAGCAGGACCAAAGGCGGAGGCTTGCGGACTTACGCTGGTGGGGATTAACTATCTGTCCACCACTTCAACATACTTCAAGGAAGACAGTGTTGACTAAATAATCTGCACTATATTTAGTGGTTGAAAAAATAAGCATACTTTATCTAGAAAACTATAGGAAACCGGCCAAAAAAGTTGGATAATTTGTGAAAAAACTCATTGACACAGCCGGCCCCGTATAATATAATATCAAATGTTGACGTGGAAATTCACGCTATTTTTGCGTGCTTTTCTATAAAAAAGATGAATAATATATTCTAGCCAATGCCCCGGAGAGAGTATATTAACATACACAATTTACATTTTAGTTTTAATTAAGGAGGAACCACAATGAAGAGCTTTATGGCAAGCCCATCAAACATTGAAAGAAAGTGGTATGTAGTTGATGCTACAGGACATACATTAGGTCGTTTATCATCAGAGATCGCTAGCATTTTAAGAGGAAAGAATAAGCCTACATTCACACCACACATCGACACAGGTGATTATGTAGTAGTAGTTAATGCTGATAAGATTAAGGTAACTGGTAAGAAGATGGAGCAGAAGATTTACTACCATCACTCAGATTACGTTGGAGGCATGAAGGAGCAGACTCTTAAGGAGAAGCTCGCAAAGAAGCCAGAAGATGTTATTTACCTTGCAGTTAAGGGAATGCTTCCAAAGGGACCACTTGGAAGACAGATGATCAAGAAGCTTCACGTATACGCTGGCCCAGAGCACAAGCAGCAGGCACAGAAGCCAGAAGCTTTAGAGATTAAGTATTAATAAGGGAGGAAACATTCGTGGCTAAGAGTACAAGATTTTACGGAACAGGTAGAAGAAAAAGCAGTATAGCAAGAGTTTATCTCGTACCAGGAACTGGTAAGATAACTATCAATAAGAAGGACATGGACGAGTACTTCGGTTTAAATACACTTAAGGTAATCGTTCAGCAGCCATTTGCAGCTACAGGCACAACTGGTAAGTATGACGCTCTCATTAAGGTACACGGCGGTGGATTCACTGGTCAGGCTGGTGCAATCAGACACGGTATCTCAAGAGCTTTATTAGAGGCTGACAAGGAGTTCAGACCTGCACTTAAGAAGGCTGGTTACTTAACAAGAGATCCTCGTATGAAGGAGAGAAAGAAGTACGGTCTCAAGGCAGCGAGAAGAGCACCACAGTT
>JAFTPO010000022.1 GCA_017463225.1 Lachnospiraceae bacterium | reverse complement strand
GGGAAGTTTTCAACTGTGTTGCATCACAAGGCGAGAATTAAGCAATAATTAGAAAAAATGGCATTTTTTAGAAGAAACCGTCAATGGTTAATCTTCCGAAAAGTGCCATTTTTCTAGCTTTTTTATATGTGAAATTTTAAAAATAGGCATAGTAAATAAGCCCAGTTATCGTCCGTCAAAGATATTGCAACGCCCTTTTTGAGCGTTGCAGTAAGGTTGGTGGTTATGCTTATTTAAGCAAACTAGGTGTCAAATCAAGGTTATTAAAATCTATTTCATCTATACCAAGAGAGTCAAAGAACTCGGCAGGGAAAACCTTTTGAGCCACCTTGAATGGTGTTTGTCCGCATAGACTTTCTCTTGGATAACTGTTTATGTGTGACATCATAAGGCATATATCTGGCTGTACCAGATTTTCAAAGCTAGTCTTTTTGGGAAGAATATATCTAATGAGCTTGTGGTTACATTCGCAGTGTGGTTTTTCATCCGACCTATTTGGTTCGCAGAAGAAGATTCTACTACGGTTTCCACCAAATACAGACCTTTCCATACCTTCTATATTCAAAAATTCGTGTCCGTTGTCCGTAAGGATAACTCCGAAAATTCTATTGTATAGTTCTTGCCCTAAAGTTTCTTCTAGCAAGTCCATTGTATCTACCACACAAGCGGATGTGTGATTATTCATAATGAAAGCTAACTGAAAGTGGAGAATGGGAAAATGCAGGGTTAATAACACCTTATTATCCGTTTTAAGACCTTCTACGCAGTCCATTTGGCACACCATACAGTCATTGTTCTTAATGAAATTCAAATAATCGGAGTACAAATGACCGATTTTTAACTTGGTAATAATTTCGGATTTCATTCTCCTTCTATGTTCGGTTCGTGGCTTAATCTTTACTGCTGTTCTTAAATCAATGTTTCTGGCTTCCAGTTCCGAATTGTCAATTAACCGTCTTAATGTACTTTCACTAACTGGGATACTATTTCCTAGTTGAGATTTAATGGCATATATGGACAACCCTTTCTTCACAAGAGGAGACACCAAATCATCAATAGCAATAAGCTCCTCTGTTGTAAGGTCAAATCCGCTTCTGGCTTCACGCTTTATTTCTTTGCTATGATTATCAGCATATTCCGCTTCATACCTATATTTATCAAGAGTACAGTTCCCCCATCTGTGACATCCATTACATAATCCATAATAATTATCAAAGCGTATATTACAGCGTATGGGCTTGTAACGATTACAGTGAAAAGCACACTGGGAACAAAAATGGCAAGGACTATTACATTCATAGTCTCCGCAGGTATGTTTAGCTTTACAAGTACGCCTATATTCACAGTCATTATACTTATGCGGAACAAAGTGAGAGTAGGTCTTTATTTCTCGCAGAACCGTAGACGCAGACCTTCCTATTTTCTCGGCTATGGCTCTAGCTGACATTCCATAATCCAGACCGCTTTGTATTGCAATACGGTCATTAAGTTTTAATGAGGTGTATTTTGGTTTCTTTTTCTTGTGGGGTTTCTTTTTTGACATAAGAAAACTCTCCTTTCGTATGAAATTTTGCATACTTTAAGGAAAGCCCTTGATTTTTCGTATTTTTAGTGATACTATAAGAATACAAATCAAGGGCTGATGCCCTTAAAATATTTAGTTGAAAAATAGTACCAAAAAGTTTGCGAGACTCGATTGGTGCTATTTTTTTTGTTTCTATTATAAACTAGAAAAATGCTTTTTAAAAGGCTCAACAACTGCTATAATACATTTTCGTAAATTATTACCAAAGTAGTAAACATATTGTTTACTTTGTAGTACATTATTGAGAGGAGAAAATGTATGCGAAAACCATATTTTGAAAATGCTAATGATATAGAGGAAAACAAAAAAATTGCAAATACGATTATGGGTAAGAGAATTAAGGAGTTAAGAATTACAAACAAACCAAAGAAAGATACCCAGCCGATGCTTGCTGAATACCTTAATCTTGGCAAGAAAAAAGGAAATAAAAGAAGTAAGGGTGGTGGAAAGCAGACTATCTCTAATGCGGAAAGAGGAGTTAGAAGTTTACCTGCCAATCTTTTACCCATAATAGCCGATAAATACAATACAAGTGTAGAGAGCTTTTTTAATGAAGATAAGGTTTTTGTATTGAGTGAAAATGTATTTTATCAAATAGTGTCAAGGCTAAATGCAAGTGATGAAACAAAAATCAATGCAATAAAATATATGAGTGTCATTACTGATAGTGCTATTGAAAAAGTTGGTGCTGAAAAGCTGTTTGATATTATATTCAAGGTCACAAGGGAAGCATCTTTCGGGAATACTGATGGTATGAGAATAGGTGCGGATATTGATGCTATAAATAGATTCCACGAAGAAACCGAAGGTAAATCTTTATATTTGGAAAGTGCTGTTACATACGCAAAAGAAATAGGGGATAATTCTAATTACAAAGGGAAGTATAATAATTAGTTGCATTTAAGTAGTTTGTTAAGATATAATATAAATGTGGAAAATATCATTAACCTCGCAGAGAAAAGGGAACTCTGTACTGATTAAAAAAGGAGTGATATTTTATGAAAGCCTATACCTATGATTTATTGCGAAATCGTTGTATTTCGAGGTGTTTTGTGATATAATATAGGTGTAAACCAATAAAATAATTTTATTGGAGGTAGAGTCGTTTTCGGTAGACCGAGACGGAAGGCGTGTAAATTATGAATAAGGCTATTGCCTTTTAGTTTCATCAAAGGCAATAGCAGAGAGGTTTTCTTCTTTGTGTCTTATGATGAAACTTTAAAGGTAAGCAACCAAAGACAAAGGAGGAAAAGGAAGATGCTTTGTGTAGAGATTGATGAATTAACTGCTTGTTTGAAGGATGCAAAAACTGGAGAAATTTTATCAACAAAAGTTAGTAGAATTTTCGATAAGAATATGCTTAAAAAATTCAATACAAGAAGTGGTTGGTATGTGAACTGGGGAAATTTGTTAAAAGAAAAATATGAAATTTATGCACTTTATGTCGATGGAGATGAAGAAGTGCAAGGATTAGTTGCTTTAACTAATAGTCCAGAGATGCAGGCTGTTTTTATTGATTGGGTGGTTTCGGCACCGCATAACAACAAGGCGATTCTCGAAGATGAACAAAAAAAGTATATAGGGGTAGGCGGACATTTATTCGCTGTCGCTATTGAGAAATCTTTTGAGTTTGGATGGGAAGGTGTTGTTACTGGAAATCCAGCTAATGAAAAACTGATGGACCACTATATAACAAATTTAGGTGCAATACCAATACGTACATATCCTCATTATCAGATTATGATTGATGAAGATAGTGCAATAAAAATTAAGGAGGTGTATGACTATGAGTGGAAGTAGATTTAATCGTAAGGCTTACAAACAATCTCTAAAGGGGCTGAATAAGCCATTAAAACCTACTAAAATGAAAGACTTATCTCGAAACAGTATAAGGCTTAAAGACCTTGCAAAATATGCTAGAAGTCAAAATAAGTCTATATTAGAGCTTACCCCTTCTGAGAAAGCAATGTTTATCAAAGCGTAAAAAATTTGGACTATGAGCTAATGCTTGTGGTCCATTTTTTTTGCTCTATTCCCACCAACTATACTGCATAACATAGACCACCAATGTTATTGCATCGAATATTGTGCAATAGAGATGAAAAATTACCAAAAGTAAAAATAATGAAAAAATCCAATTAAAATAAAGGTTTTTACATTTTTTAAGAGAATAATAAAATTGTAGGCATTTTTTTGGATTATTATGTAGGTGAATATGAATATAAGAAAGCAACAGGAGCAAAGGGAACATCAATTATATAGAGAATGCGCATGCTTTAGTGATAACAGCAAAGGTAGAGAGGTCGATGAGCCAAAGTGTGATATTAGAACGGATTTCCAGAGAGACAGAGATCGTATAATACACAGTAAGTCGTTTAGAAGGCTTAAACATAAAACTCAGGTGTTTTTATCACCGGGCGGAGATCATTATAGAACAAGACTGACTCATACCTTAGAGGTGGCACAGATTGCCAGAACCATAGCCAGAGCTTTAGGGCTTAATGAGGATTTAACTGAGGCCATTGCTCTTGGTCACGATTTAGGTCATACACCTTTTGGCCATGCAGGAGAGAGGGCTTTGAGTAAATATACTTCAAAACCATTTCACCATAATGAGCAGAGTGTTAGAATCGTTGAAAAGCTTGAAAAAAATGGTCGTGGACTTAATCTAACCTGGGAGGTTAGGGATGGAATCCTTAATCACAGGTCGGCAAATAAGCCTTCTACACTTGAGGGTGATATTGTAAGAATTTCTGATAAGATTGCCTATGTTAACCATGATATAGATGACGGTATTAGAGCAGGAATATTGACTGAAGCATCTCTTCCAAGAGAATGTACAGATGTGCTTGGTGGATGTACCAGGGATAGGATAAATAATACAATCCATGCCATAATAAGTCATTGTATAGATAAAGATGTAGTGGAACTTCCAAAGGAATTTGATGAGGCTCAAAGTAAGCTTAGAAGCTTTATGTTTAAGGATTTGTATACCAATCCTATAGCTAAAAGCGAAGAGGTAAAGGCGGAGAAGGTTATAGGTTTATTGTTTGAGGAATATATCAATTCACCTCATAAGCTTCCGGATGAGTTTCAAGACTACATTCGCTTAGGAGAGGATAAGGAGATTGTTGTCTGTGATTATATTGCAGGTATGACAGATAACTATGCTATCGAATGTGTGAATAAGCTTTTTATACCTAAATCCTGGTAAATAGTTGGGATAAGAATATAGAGATTTTTAACTATTGGTTTAGTGAAAAGAATTCCCAAGTAACCTATAGTGTATATAGGTAAGTTTACTGGAGTATAAAGATTTAGGAGGTAAAAGCGTATGTATTATCCGGACGAAGTAATAGAGGATGTTAGAAGTAGAAGTGATATAGTTGATATTATAAGTGGCTATGTGACACTTAAAAAGAGAGGTAGTGATTATCAGGCCTGCTGTCCTTTTCATCATGAGAAGACACCATCATTTCATGTGAGTAGAGATAAGCAGATGTATCATTGCTTTGGATGTGGCGCAGGTGGCAATGTGTATACTTTTGTAATGGAATATGAGAATTTTTCATTTCCAGAGGCGGTGCAGCACTTAGCTGAAAGAGCCCATATAGAGCTACCTCAGTCAGAGCTTAGTGGCAGAGACAGAGCAAAAGAGCAGTACAAAAACACACTGCGTGAGATGAATAAAACTGCCGCTAATTATTTTTATTATTTGCTTACCACTGAGAGAGGTGCTTACGCCAGAGAGTATTTGGCAGGAAGGGGCCTTACTCAGGATACAATTAATAAATTTGCTATTGGATACGCGGATATATATGAGAATGATTTGTACAAGTACCTTAAAGCTAAGGGCTTTACAGATGACCAGATGAAAGATTCTGGACTGGTTGATATATACGAGGGTAAGGGTGGCAGAGACAAGTTCTGGAACAGAGTTATGGTTCCTATACTTGATATCAATGGCAAGGTCATAGGCTTCGGTGGAAGAATGCTTGGCAATTCTGACGGAGTTCCAAAGTATATTAACACTAAGGAGACCGATGTGTTTGATAAGAGTAGAAATCTGTTTGCTATGAATATAGCCAGACGTTCTAAGAGAAGAGGCTTTATAATATGCGAGGGATATATGGATGTTATAGCTATGCATCAGGCAGGCTTTGATAATGCTGTGGCATCCCTTGGTACCGCGTTTACTATGGGACAGGCCAATATTATCAAGCGATATTCAGACGATGTTTACTTGGCATATGACAGTGATGATGCGGGAACAAAGGCTACTCTTAAAGTAATATCCATGCTTAGAAGTATGGGAATAACAACCAGAATAATCGATATGAAGCCTTATAAGGATCCTGATGAGTTTATTAAAAACTTAGGTAAGGAGGCTTATGAGGAGAGAATAGATAATGCTATAACAGGCATAGAGTTTGAAGTGAGGACCATATCAAAGAATTACAAGCTTAAGGATCCTCAGGATAAGTCAAATTTTGCCAATGACGTAGCTAAAAGACTTTCGGCTATAGAAGATCCTGTGGCCAGACACAGCTATATAGATACCATAGCTCAGGAGTATGGCTTTGACAGAGATAGCTTTAAGGCGGCAGTGTCAAAGTTTGGTGCCATGGGTATAACAGCGGATGACATAAGCGCTGAAGCAGATACGGTTCGTGCCAAAAGAGTGGAAGAAAAAAAGCGAGATTCTGACGCAAATAAAACTCAGAAGCTGATTCTTACATGGATGGTCAATGAACCTGTTCTGTTTGATAAGCTTAAAAATGTTATTACAACAGAGGATTTTGTTGATGAGGATCACAGAGTTGTAGCCCAAAAGCTGTTTGAACAATACGACGCCAAGGGAAAAGTTGACCCTGCGGCTATCGTCAATGTGGCTGATGACTTAGAGAAGCAGCATCTTATAGCGGAAATACTGCAGACAGAGTTGCCTTTTGAGATGTCTGTCAGTGAGAAGGAGGAAGCTATTAACGATATCGTTAAGAAGCTTAAACAGGAAAGCATTGAATATAGGCTCAGCAAATGTGCCACTGATCCGGTTAAGCTACAGCAGCTTATTATGGAGAAGGCAGGCCTTAGCAAGCTGTATATTTCATTATAATGTGGTAACAATATTAATACTATGGAGGATAACATAATGGAAGCAGATAAGACAAATGAGCAGTCAGTAGAGGAGAGATTTTCGGCCAAGCTGGTAGACCTACTGGAGTTTGCTAAGAAGAAGAAAAATGTTATAGAGGATACAGAGATTATTAACCATTTCAATGATTGTAAGGATATAGAGCTTACAGCGGAGAGAATGACAGCAATCTTTGAATATCTTGAGGAGAACAGCATCGATGTTTTGACAATTACAGACGATGAGGAAGACCCAACAGATGATGATCTTCTTCTTGAAGCTGATGTTGAACCGGATGTTGATGTTGAGCAGATAGACTTAAACAACATGGCTGATGGTGTCAGCACAGATGATCCTGTAAGAATGTATCTGAAGGAGATTGGTAAGGTTCCACTTCTTTCTGCAGACGAGGAGACTGAACTTGCCCGCAGAATGGAGGAAGGTGACGAGGAGGCAAAGAAAAAGCTTGCCGAGGCTAACCTTCGTTTGGTTGTTAGTATAGCAAAGAGATATGTTGGTAGAGGAATGCTTTTCCTTGATCTTATACAGGAGGGTAACTTAGGTCTTATTAAGGCCGTTGAGAAGTTCGACTATAGTAAGGGATATAAGTTTAGTACCTATGCTACATGGTGGATAAGACAGGCCATTACAAGAGCTATCGCTGACCAGGCTAGAACAATTCGTATTCCTGTTCATATGGTGGAGACTATAAATAAGCTTGTTAGAGTTCAAAGACAGCTTCTTCAGGAGCTTGGAAGAGAGGCTACACCTGAAGAGATTGCTGAGAAGATGGATATATCTGTAGAGAGAGTTCGTGAGATTCAGAAGATATCTCAGGAGCCGGTTTCTCTTGAGACACCTATAGGTGAGGAGGAGGATAGCCACTTAGGAGACTTCCTTCCGGATGAGAATGTTCCTGTACCTGATGAGGCAGCTGCATTTACTATGCTTAGAGAGCAGTTGGATGAGGTTTTAGGTACACTTACTGAGAGAGAGCAGAGAGTATTAAAGCTTAGATTTGGTTTAGATGATGGTAAGGCAAGAACCCTTGAAGAGGTAGGTAAGGAGTTTAAGGTTACCAGAGAGAGAATTAGACAGATAGAGGCTAAGGCATTGAGAAAGCTTAGACATCCTAGCAGAAGCAGAAAGCTTAGGGATTTCTTAGATGATGACAAATAAGAGGTAGTAGCTATGGATATTAAGCTGTCTAAGCGTATGCAGGCTGTGGCGGATATGGTTGCTGAAAGGAACGTGGCTGATATAGGCTGTGACCATGCCTTCGTATCTATTTACCTTGCAAATAAGCCAAACACAGAGAGTGTTATAGCTATGGATGTAAGGAAGGGACCTGTGGATATAGCCAGGGCAAATGTTGCTATGCACAATCTGGAGAATAAAATCCAGGTTAGAATGTCAGATGGTTTCGAGAAGCTTCAGGTTGGAGAAGCTCAGGCTGCGGTAATAGCAGGTATGGGCGGATATCTTATGATAAATATACTTGAGGCTGGAAAGAGGCATTTAGAGGCAGGCATAAGCCTTGTGCTTCAGCCCCAGTCAGATATTAAAGCAGTAAGAGAGTATTTAGTTCAAAATGGCTATGGCATAATTAAAGAGGAAATGCTTATAGATGAGGGTAAATACTATACTGTTATGAGAGCTGTTCCTGTAAAGGAGATGACTGAGTATAGCCAGGAAGAGTATAGCTTTGGACCTTTACTTTTAAGTCAGAAGCATCCTGTTTTGAAATCTTATCTGGAGAAGCTTAGGGATAAGGATGAGCAGCTTATAGACATATTGGATAGGTCTGAAACAGACAATTCAAGGGAAAGAAGCAGGGAGCTTTTTGAAGACAAGCAATATATAGAGCGTATACTGGATACGTATTTTAAAGAGGGTGTATAGATATATACACCCTTTCTAAATTTGACGAGGAAATAATCATTTTTCTTACATGTTACACTAGATTAGTGTGTATGATTTGAGGTATAATATACTTGTGCAGGTTTAATCTGACATTATTACTTTAGAAGGTTATGGGATTAAGTAATATACAAATAATTTGGGCGTAAAGATAAATAAGAGGAGGGCTACATATGGACATGATTAAGGTAAGCTGCAACGGGGTAAGCTATGACGAGGAAAAATTCACATCTGTGGGAGAATTTATTCAAAAGCATTTTGCTGAGGATAGATTCAAGTATGTTCTGGCCACTAAGAATGGTAAGCTTTGTGAGATGAATTCTTTGATGGAAAAAGATACGGAGCTTAAGCTACTTTCAAAGAGTACTGTGGCAGGTATGGATACCTACAAGAGAAGTCTTACACTTATTATGGTAAAAGCATTTGCGGATGTGCTTGGAAGTAAGACAAATCACAGAATCAATGTAATGTATTCTATGGGAAAGGGGTATTATTGCAAGCTGATATCTGACGAAGTTTCTCTTAGTGATGAGTTAATAGCAAAGGCAAAATCCAGAATGGATGAAATAGTTGCTGCGGATATGGATATAATTAAGGAAAGCGTTAGCACAGATGAGGCTATTGCCAGATTTGCTAAGCAGGGCATGCGTGATAAGGAGAAGCTTTTCAAGTTTAGAAGAGTTTCAAAGGCTAATTTGTATAGCTTAGACGGATATGAGGATTATTTCTATGGTTATATGGTTCCTTCAACAGCTTATATAAGCTGCTATGATCTGATACCTTATGATGAGGGCTTTGTTCTCCTTGCGCCTAGAAAGGAGAGCCCTGATGAGCTTCCTCAGTTTGTGCCTCAGAGAAAGCTGTTTGAGGTGCTTAAAACCTCTGATGAGTGGGGCAGAACTCTTCAGGTTGAGAATGTTGGTGATTTGAATGAGTCTATTACAAATGGTGATATAAGAGAGCTGCTTTTGGTGCAGGAAGCACTTATGGAGAAGCAGATAGCTCAGATAGCTGATATGATTCGTGAGGGTGGAAAGAAGATAGTTCTTATAGCAGGACCAAGCTCATCGGGAAAGACTACCTTCTCCCATAGATTGTCAGTTCAGCTTAGAGCTCAGGGCTTAAGACCTTATCCTTTGGCTCTTGATAATTATTTTGTAGACAGAGAGTTTACTCCAAGAGATGAGGATGGCAATTACGATTTTGAGTGTATAGAGGCTATGGATTTGGAGCTTTTTAATTCCGATATGTCAAAGCTTTTAGCAGGTGAAGAGATACAGATGCCAACCTTTAACTTTAAGATTGGTAAGAAGGAATATAAGGGTAATACCTTAAAGCTTAATGACGGAGATGTTTTGGTAGCAGAGGGAATTCATGCCTTAAATCCTCTTATGACCAGCAAGCTTCCGGACGAAAGCAAGTTTAGGGTTTATATCAGTGCATTAACACAGCTTAATGTTGATGAGCACAATAGAATTCCAACTACAGATGGAAGACTTATTAGAAGAATTGTAAGAGATGCCAGAACCAGAGGCAATGATGCCAAGGCAACCATAGCAATGTGGCCTTCTGTAAGACGTGGAGAGGAGAAGTACATCTTCCCATTCCAGGAGCAGGCAGATGCTATGTTTAACTCAGCTCTTATATATGAGTTAAGTGTTATAAAGCAGTACGCCGAACCATTGCTTTTTGCAGTGCCTAAGGATTGTCCGGAGTATTTAGAGGCAAAGAGATTGCTTAAATTCCTGGATTATTTCCTAGGATTAGAGGTTACTAATATACCACAGAATTCTATCCTAAGAGAGTTTGTCGGTGGTGGATGCTTTGATTTATAAAGGCTAATTATATATGATTAAATGAAAGGAAGGTACATCCCTGCCATATATAAATGACAGGGATGTATAATATTTATTATGTGTGGAATATGTGGATTTACCGGAAACATTAATGACAGAGAAAATATTCTAACTAATATGATGAATAAAATAATTCACAGAGGTCCCGACCAGGAGGGGCAGTACTTAGATGAGGGGATTAATCTTGGATTTAGAAGACTTAGTATTATAGACTTAGACTATGGTATGCAGCCTATGAAGGATGCATCCGGGGACATAGTTATAGTATTTAATGGTGAAATCTATAATTACAAGGAGCTAAGAGCAGAGCTTACAGCTAAGGGATATACCTTTGCCAATAATTCTGATACGGAATGCATTATATACGGGTACAAGGAATACGGCGAGGAGGTAGTGAATCACCTAAGAGGTATGTTTGCCTTTGTAATATGGGACAAGAGTGAAGGAAAGGTTTTTGGAGCCAGAGACCATTTTGGTATTAAACCGTTTTATTATGGAGTTATAGATGGAGAGATGGTCTTTGCATCAGAGATTAAGAGTATACTTGAATATCCAAACTATACTAAGGATGTAAATATTGAGGCATTGCAGGCATATCTGACATTTCAGTACTCTGTCTTACCGGAGACATTTTTTAAGGGAATATATAAGCTTATGCCAGGACACACTATGACCTTTAAAGACGGAAAGCTTCAGATAAAGAGATATTTTATTCCTAGCTTTAAGCCGGAGGAAGGGCTTAACCTGGAACAGTGGGTAGATAGAATAGATAAAGCAACAAAGGAATCTGTGGATTATCATATGGTAAGTGATGTTGAGGTTGCGTCACTGCTTTCTAGTGGAGTTGATTCAAGCTATCTGGTGTCAAGATACAGTGGCACCAAAACATTTACAGTTGGCTTTGAAAATGATGGACATGCAGAGATTGACTATGCCAAAAGGCTGGCAGATAAGCTTGAGTTAGAGAACTTTTCTAAGACTATTACTCCTGAGGAGTATTGGCAGGTATTGCCTAGTGTTCAGTATCATATGGATGAGCCATTGGCAGATGCCTCCTGTGTGGCGCTGTATTTTGTCGATAGAGAGGCTGCAAAACAGGTTAAGGTAGTTCTTTCAGGTGAGGGAGCAGACGAATTCTTTGGAGGCTACAATATATATCATGAGCCTTTTTCACTTAAGCCATTTAAGAAGATTCCAAGACCTATAAAAGCATTGCTTAAGGGTGTTGCCACCATAGCTCCTGACATTAAGGGAAAGAGCTTTGTGCTTAGAGGCTGTACCCCATTAAGAGAGAGGTTTGTGGGAAATGCCTTTAGATTTAATGAGAAGGAAGCTTCTAAGATACTGAAGACACCTATGGGAATGCCTAAGAAGTATATAGAGAGAATTACAGGTGAGTTTTACGACAGAGCTAAGCAGGAGGGTTATGATGATGTGACAACGATGCAATATATTGATATGAACTTTTGGCTCATAGGAGATATACTGTTAAAGGCTGATAAGATGAGTATGGCTCATTCACTTGAATCCAGAGTTCCTTTCTTAGACAAAGAGCTTTTTGAGACTGCAAGAAGAATTCCTACAGAGTTCAAGATTCATGGAAATACAACCAAATACGCCTTTAGAGAGTGTGCAAACAGGTACTTACCTAAGGAGGTTGCAGATAAGAAAAAGCTTGGCTTCCCGGTGCCTATAAAGACATGGCTTAGAGAGGAAGGGTGCTACAGTAAGGTAAAAGAAGCATTTTCTTCCACGGCAGCGGACAAGTTCTTTTATACAGGAGAATTGCTTAAGCTTTTGGAGAAACACAAAAACGGTAGGAAAGATTTAAGCAAGAAGATTTGGACGGTTTATATGTTCTTAATGTGGTATAACATATACTTTGGAGAACAAAATTAGCTAAAATCATAATATTTTACGTAAAATTTGTTCTGTTTACACAAAATGCTAGTGACATTTTTTGACAATTAATATATAATAAATGTATAACTAAAAAGCTGGTTGAATAAGGGATTTTCACCGGCTTTTTTGCGAATTTGCTTGTTTTATGCTCCGCCTTTTTCGCCCGTTTTGGTTGTGGCGAAAGGAGGAAGCCTATGCGTAGTAATAGTAAGGTTAATCTTCTGCAGATGCAGGGGTATTTTGAGGGGCAGATGGACAAGATTCGAGTTATCAGTGATTTAAAGCTTAGTGAGAATGAATATAGAAGCTTAGGAGTCAAGCTGAAGTCTTTAAGCTTTTTCGTTGGTAGCGAGAATGATATCGAGGACTATATGTTATCTATACTTGTTTATAGCACATATTCCTTGATATACGGAGCAGTTGATACAGATTTTGAGGATATTTTCTGGTCGGTGATTCCTGAGAACCAGTATATGAAGAGGATGTATCTTAGAATGTATAAGGATGTCTTTTATACCTACGGAATCTCAACGTATGATGTACCGAGGATTGATTTTCTTCCAAGATGTAAGTATCTAACTGCAAGACATGCCGGTATTCCTGATTGTGATAAGTCAGAGTATTACCGGATACTTAGTAACAGTAGTAGTGATGAGGGGCATATATACGAAGAGATTCGTGATAAGCTTCCTACAAGAACCAGGAATATTTTAGATATGATGGATGAGGTAAGCAGATACAAGCTGCTTAAGGATTCCAAACAGCTGGTGCAGGATGTGTTGGATATTGACAGCTTACCTACACATAGTGCACTGATTGACAAGTATCCTGAATTAGATTTGAATCTGATTGTGGATTGTATAATGTGGGGCTTTGATAAGGATATAAAGAATGAGAATTCCCTGAAACAGGCTTTTTAAAAAGTGGTAAGTCAGACTATAAGCCGGGTTATGTCGAGAGTGATTATCTATCTAGACCTTATGTTACCATAAGGCTCAAGCGACCTACCTAAAGACCCAGCGGGCAACTGCATCGTCTTTTATTTGGTCTTGCTTCGGATGGGGTTTACAGAGCCAGCCTTGTTACCAAGACTGCGGTGAGCTCTTACCTCGCCTTTCCACCCTTACCTACCTAAGTAGGCGGTATATTTCTGTTGCACTAGCCTGGGAGTCACCTCCACCGGACGTTATCCGGCATCCTGCCCTTTGAAGCCCGGACTTTCCTCACCTGCCATATGGCAGCCGCAATCACTTATCTGACTTACACAGCATTTAGAGTAACATATAAGTGGCGGAGTTTCAAGAATAATAATTAGTATATTTGTTGATTTAATTTTAACTTTAAGGAGAATATTAATGAACACAGTTGAATGTATTAAGACTCGTAGAAGCGTAAGACGCTATACAGAGGAGGTTATTAGTAAGGAGTTAATGGATTCCATTATAGATTTGGCAAGAATGGCTCCTACCTGGAAGAATACACAGACTATAAGATACGTTGTAGTTCAGGACAAGGCGATTATAGATAAGATTAAGGAGGATTGCTTACTCGGTTTTGAGGGCAATATAAAGACCTTAGCTCAGTGTAACACATTGGTAGTTCTTAGCCAGATTAATGGAAGATGCGGGTATGAGAGAGACGGATTCTTTACAACAAGCAAAGGCGCAGGCTGGGAGATGTTTGACGCAGGTATAGCAGCACAGACATTTTGCTTAGCAGCACATGAGATGGGCGTAGGCAGCTGTATATTAGGTATATTTGACGACGCAAAGGTAGGGGAGCTTATAGAACTTCCGGAGGGACAGACAGTTACAGCACTTATTCCTGTTGGAATCCCTAAATTTATTCCAGACCCAACCCCTCGTAAAGAGGTAGAAGAGTTGGTGTCATACAAGTAGTGACATTAAGATACATACTTAATGTATTTGTGGGTAAGAGCACAGTCTTTATGATTGTGCTCTTTTGTGTTTTTTGTGTGAGAAATGCTTCCAGTTTCAGCCTAATACTTGATAAAATCAAGGATTAGTTGTATTATTGTAGGGTGTGGCCAAGGGATGGTATAAACACATTTATGTAACGAGACAGATAGGATTAATAACATAGAAATACACAATATATAAGGAGATTCACATGGATAAGGGAAGAACGGAACAGATAATAGAGAAGTTAATCGATTCAGTTGAAGCTGGTCAGAGTGTTCCATTTGCAGCAGGAAAGGTTGCTGTAAATAAGGATGAGACCATAATGATGCTTAAGGAACTTGAGAGCATAGTAAACGGAGAACTTAAAATATATAGAGAGTTTAATGACAGAAAGGGTAAGATTATCAACGATGCCAAGAAAGAGGCTGAGGAGATAATTTACGAGGCAGAGCAGACTGCAAGCCGTATAAGAGTAACTAAGAGAATGTCTACTATAGGTACGGCATTTAGAGCGGAGAGCTTAGATTCTGAAGACAAGCAGGCGCTTCGTACAGCAGGAGACATATATGCTGCATCTTTAATATATACAGATGAAATGCTTACTGAGGTTAATGATGTGGTGGCTCAGGCATATGATTTGGTGGTTAATCAGTACGGAAGAATGATTAATACACTTCAGGAGAAGGCGGAGCTTATAGCAAAGAACAAGGCTGAGCTTATGACAAGTCTTAAGGAGCTTAGCAAAGAGGATAGATATACTCAGATATTAGAGTTAGGACAGCTTTTATCTTATGAGCTTTATAATGAGAAGATGAAGGCCAGAGAGATGGAGACAAATGGCAGCTACCAGATGGAGATGATGTTTGAGGAGCAGGTAGCAGCAACTGCAGAGAATACACAGGCACTCTATCAGCAGACTATGCCAAGAGAGCCGGGCCCATCAGTGGGAACAGTAGTGGACGGAAGTGCAGCCAGTGCACCGTTAGACAGCTACCAGCCACCTGTGGAGGAGGAGATACCTGTAGATTCAGCATTTGCGGAGAGTGCACCGGTTGATTCAGCATTTGTAGATTCAGCATTTGCAGAGAGTGCACCGGTTGATTCAGCATTTGTAGATTCAGCATTTGCAGAGAGTGTGCCGGTTGATTCGGCGTTCGTAGATTCAGCATTTGTGGAGAATATGCCAGAGGCAAATTACCAGGAGGTAAGAGAGCCAGGCCCTTCAGTTGGTACTATTGTGGATGACACTGTTGAGGCAGCACCTATGGATAATCATCAGGAGATTAGAGAGCCAGGTCCATCAGTTGGAACAATAGAGGATGACAGCTTAGCTCAACCACACTCTATAGAGGCGGTTTCAAAAACATTGGAGATGTTTAAAAATTACAAGCCGGGAAGTGGCAAGAAATAGTTATGTAAACTAATGCTATATAGGGGATATTAGAAGGAGAAAAAATGGAAAAATTTCAGTTTTATGAGAGAGAAATAAACTACTACGAAACAGATAAGATGGCAGTGGTGCATCACTCAAACTATGCCAGATACCTAGAGGAATGTCGTATAAAGATGCTTCAGCATTATGGCATGCCTATGGAGATGTTCGAGGAGATGGGATACATGATTCCTGTTCTAGAATTACATGGGGAATTTAAGGAGAGCATAAGGTTTGGGGAAACTATTAAGATAGTAGCTAAGATTGAAAAGGTTACGCCTCTTAGATTTTATTTTGACTATGTAATTTATGACGAGACAATGACTCATATTAAGCACAAGGCTAAGACGTCACATTGCTTTATCAATAGCAAATTTCAGCCTGTTAGTATGAAGAAGGAAGCACCAGAGCTTTATGAGAAATTTTTAGCAATTGTAGAAAAGGGGGATGACAATGTTAAGTAAGGCACATGAAGGAAAGACTAGCTTTTCCTGCGAGGTTTTTCCACCAAAGAGAAATGATGATATATATGAAATATATAAGACACTTGATGAGATTAAGCTTCTAAAGCCGGATTTTATCAGTGTTACCTATGGTGCAGGAGGAAGCAATTCCAAGAAAACTGCTACCATAGCTGCCTACATACAAAATATCTGTGAGGTTGAGGCTTTAGCTCATATGACTGCAGTTGGTATGGATGAGAATGGTTTGAATAGCTTGCTTTTTGAGCTTAAGAAGAAGGGCATTAACAATGTCCTTGCCTTAAGAGGAGACCAGCCTAAGACCATGAGTGATGAGGAATTTGAAAACAGATATTTCAGATATGCTGCGGATCTTATTCCTAAGATTAAAGCATCAGGAGATATATTTGTAGCAGGTGCTTGCTACCCTGAGGTGCATCCTGAATCAGCAAATCAGGATGAGGATATTAAGCACCTTAAGGAGAAGGTTGATAAGGGACTTGATTGTCTTATTACACAGCTTTTCTTTGACAATAATATATTCTACAGCTTTATGGAGAAGCTTGATAAGGCAGGAATAACTATTCCTGTTCACGCAGGTATTATGCCTATTACAGGTGCTAACCAGCTTGGAACTACAGTTAAGCTGGCAGGTTCATCTGTGCCTAATGCACTTAGCTCAATCATTGCTAAGTATGGTGATAATCCTGCTGATATGAAGAAGGCAGGAATAGAGTATGCTATCAATCAGGTGGCAGATCTTAAAGCTAACAATGTAGCAGGAGTTCACATCTACACCATGAATAAGGCAGACGTGACAATGGCTATACATGAGGCTACATTTATTTAATGGAGAAACGATATGAACTTAAAGAAGAACATTTTTAGTATTGTGCTTATTGCTGTAGGGGGAATAGTTTGCCTATTTCATCTTGGGGTAAAGGCAAAGAATATGATATTTATGGCTGGAGCAGAGGAAACAACAGGATATGTTGTAGATTTGCAAACCAGAGAAACTCATACAAAAGGTACAAGAAATAGTTTTACTACCAAAAGTCATGTGATATCAGTGGAGTATACTGTGGATGACCAGGTATATACCAGAGTATTCAACTCAGGTTCCTTTGGCATAAGCGAGGGCAGAAGAGTAACTGTTTATTACAAGGAGAAGAATCCTAGTAAGGCTGTTGCTGATATAGAGATGGAGAAGGAGCTTGATTTTGTGTATCCGGTGATGCTTGGAGTGGGTATACTATTTCTATTTGCAGATAAGAAGGAAGAGGATTAAAGGCGGAAATATTTCCGTCTTTTTCTATTGACAATAAATAGGTAATATGTTACCTTATGGAAAAGAGTAATATATTACCTATTTGGAAGGAGGCAAAAATAATTGAATATTAATGAAGTAATAAGAAGTGACAAGGTGGACTTTACCGGAATTGAGCCGTCATACTTTTTGCTAGGGCTATTAAGTGCATTTGACAATAGATTTCAGGCTATGGCAGATAATGATATGAAGGAGATTAGCTGGAAACAATTTTTTGCAATTATCTGTATCGATATGTGTAAGGAAAGTCCAACAGTCAAGGAACTGGCTGAAATAATGGGAAGCTCACATCAGAATGTAAAGCAGATATTGCTTAAGCTGGAAAAGAAGGGTTTTGTGCGCATAGCTGTGGACGAGAAGGACAAGAGGAAGCAGCGTATAGAGCTAACAGAGTATTGTAGGGAGTTTTGTCAGAGAAATGATGAGATGAGTACAAGGATTATGACCAAGATGTTTGAAGGTATTCCAGAGGAACATATACAGATAACCATAGCTACCATTATAAAGATGGAAGATAACCTTAAGAGTAGGGTTAATGAAAATGTTGAGAAAAGATAAAGTTTAATACATGGAGGATAAAAAGATGGGTAATGAAACAATAGTAATTTATAATTCACAGACAGGATTTACAAAGAGATATGCACAGTGGATTGGAGAGGATTTAGAGTGTGAATGTGTTGAATTAGGCGATGCTAGTAAGCTTGATTTTGATAAATATAGCACCATCATATTTGGTGGCTGGGCCCTAGCAGGAAGCGTTAGCAAATTAAAGTGGTTTAAGAATAATATGAAGAAATGGAATGATAAAAGATTAGCAGTATTTTGTGTGGGTGGTAGTCCTAATGACAACCCGGAGATAGAGGTATCTATGAAGAAGTGGTTCACAGAGGAGGAGCATAAGAGAGTAAGCATATTTTATTGCCAGGGCGGTTTTAATTACGAGAAAATGTCTGCACCTTCAAAGGCCATGATGAAGATGTTTGTTGGTGCCCTTAAAGCTAAAAAGGATAAAACTGAAGAGGAAAAGATTATGGTAGAGATGATCTCAAAGTCCTATGATATATCTGATAAAAAGTATATTGAGCCTATAGTAAGGTGGGCGAAGGGTGAGTAGTATTATTTGTGACAAAAATATATTTGACACAACGACAATAGTATGATATTATCTGTGTCATAAATAATATATGACACAGAGGCGGATATGATAGATAATTTAGAAGCTGCTTTAATGTATATTAAGGAATTAGAAATTGAAAATAAAGCATTGCGTGAAGAACTAGATAGTTATAAGTCTAGGAATCATGCTGGAAGAAAGAAACATGATGATACATGGCTGGCATCTTATAACGACTTTGTATTGAAGTACGAAGGTGGTATGACTATTATGGAGATAGTTGCTCAGGGAAATATTAGTCGTAGAACAGCGTATAGATATAAGTCATATTATGAACAGGTTAGTAAAAATTAATTTGACTATAGTTGTTTTTCTGCATATAATAATAGTGTAAATAAGTTTACGATGGGCTGGTCGAAAGACCCAGGTCCAACCTATTTGGCGGGGAGACTCCCCGCCATTTTTGTTAGAGGTGGTATGAAAGAATTAAGCATTTTTATAGATGAATCAGGGGATTTTGGTGAATATGCAAAGCATTCACCTTATTATATTATTTCAATGGTTATGCATGATCAAGTTGTAGATATATCGGCAGAAATTACCAAACTGAATGATTCATTAAATTATATGGGCTATGGTGATGAGCAGGCAATTCATACTGAACCATTAATAAGAAGAGAAGAACCATACAAGTTTTTTGAGCCAAACGAAAGAAGAGCGCTGTTTTCTAAACTTTTTTATTTTGCGATGGCGTGTGATATCAAGTATAAATCTTTTATATACAGAAAAACAGAGTATGAGATTGCTTTGAAGTTATCAGAAAGAATGGAACGAGACATAACAGGCTTTATTATAGATAATTACGCGTATTTTCAAAGCTTTGAAAGGGTCATATTATATTATGATAACGGACAACATGAGTTAAGCAGTATACTTAACAAAGTTTTTTCGGCACAACTTGTTAATTATGACATGCGAAGAGTGTTTCCAAACCAATACAAACTATTCCAGGTGGCAGATTTGATTTGTACATTAGAATTATTGCGTGTAAAAACAGAACATCAGGATTTATCTAATTCAGAAAAGAAGATATTTCATTCAAAGAGAGATTTAAAAAAGGATTTTATGAAAGGAATAAGGAAGAAAGAATTTACATAAAACTCTACTTTCCGTAGGTAGTAAACCTTACAGCCTTCAGGTATGATATACATACGGAGGTGCATAATATGAATCAATATGTTACAGGTGCAGTCATTAAGGAACTGCGTGAAAAAAATCATATGACACAGGCAGAATTAGCGGAGAGATTAGGCGTTTCAGATAAGGCCATATCCAAGTGGGAGACAGCCAAGGGCTATCCGGACATTTCCTTGCTAGAACCTTTGG
>JAFTPO010000081.1 GCA_017463225.1 Lachnospiraceae bacterium | reverse complement strand
GTGGATTCCCGAGTGGCCAAAGGGGGCAGACTGTAAATCTGTTGGCGATGCCTTCGAAGGTTCGAATCCTTCTCCACCAACTTCGCACGCGGTGCGTGCGTTTTGTGAACAGAAATGTTCACACCAAGTCCAGGGGATGGACGTGCCGATGTGGCTCAATTGGCAGAGCAGCTGACTTGTAATCAGCAGGTTATCGGTTCGATTCCGATCGTCGGCTTTTATTTATTTTGGACGTTTAGCTCAGCTGGTTAGAGCAATCGGCTCATAACCGATCGGTCCGGGGTTCGAGTCCCTGAACGTCCACTTAGGCCCGGTGGCTCAGCTGGTTAGAGCGCCGCCCTGTCACGGCGGAGGTCGAGGGTTCGAACCCCTTCCGGGTCGCTTACAATTATATATTGTAAAAAATTTGCTGGCGTGGCGGAACTGGCAGATGCACAGGACTTAAAATCCTGCGGGGTAAAACCCGTACCGGTTCGATTCCGGTCGCCAGCATTAAAAAAGCACATCATATGGATGTGCTTTTTTAATGCTCCATAGAACGAAATTGGTCGATGACCGTCGCCAGCCCAATAATTCATTAATGTGCTTTTTGAGTTTCTTTATTCACTTACTGAAGGTAAGCTACCAAGATTATTATCTTCACTGCCATCTGGTATAGACTTCAAATATTCAGTATCTTTTCTGTGTGATATTCCAACATTTTTAATTTCTCCAGCCTTTGCCATAGAAACACCCTGTTCTCTTGATACCTTTGAACCGTCAGAAAGCTGATAACCGGATATACGACCATTGTTTCTCACTAAACCAACTATTTCCTTAGCATTTGCATTTGGAGTGGGAATTTGGTCTAAAGATGCTTTGGCTAACTGTGAACCTAAACCATTTGTATTATTTATTTCGCTACTGATTGAATTCATATTTATTGTTCTCCTATAATCATATTAAAGTAGTTATAGGTTTAGTATTCTTTGTTTTTCATTTGTAATACTTCACAAATTATGGATATAAAATAAATTAATCATATTTTATTGGATTTTATTTAATATATTGACGATTATTTAAGCTAATATTAGAATTGTAATATGTTATTGATAGGAACTTATGGAAAACTATTCGATTTATAATAAATCAAACCGTATTTATTAAAATATTTATACACTAGGAGAAAAAATGACTACATACTATGCCATAATGTCAGGCTTGGCGCTGATTAATTTAATAATTTTTATACTATTTTTTCGAGAGAAGAAGCTAAATTATTATCTTTTAGCTATTCTCGCTATTATAACCATTAGCAATGCGGGTAATCTGGTTATGGCTATGGCGGATAGCTTGGGAGAAGCGTATATAGCAAAAAAGATACACTATGTTGGAGCTTGCTTTATCCCACCTATAATTCTTATGGTAATATTTAAGATGTGTAATATTACCGTGAAAAAATGGATTGAAAATATTATCGTAATGTATAGCTTTGCTATATATGGCATGGTGCTAACCATAGGACATAATGGCTTATATTATAAGGAGGTAGAATTAACAAAAATTGGTGATGCTACCGGTATAATCCCGAAATATGGAATTGGTCATAGCTTCTTTTATATATTATTATACGGATATCTTATTATAGGCATTGCTGTATTAGGCTATAGCCTGAAAAGAAAAAATACGGTATCCCGTAAGAATTTATGGGCTCTGATTGGATTAGAGATTATTACTATTGCAGTGTTCCTGATAGGAAGAATCATTGCTCCTGACGTGGAGGTGACACCGGTAAATTATGTTATAGACGGTTGGATACTTCTTTATCTAAACCGAAGAGTAACCGTGTATAGTCTTGAGGATAATATTATCAGTTCTCTGGACAAGCAGGATGACTACGGATACATAATGTTTGACAATAAGAGAAATTATCTGGGAGCAAATCAGCTTGCCATAGGTATTCTTCCGGAGCTTGCTCTTTGCAAGATTGATAAGCCTATAGTCAATCGAACATCCTTGGAATTTCTTCAGACAGAGATTGATGAGTTAGAAGAAAAGGATGACACAGTCTTTGAATTAGATAAGAATGAAGAACATTTCGAAGGTCATATAAATAGAATTTGGTATGCAGATAAGCCGGTGGGGTATCTCTTTGAGATAGAGAATGCAACAGATAGGTATAAATATACAAAGCTACTTGCTGAATATAATGATAATCTTAAGGATGAAGTGGAAGAAAAGACAGCTCATATAAAGAGTATGCAGTCTAAGCTTCTTCTTGATATGGCAAACCTTATGGAGAATCGTGATGATAATACAGGAGGACACATAAAACGTACCAGCCACGTAATTGAGATATTAGTAAATACCATTAAGGAACACAGCATTTTGCCCCTTGAGGATAGGTTTTGTCAGGCATTGATTAAGGTTGCACCTATGCATGACCTTGGTAAAATAGCTATAGGTGACAGTATACTTAGAAAACCCGGACGACTTACAGATGAAGAGTTTGTTATAATGCAGTCTCATGCGGCAAAGAGTGGAGAACTGGTAGAAAGCATTCTTGAAGGTGTGGAGGATGAGTATTTTATAAGGATTGCCAAGAATGTTGCAAGACACCATCATGAGAAATGGAATGGTGCAGGTTATCCGGACAAGCTTAAGGGAGAAGCTATTCCTGTGGAGGCTCGTATTATGGCCATAGCAGATGTATATGACGCCTTAGTAAGTAAGAGATGCTACAAGGAAGCTATGAGCTTTGAACAGGCCTATCAGGTTATGATTGAATCTATGGGAAGTCATTTTGACCCACAGATGGAGGAGATATTTGTTAAAAGTCGCAATAAGCTGGAGGCATATTATTCAGAATAAATAGTATATGCAGACTTAGAACCAAAAGCTCCTATAAGCATATTTTGATAATAAAATATGTTTATAGGAGTTTATTATGTCAAAGGTATTTATAAGTCCTGGACACGGTGGCAGTGATTGGGGTGCTACTGGATATTTGGTAGAAAAGGATGTAAACCTTAAGATGGCAAAGGCTTGCGCAGCTTACCTTTTAGAGAGAGGGGTGGATGTGCTCCTGTCTAGAGCTGTAGACGGTAATGAGTCATTAGCAGGTAAGATTAAGGCGTGTAACGACTTTAACCCGGATGTTGCCGTTGAATGTCACAATAATGCCGGTGGTGGAGATGGTTTTGAGGTATATCACAGTATTGTAGGCGGTGTGGGTAAAGAGCTTGCGAAAAATATTGAAACAGAGATTATAAAAATCGGACAAAACAGCAGAGGCTTAAAAACCAGAGTTGGAAGCTCCGGAGCAGATTATTTTGCATTTATCAGGCAGACAAAGTGTCCTGCGGTTATATGTGAAGGAGCATTTGTGGACAATAAAGCCGACGCGGAGCAAATTGATTCAGATGCAGAGTGTAAGATCTTTGGAGAGGCTTATGCCAGAGGAGTTTTAAAGACCCTTAATATTACGGATATAGTTGAGAAAAGCCCGGTTGATGATACCCAGGAGAAAGGCTATAGGGTTAAGGTTACTACAGCTGCTTTAAATGTTAGAAGTGGTCCCGGAACAAATTACAAGGTTAGTCAGGTGATTTTAGATGAGGGAGTTTATACCATAGTTGAGGAACGTACGGTAAATGGTATTAGATGGGGAAGATTAAAAAGTGGAGCAGGCTGGATAGGACTAAGCTTTACTGAAAAGATATAAATAAAAGCTTTATGATGGAGAATCTCTGCAGTTACGAATCTCTGTCATAAAGCTTTTTTGCTAATCGAAGTAGCCTACGTAATTTATCTTATATTTATTATTAGGGAACAGGTAGTTGAATAGCTCTATAAAGTAGTCATCTGTCATGCTTGCCATGTAATCCACAACTATATCATTTGGGTCGTTGGCCAGATAACTGTCTAAAAAGCTTTCGGATTTATTGTAGCTGGTGTATTGATTTGCCTTGGCAAGGTAGCTAATATGGTGCTTGTACAATATAGACGCCTTATCCATAGAACCAGCCTGCTTTAGAAGCTCATCATACATCAACTCAAACATAGGTTGAATATTTCCTGACAATAAGGAATCGCGGTCATCATGGCTGTAAATAATATCGTAGTTTTCCTTCTTTGCATTTGACAGAGCTTGGAAAACCTCCTTGTCCATACTAATATATGGCTTGCCATAGCTATTTTCTATGATGCTTACAGTCATATTATTGATAATTTCTGCGTTGGTATTGCCAATATTTGCGTCAGAGAAGATGTTGTGGTCCTTGAGGATTCCAACAGAGATGGAATCCTGTCTGTCCTTGCCAAGATATGCTATAATATCGCTTATTCTCATGACACAGCCCTCTAAGGTGCAAGGTCTTTGGTATTTGTTTGCCTCAGGGTCAGTATAGCAGGCCTCTACGTTCTTGTCGAAGTCATCAAATGAGGTCAAGGTACAAGGACGATATTCCTGCTGCTCCATCTCTCCGTTATGGCTTATGATACCATTTAAGGTTTGCAGACTGACATTTCTGCGAATAAGCTTGTCAAGAACTCTTACGCTGTGAACGTTGTGGTTGAATAATCGGCCTGTGTTACCCTTATATAGGGTGTTTAAGAATCGCTCTCCGGCGTGACCAAATGGTGTGTGGCCTATATCGTGGCCTAAAGAAATGGCTTCGATGAGGTCTAGATTTAGCCCTAATGTGGAACCTATGGTTCTGGCTATTCTTGATACAAATTGAACGTGAAGTGCACGTCTTGATATATCGTCATTTTTATAGCAGGAAAGCACTTGGGTCTTGTCTGAGTATCGGTTGTAGAAATTATTGTGCATAATCTTTTCCACATCCATCACAAATGCAGGTCTCCATAGCTTTGGTCTGTCGTGGTCTGCATATCTTCTTATTACATCCTCGTCCTTAAAGGCGTAGGGATTTAGTTTGTTTTTTTCTCTATCATCCTGGATTCTTTCTGATATTTCCTTTGAGAGAGTTCTGTAATTGTTCATATCATTCACTCCTTGGTTAAAGTTCATTTTAAGTGTAAATATTAATTAATTTGATTATAGCAAATAATTATGATTTCTCAATTAAAAAGAAGCAAGTTGTATTAGACATAATGATTATAATTTAATATAATTGCATTTATGAGAGCGTTAAAAAGTTTTGTAAAGACAATTTTATTATTTGTAATAGCTGTCATGCTTGCGGAACAAGGTGTGGCTACGGCCAGTTCCTTGGAGGAACATGCTCAGGAGCAAAATGACGAAAATGTAGATGTACATGTGACAAGTATAGAAGAGCTGATATGTGCAGGTGTTAATGTGGCAAATTGGGAGAACAGACCTCTTAAGGAGCTTCCTCCACAAGCTTCTATTGAGCTTGAGCTTGTGTACCAGCATCCGGAGCTTCCAACAGGCTGCGAGTCTGTGGCACTAACTATGCTACTGAAATACTATGGCTTTGACTTAGATAAAACTACCATTGCCAGTGAGTATCTCATATACTCCAGTAATTTTGTGGAGGGATTTATAGGAAGTCCATTTACTCAGGGAGGAGCGGGAATATACTCTCCGGGACTGACTAGAACAGCCAACAAATATTTAAATGCACAGGAGTCTGAACTAAATGCCATAAACGTAACGGACAGTACCCCTGAGGAGCTTTACAGATATGTGTCAGAGGATACTCCTGTAGTAATATGGAACACAGTTTATAATCTTCCCAACAATCCAACGGGAAATGTAGTAAAGTGGGGAGAAAAGGAATATGTTTGGGACAGATGTGAGCACTGTATGGTTTTGTCAGGATACGACCTTGAGAGAAATGTGGTTATCATTCACGACCCTATAGAGGGAGTAGTGGAAAGAGATGCAGATGTGTTCTGGGAAAGATATGAGAAGTTGGGAAGTATGGCCTTGATAATTAGATAATATAAAATCAGAGTACGTGGCACTTTTTCCTTGTGAGTATAGTGAAAATATGGTAACATAACTTAAGTTGGACTTTGGTCGAATATGATTTTTTTAGGAGGAAATATGGAGACAAATAAGAAAAGCAGAAATTCATTTACCGGCTCTTTAGGATTCGTTCTTGCAGCTGCCGGTAGTGCGGTAGGATTGGGTAATATTTGGAGATTCCCATATCTTGCAGCTAAGGATGGCGGTGGATTATTCCTCGTTATCTACCTTATCTTAGTTCTTACATTTGGTTATGCACTTCTTACAACAGAGGTTGCTATAGGTCGTAAGACTAAGCAGAGCCCTCTTACTGCCTACAGTGAGATTAAAAAGGGTTGGAAGGGACTTGGTTTGCTTGCCAGTCTGGTTCCACTTATTATCATGCCTTACTACTGTGTAATCGGTGGATGGGTAATTAAGTACTTCGTTGCATTTTTAGGTGGAGAAGGTGTTGATGCAGCACAGGACGGATATTTTACAGGCTTTATCACCCAGGAGGTATGGCCACTTGTGTTCTTTGCAATATTCCTTGGTGCTTCAGCATTTATAGTATTTAGAGGAGTAAATAAGGGTATAGAGTCAGCATCAAAGATAATTATGCCTGTACTCTTAATTCTGGTAGTTGGTATATCAGTATTTTCTATAGCACTTAGTCACACTGATGCTTCAGGTGTTACCAGAACCGGTCTTGAGGGACTTAAGGTATATGTGATTCCAAATCTAGAGGGACTTACTGTAAGTGGATTCTTTACAGTATTGGTTGACGCTATGAATCAGCTGTTCTTCAGTATATCAGTTGCTATGGGTATTATGGTTGCCTATGGCTCATATGTTAAGGACGATGCAAACCTTGGAAAGTCAATCAATCAGATAGAGTTCTTCGATACTGCAGTAGCAGTACTTGCAGGAGTTATGATTGTTCCTGCTGTTTACACATTTATGGGAACAGAGGGAATGCAGGCATCCGGACCATCACTTATGTTTGTAACACTCCCTAAGGTATTTGAAGCTATGGGCCCTGCAGGATATCTTGTAGGAACAGCATTCTTTGCCATGGTATTCTTTGCAGCTCTTACCAGTGCAGTATCAGTTATGGAAGCTGTTGTATCAAGTCTTATGGATCAGTTCCATATCTCAAGATTTAAGGCTTGTGTTATAGAGACTATTATTGCAGTAATCGGTGGTGTGTTTGTATGTCTTGGCTACAACAAGCTTTACTTTGAGCTTAAGCTTCCAAATGGTTCTGTAGGCCAGGTGCTTGACGTTCTTGATTATGTAAGTAACTCAGTTATGATGCCACTTGTTGCGTTGTTTACATGTATACTTATTGGTTGGATTGCTAAGCCTCAGACTATAATTGATGAGGTGGAGAAGAATGGTGAGAGAATGGGTAGAAAGGTGCTTTACACAGTTATGATTAAGTTCCTTGCTCCTGTGTTTATGGTTATTCTTCTTTTGAAGGCATTTGGATTAATGTAATATAAATTTTGACTTGGTTTTCCTTTGTGAAAAGAGATTTAACAAAGGAAAACCAAGTTTATTTTTTATTTTCCTGCATAAAATGGGAAACCAGTTTAAAATATTGACTTAACTTATTTGTTTGCTAAAATACATATAGATTTCGGTGAGTTCAACTCCCTAATATATGAGAATGCTATCCATTTTCTAAAGAGCTTACCGACTAATTTAATCAGCATATGACGAAGAGGAATCCGTAAGGGTTCCTCTTTCTTTTGTAATCCCTACGAGGCTGTGCAAATTTACTATTTTGGCCGGGTAAGCCTAGGGTCGGTCCACGCTGACACTAACACGGTCAGCTTAGTCCCGACCACTGTCGCGGCCGGAATATAACATATTGGCACAGCCTCTGTTTAGTATCAAAACTAAATATGTTCCACTTGCAAACTTAAACTTTAGGTATTATTATAATCCTAGCTTTGAATTAGGGAGTTTAAAGAAGGAGATTTAGAACATGGAGAAAAGAGAGTTGGTTTACTACAAGCTGGATGATATAGATGCCCAGATATTAACTATACTTCAGGACAATGCAAGAACGTCGCTTAAGGATATTGCCCAGAAGGTATTTATGTCTCCTACAGCTGTGGGAGCAAGAATCGACAGAATGCTGGAAGAGGGTGTTTTGGAGGGCTTCACCACCAGAATTAATCCAGAGGCTATGGCCCATAACATTAAGGCATTTATAAACCTACAGATAGATCCAGATAGAAAGGCGGAGTTTGCAGAGTATATTGAAGGTGTATTAAATGTGGTGGAGTGTAATTCAGTAACCGGGGATTATTCTATGCTTATAGAGGTACGATTTCCAACCACTCACGAGCTGGACCAGTTTATCGGTGAGCTTCAACATTTTGGGAAGACAAAGACTCAGATAGTTTTTTCTACGTTAGTGAAGCATAGGTGTAAATACTGGAGAGAAATGTAGTTTTTACCCCTTTACAACACTAAAGCGCTGTAATATAATAAAGGCCAATGGTTTTTCAAAACCATAATATAATTTCTATAGGGAGGAAATTAAAATGTCATATGTTGATGAGATTTACGAAAGAGTAGTTGCAAAAAATCCTGGTGAGGCAGAGTTTCATCAGGCAGTTAAGGAAGTTTTAGACTCATTAAAGCTTGTTATCGATGCTAATGAGGCTGAGTACCGTAAGATTTCTCTTCTTGAGAGACTTGTGGAGCCAGAGAGAATCATTTCATTTAAGGTACCTTGGGTAGATGACAATGGTGTTATCCAGGTTAACAAGGCTTACAGAGTACAGTTTAACTCTGCTATCGGACCATACAAGGGAGGTATGAGATTCCATCCATCAGTTAACCAGTCTATCTTAAAGTTCCTTGGATTTGAGCAGATTTTCAAGAACTCACTTACCGGCCTTCCAATCGGCGGTGGTAAGGGTGGTTCCGACTTCGATCCTAAGGGCAAGTCAGACAGAGAGGTTATGGCATTCTGCCAGAGCCTTATGACAGAGCTTTGCAAGTACATTGGTGCTGACACTGACGTTCCAGCCGGTGATATCGGTGTAGGTGCTCGTGAGATTGGTTATATGTACGGTCAGTACAAGAGAATCAGAGACCTTTATGAGGGAGTTCTTACAGGTAAGGGACTTACTTGGGGCGGTTCACTTGTTCGTACACAGGCTACAGGCTATGGTCTTGTATATATTGTAAATGAGATGTTAAAGGATCTTGGTAAGTCTATGACTGGTCAGACAGTTGTAGTTTCAGGATCAGGTAACGTTGCTATATATGCTACTGAGAAGGCTCAGCAGCTTGGTGCAAAGGTTGTTGCACTTTCAGATTCAAACGGATACGTATATGATCCAGACGGAATCAAGCTTGATATCGTTAAGGAGATTAAGGAAGTTCGTCGTGGAAGAATTAAGGAGTACGTAGATGCAGTTCCAACTGCTAAGTATACTGAGGGCAAGGGTATCTGGACTATTCCATGTGATATCGCTCTTCCATGTGCTACTCAGAATGAGCTTAACCTTGATGATGCTAAGGCACTTAAGGCTAACGGATGCTTTCTTGTAGCAGAGGGTGCTAACATGCCTTCAACAAGAGAAGCTACAGACTTCTACCTTGAGAATGGTATGTGCTTCATGCCAGGTAAGGCTGCAAATGC
>JAFTPO010000021.1 GCA_017463225.1 Lachnospiraceae bacterium | reverse complement strand
ATATGCACTGCCATATATTGTATGGGGTTGACGATGGGTCCAAAAGCTTAGAGCAGTCCCTTAGGATGGTGGATATCGCCTATGAGGAAGGAATTAGAAATATTATTTTTACACCTCACTACAATCCTAGGATGTGGGACTTCAACATTCAGACCGTAAATGAGCACTATATGGCATTAAAGGACGCGGTGGCGAAGAAGTATCCTAGCATGAAGTTCTGGGGTGGCTGCGAGATATTCTATGGCTCAGATACGCCGGAGGCCCTAAAGAGTGGTCAGATACCGGGCATGGCCGGAGGAGATTACATGCTGATAGAGTTTATGACCTCCGCCTCGTATAGGACCATCAAGAACGCAGTGATAGAGTTCCAGCAGCAGGGCAAGATACCTATACTGGCTCACGTGGAGAGATACGAGAGCTTGTTCGGGGATGTGGACCTGGTGGAGGAGTTGCAAGATGCAGGAGCCTACATACAGGTAAATGCATCCAGCGTCACAGGAGATCATGGCAAGCACGAGCAGAAGTTTGTGAAGAAGCTTCTGAAGCACGGGCTGGTGAACTTCATAGGAACCGACGCCCACAGGGACGACAAGCGTGCGCCACGTATAGCTGAGGCGGCAGCCTACATAGCTAAGAAGTACGGCGAGGATTACGCCAGAGAGCTTCTGGTGGAGAATCCCCAGAAGGTAGTGGAGAACCAATACCTGTAGCACAGGAACCGAGCACCTGTCGAACCGAAACCGGCACACAGGGAAAAGAATTCCACAAAAACCAACTATAAAACCGTATAATCTATAGATACAAACAAAAGAAACCAGAATATTATTTCAAGGAGACCATAACATGGAAAACACTAACAACCAGGAAATCGAGATAGACCTTAGGGAACTGTTCCTAGTGCTGTGGGAGCACATACTTATCATCTGCCTTGCAACAGCTATAGGCGCTATGGCTATGTTCTACATAAGCGACACATTCATGGCGAAGAAGTTCCAGTCAACTACTAAGATATACGTACTTAATCAGCAGGAGGAGCAGAGCGTAACCTATACTGACCTTCAGACAGGTACTCAGCTTTCTAAGGACTACGCAGTTCTTATAAAGAGTAGAACAGTTACCAACCAGGTTATCGCAGACCTTGACCTTCAGCACACATACAAGGATATGGCAAATATCACACCTGACCAGCTGGCAGGTATGATAACAGTAACTGCAGAGAACGACACACGTATCCTTTCCATAACAGTTACAGACACTGACCCAACCAGAGCTCAGGATATAGCAAATGCAGTTAGAGTGGCATCATCTACACATATCTACGAGGTTATGGATATCGAGGCGGTAAATGTAGTAGACTACGCTAACCTTCCAGAGGGAAGACTTAGCCCTAACCTTATAAAGAATGCTATCATCGGAGCACTTCTAGGATTTGTGGTTGCCTGTGCCATCGTAGTAGTTAGATTCCTGATAGATGACACTATCAAGACTCCTGATGATGTAGAGAAGTATCTGGGACTTTCAGTGCTTGCTTCTATACCATTTGACGAGAATGCGGACCCAACCTACGTATCAGGTGGCAAGAAGAAAAAGGGTAAGAAGAAGGGCAAGAAGGCTACTTCAAGCAAGAGACAGAACATACCAACTATTAAGAACATATAGACTAAGAGAGGGATAAGATATGCAGGAGATTAGAATTGGAAGATTGAGTAAGCTTGGATATTCCTCTGAGGAGGCCTATAAGAGCTTAAGAACTAACATACAGTTTTGTGGTAAGGATATAAAGGTTATCGGCTTTACAAGCTGTATACCTAACGAGGGTAAGAGCTCAGTTGTTATGAACTTGGCTCAGGCCATAGCAGAGACCGGTAAGAGAGTACTGGTTATCGACGCAGATATGAGAAAGTCAGTACTGGTAGGACGTCACAGAATTAACTACGGTGACAAGGGATTGTCACACTTTTTATCAGGCTACACTGATTTGGATGACGTACTGTGCAAGACTAATATACCTAACCTGTTTATGATACTGGCAGGACAGGTGCCACCTAACCCATCAGAGCTGCTAGGTGCGCAAATATTTAAGAGCCTTATCAAGGCTTCTAAGGAGAAGTTTGACTACGTGCTGATAGATGCACCACCACTTGGTAGTGTTACAGATGCGGCAGTGCTCAGTGCATACTGCGACGGTATGTGTATGGTAATGTCTGCAAATATGATAAGCTACAAATTCGCCCAGAAGGTTAAGACAGAGCTGGAGAAGACAGACTGTAAGATACTGGGTGTTATCATGAATAAGGTAGAGATGAAGAAGAACAGCTACTACGGCAAGTACTACGGTAAATATTACGGTAAGTACTACGGAAACTACTACGGGCATGAGGAGGACAAGCAGTAATGAAATCAAAGATAACTATAATACTATTTGGTGTGGCTGCTATACTCTTCGCACTGTGCTCTAGTGCGGTGCTGGTAGGTGACAGAAATGCTCCTGAGGTTACAGCTCCTATTAAGGACATAACCTACACAGAGGGAGATGACCACGCAGTGCTCCTAGACGGAGTAAGCGCTTATGACCCGGAGGACGGCGATATAAGTGACAAGGTTAGAATATACGATATAGCAGTTATGGATCAGGGTGGCAAGGCGCTGGTAACCTATGCGGTATACGATGAGGCATATAACTTAGGCAAGGCTACCAAGGTGGTAAATTACATCGACGTGCCAAAGGCTACAACTACTGAGGAGGTAACTGAGGAGGATACTACTGAGGCTACCACAGAGGCAGTTATACTTCCAGGCTACGAGGATGTGGAGTTAGTTAGTGACGGTGAGCCGGTTATAGCTCTTACCACACACTATGTAACTATAAAGGTGTTCGACGACTTCGACCCATATAGCTATGTAAAGGATGTGGTGGATGCCACAGATACTTGGGCTTACCTATATGACAATATCGAGATAATGGGTGACTATAACCTGTATGTGGCTGGAGAGTATGAGCTAAGCTACCAGACCACAGATTATGACGGAAATAAAAGTAATATAGCTAAGCTTCTGCTTACAGTTGAGGAGTAAGGCTAGATAACGGAGAAATATAATTATGAGTAAGAAAAATGACGACATCGAATTAATACAGCTTCCTGAGGGGGAGGAAGAGGTAGCGACTAAAAAGGGGAAGAAGAAAAAGAAGAGTGTAGGAAAGATTATACTTACAGTGGTACTGGTACTTCTGATACTGGTGGTAATAGTGGCTATAGCAGGACTAATAATCTTCCACAACTACTATGAGAAGCTAAATTATGATGATGGCAAGGGAAGTGTGGATATAGCTTCTATGACCACAGAGTATGTGCCGGAGGAGGATCCGGAGATAGACCCAAATGCAACTGAGACTGACGCAGAGGTGGTTCTCTCTTACGAGGAGCAGCTAAGACTTAACTTAGAGGATCAGAGCACTCCTATAAAGTACTCAGATGACGTGTATAACATCCTCTTAGTGGGACATGACTCCAGATATAGAGACCTACTGGGTAACTCAGACAGTATGATAGTGGTATCTATCAATAAGAAGACTGAAGAGATAACTCTTACCTCTATCATGAGAGATATATACATATCCAGACCGGGCTATGGCTACGGACGTATCAATGCAGCTCTTCCTATGGGAGGACCGGACCTGATGATACAGACCATAGAGGAGAACTTTAAGATAGATATAGACTGTTATGTGGCTGTAAGCTTCTACTCATTTATGGATGTGGTTGATGCTGTAGGTGGTGTGGAGATAACTGTTAAGGATGAGGAGATATGGGTACTGAATAAATATGTTGATGAGTTAAACCGTCTTACAGGGCAGCCTGCAGGAGATGGTCATCTTTCAACAGGCGGTACATATGTTCTGACAGGTAAGCAGGCTCTTGGATATTCACGTATTAGATATGTGGGTAATGCTGATTACGAGAGAACAGAGAGACAGAGAAGAGTGCTAGAGGAGATATTCTCAGAGGCTAAGAACTGTAATTTGGTAGAGTTAAATGACCTACTTAATACGATACTGCCCAATGTTATAACAGATATAGGCGAGGGAGAGATGTTAAGCTTACTTCTTAACTTCTCCACTGACTATAAGGATTATGAGATACAGCAGGCTAGAATACCTTATGATGGAACCTTTACTCCTATGAACGTAGGCGGTGCATCAGTTATAGGTATAGATATACAGGCGAATATAGATTACCTACACAGAGATGTGTATGGTGAGGAAGTTGGAACAACAGAGAAGAATTAATATAAGAAGCTAGAGGAGAGAGCGATATGCAGAAGAGGGCCACAAGCAGAAGTAAACATTTGGACTTTATAGTGCTGGACATCATATGTGTTGTGCTCTCTTTTTTTGCGGCCCACCACTTGAGATTGGGATATAGCTTTGATAATGCCTATAGGGTTATGGCCATTATCATTCTGTTTGCCCATATAGGTCTTATGTTTATGTCAGAGGGATACTCGGGTATCTTGAGACGTGGCAAGCTGGCTGAACTTAAAAAGGTGGTGTGGCATAATGTATGCCTTATAGCTGTCATGATGATGGGGATGTTCTTTCTAAAGAATTCTGCGGTGTACAGTCGTCTTATGATGGCATACTTCTTCGGCATAGATGTGGTGCTAATGTATGTCTTTAGATGTATCAGAAAGTATTTCCTGCTTAAGAAGAATGTGCAGGAAAAGGGCAGTACCCATATGATAGTTATCTGCAATAAGTCCAGGGCCGAGACTAATGTGGATAACCTTAAGGCATTCTCCTATGCAGGTGTGAAGCTGGTGGGCCTTGCCATCATGGATCAGTCTATGACAGGAGAGGACATCAAAGGGGTACAGGTTGTAGCTGATAAGGATACAGTATTAGAGTATGTGAGAACTAATGTAGTGGACGAAGTACTTATGAGTGCAGAGTCGGCGGCTACACCACTATATGAGGACCTTATAATGATGGGTGTGGTGGTTCATATAAGTATGAACTCCATCATAGAAAAGATTCCTAACCCTAGTGTTAATACCTTAAATAACTTTACAGTTATAACATCCAGTATCAATACTATGAGCTTCAAGCAGAAGGTTATAAAGAGATGTATGGATATAGCCGGAGGATTGGTAGGTACTCTTATAATGCTGATTCTACTTATTATATTCGGACCTATCATATATATACAGTCACCAGGTCCTGTGTTCTTCAAGCAAACCAGAGTAGGTAAGAACGGTAGACAGTTTAAGATATATAAGTTCCGCTCTATGTATATGGATGCGGAGGAGAGGAAGAAGGAGCTTATGACTCAGAATAAGATGAGCGGGCTGATGTTTAAGATGGATAACGACCCTAGAATCACTCCTATAGGAAGATTCATAAGGAAGACCAGTATAGATGAGTTCCCACAGTTTATCAATATCCTTAAGGGTGATATGAGTTTAGTAGGAACCAGACCTCCTACAGTGGACGAGGTGGAGAAGTATGACCTGCACCATAAGAGTAGACTGGCTATAAAGCCAGGACTGACCGGTATGTGGCAGGTGTCAGGAAGAAGTGATATCACTGACTTTGAGGAAGTGGTAAGGCTTGATAATGAGTATATAAAGAATTTTAGTTTGAGTTTGGATATAAAGATACTTTTTAAGACATTTGGAGCCGTGCTTGGAAAGAAAGGGTCTGTGTAATTTTGCAGTTTAAAATTATATAGTTAAAGGTATGAAAAATAATGGGACAAAGAAATAATAGATATAGAGTATTAAATTCTTACGTTAATGCCATATCAATGGAAGAAACGATTAAGGAAGTTGAAAAGATAATACAAAAAAGGATACCAACACAACATGTGGTTATAAATGCATCAAAGATTAATTTGATGGAGAAGGACAAAACGTTAAGAAAGATAGTAAATGATTGTCCTCTAATAAACGCCGATGGTGCATCTATAGTATGGGCTGCAAAAAGATTAGGTGTACCATTAAAGGAGAGAGTAACTGGTTGTGATTTGTTCCAGAATTTAGTCGGTGTTGCTGCAGAAAAGGGATATAAGATATATTTATTTGGAGCAAAAGAAGAAGTTGTTACTAAGGTCAAAGATATATATGAAAAACAGTATCCTGGAATACAAATCGTAGGATATAGGAATGGATATTTTACAGAGGCTGATGAGCTGGAAATCGTTCAAGGTATGAGAGAATCAGGTGCGGATATGATGTTCGTGGCGTTTTCTTCACCTAAAAAGGAATATTGGGTTAATAAATATTTGAAAGAATTAAATATACCTTTTGTTATGGGAGTTGGAGGAAGCTTTGACATAGTTGCCGGAGTGACTGAAAGAGCCCCGATATGGTTTCAAAATCATGGGTTGGAATGGTTTTACAGATTTATACAGGAACCACGTAGAATGTGGAAAAGATATATAGTTGGCAATGTAAAATTTGTAATATTGACATACAAATACAAGTTTAGAAAGGGAAGAGAAAATGGTTAATGTAATAGGATTAGGATATATAGGATTACCGACAGCCTTAATGATGGCATCACATGGGGTAGAAGTAATAGGAACAGATTATAATAAGGAGTTGGTTGCAACTCTTAATGCAGGACATACCACGTTTAAAGAAGATGGTTTAGATGAATTATTTCAGGATGCAATTAATGCAGGAATAAAATTCACTACAGATTATCAGGAGACTGATACATATATTGTTTCTGTACCAACACCATATGATAAGTTTAGCAAAAAAGTAGATGCTTGTTACGTCATATCCGCTGTTAAAGAAATATTAAAGCACTGTCCTAAGGGAGCTACAATTGTAGTTGAGTCAACAGTATCTCCTGGTACAATGGAAAAATTTGTAAAACCTGCTGTAATAGAGGAAGGATTTGTAATAGGAGAAGATATAAATCTTGTGCATGCGCCTGAGAGAATCATACCAGGTAATATGGTATATGAGCTACTGCATAATAACCGTACAATAGGTGCTGATGATAGAACAGTGGGTGAAAAAATAAAAGAGTTATATTCCACATTTTGTCAGGGAGAGATAGTTGTAACAGACATAAAAACAGCTGAAATGACAAAGGTTGTAGAAAATACATTTAGAGCGGTAAATATAGCGTTTGCAAATGAATTAGCAAAAATATGCCGTCATGATGATATGGATGTGTACGAGATAATAAAAATATGCAATATGCATCCTCGTGTAAATATATTACAACCAGGACCAGGAGTTGGTGGTCACTGTATTTCGGTAGATCCATGGTTTTTAGTTGGTGATTACCCATCGTTAGCAAAGGTAATAGATGAATCTATGCAAACAAATGATGGAATGCCAGATTTTGTTCTTAACAGAATATATGAAATTATGAAGGCGAACAATCTTACAGATATTAAGAAGGTTGGACTTTACGGCTTAACATATAAGGAGAATGTGGATGATATGAGAGAGTCACCAACATTACAGCTTCTTGAAAGCCAGGAAAGACATCTTGCAACAGGATTGAAGGTGTATGATCCATTTATTACAGATGATGTTATAGATAATCAGTATCATAATCTAGATGAATTCTTAAAGGATGTTGAGCTAGTGGTAGTGATGGTTAAGCATAGTGAGATTATCGAAAATATGGACAAATTAAAGGGAAAGATAATACTTGACTGCCATAATATTATAACTTTAGAGAATGTATATCATATTTAAGTAGGGGTATAGAATGAAGAAAGTAATGTTAGTATTTGGGACAAGACCTGAGGCGATTAAAATGTGTCCCTTAGTTAATGAATTGAAAACCAGAAAAAATATAGAGACAATAGTATGTGTAACAGGTCAACATAGACAAATGTTAGACCAAGTACTGACAACATTTAACGTTATACCAGATTATGATTTGTCAATTATGAAGCAAGGACAAACATTGTTTGATATTACAACAGGAATATTAGGTGGAATAAAGGATGTATTAGAAAAGGTTAAGCCAGATGTGTGCTTAGTACATGGAGATACATCAACAACATTTGTAACAGCGTTGGCATGTTTTTATTTGCAGATTCCTATAGGACATGTTGAAGCGGGCCTGAGAACATATGATATATATTCGCCATATCCGGAAGAGTTTAACAGGCAGGCGGTTGGTATAATAAGTAAATTTAATTTTGCACCAACGGAATTAGCTAAGCAGCATCTGCTTGATGAAGGAAAAAACCCTGATTCCATATATGTAACAGGAAATACTGTTATAGATGCAATGCGTTACACAGTTGTGGAAAATTATAGTCATCCAGAGCTTGACTGGGTGGGTGATGATAGGATGATTTTTGTCACAGCACACAGAAGAGAAAATTTAGGACAGCCTATGCACAATATGTTTAGAGCTATAAGGCGAGTTTTGGAAGAGCATCCTGATGTGAAGGCTATATATCCTATTCATATGAATCCAGTAGTACGTAAGGCAGCAGAAGAAGAATTAGGTGGTTGCGATAGAATTCATATTATAGAACCTATAGAAGTATTTGACTGTCATAATTTTGAGGCAAGATGTCATTTGTGCTTAACTGATTCAGGAGGAATACAGGAGGAGTGTCCATCTTACGGAAAGCCTGTTCTTGTAATGAGAGATACTACTGAAAGACCGGAAGGTGTAGATGCAGGCACCCTTAAGTTAGTTGGCACAGATGAAGAGACTATATATGAGTGGTTTACAAAATTACTGGACGATAAGTCAGAGTATGAGAAAATGGCGCATGCTGCAAATCCATATGGCGATGGATATGCGTGTGAAAGGATAGCAGATATACTAGAAAGAAATCTATAAGGAGAAAAAAATTGGCTAAGGATTATAAATGGTTAATATATAGATTAAAATCTATGAGTGTTGCAGAAATAGTATGGAGATTCCAACAAAAGGCACTGCAGTTCATAGAAAAAAAAACAACTTATAATTCTCATAAACCAGTGACAGAAGTAAGAGCTAATCGCAAACTAGAAGGGCTAAAACCAGATGCTAATAATATAGGGATTAATTGGAAAAATGAAAACTATGATTTGTTCCATGGTTTAGACTTGTTTGGAGTATATGACTACAATGAATATAAAATGAAGTGGAATGCAGGATTTCAGACAGAAAATGCATGGCCAGTTGATGAATGTTCATATAATATAAATATTTCACAAAGAACAGATATTGGTGACATAAGAACAAATTGGGAATTAAACAGACATTTTCAGTTTGTATGCTTGGCTAAAAACTATTACGTAACGGGAAATGAAGAGTATTTAAAAGAGCTAAAATTATTATTTTATGATTGGAATTGTAATAATAAATTTCTACATGGTGTTCAATGGACAAGCGCAATGGAAATAGCAATTCGAATTGTATCATGGTCCTTGATGTATGCGTTTATATGCAAAAAAGGATGTGACGATGAGAAATTTTTATGCGATATAACAAATGGTATAAAAGTAATGGCTAATTATGTTTATAAGCATAGAGCGAGATTTTCTTCCGCAAATAACCATTTGATTATAGAAATGCTGGGAATAGGACTGGCAGGATTACTGTTTGGATATGATAAGTGGATTGATTCTTCGATTAAAATTTTAACAAAGGAGTTAGTAACTCAAAACTATAGTGATGGAGTAAATAAAGAAATGTCACTTCATTATCAGGCCTTTGTAATGGAGGCGTATGCCATATTTTGGATCCTACTTAACCGAAGGAATATATCAGTTCCTGATATTTGGAAAGAACAGCTTACAAAAATGAGTAGGTTTGTCGCCGATTGCGTTGGCAACTATGGAGAGGTAATTGTTTTTGGTGATAATGATGAGGGGAAATTATTGGATTTTAACGGAAGACTTGAGGGCTATTATGATTATGTATTACAGTTGATGGGATGTGTTCTTGAAGAACGTTACACGTCATCAAAATTTATTGAAAACGTTGCTTGGCTAATAAACAATAATGAAGAGAGAGAGTACTGTAGAAAAGAAATGTATATACCTAAGGAGATATCTTCATATGAAATTGGTGGATATACAATACTTAGAAGTGATGATAGAAAAGTCTTGGTAGGTATCGATCACGCAGAACTTGGTTATGGGAGTATAGCTGCTCATGGACATGAGGATTGTTTGAGCGTACAGTTGTTTTTTTGTGGTGAACCAATGTTAGTTGATTCAGGAACTTATAATTATCATTTTGACAAGCAATTAAGAGATGATATTAGAAGAGGGAGTGCACATAATACAATTAATGTAAAAGGAAAAGCTATGGCTGAAATTAAAGGTCCGTTTTTATGGGGGAGAAGACATGAGAAGCCTACGATTAAGATAGAAGAAAAAGAAAATTTAACTATAATAAAAATAATTTTAAATTATGATGATATTGAAGTTCGTAGAACTATTTTGTTTGACAAGAAAAAAGAATTGATATTAGAAGATTCTGTTAATAAAAAAACTGAATATGAACAAAATTGGATACTAGGCAAAAATGTATATTATGAATTAAGGGATATTGAGGGTATTGAGCTTAATTCAAATTTTATGAGCATGCATTTTTCAAACTCAAATATTATAGAGGGCAAGACGCGATATTCACATAAGTATAATCATTTTGAAGATACTAGTTATATTAAGCATATATCCAATGGGGAAAAAATAATTACTAAAATATCTTTATTATAGAAAATTTGTAGAAAGGGGAATTGGTATTTATAGAATACCATATGAATTATGAAAATACAGCTTATAAAAAAAGTTAACGAAATATTACCGGCATGGATAAAAAAACCCTTTTCACCAATAATAAGAAATAAGCTAATTAATAATAAAATTTTCTTAGACCAATATAACGAACTACTTGATTTAGATATGTGTATCGAAGATGAGTTAAAATTAATACAGTTTGAGCGTTTAAAGGATACTCTAGTATATGCATACAATAATACAAAATATTACAGGAAAATTTTTGACAGTGTTAATTTTAATCCGTGTCAAATGAAAAACCTAGAGGATTTAGAAAATATTCCAATATTAGATAAAAAGAAATTAAGTGATAATTATAACGATATAATTTCGGAAGATGTTGATGATGCATATTCTGTTTCAACAGGAGGCACAAGTGGGGCACCTATTCATTTATTAATGGATAGAAAAGCGATTTTTAAGGAATGGGCATTTATATATCACTATTGGTCAAAATATGGTTATAACTTTAGAGAAAGTAGATTGGCAACATTCAGAGGAGTTGATTTAAATAATAAAATATCCGAAGAAAACCCCCTATATCGAGAAATTAGATTAAATCCATTTATAATGAATGATAATAACATAGAAAAGTATATTCATAAGATAAAAAATTATAAGGCAGATTTCTTGTATGGATATCCATCTGCAATATATAATTTTTGTAGGTTAGTCGAAAAACATAGAATAGATATATCGAAGATGTTTACTGCTGTATTCCTCATTTCAGAGAATTTATATGATTTTCAAGAAGAAATTATAAAAAAGGTAACCGGATGTAAAATCGCAATGTTTTATGGACATACTGAAAGAGCTGTTTTTGCAGAACGAACAGATAAAGGGTATGTATTTAATAGACTGTATGGTTTTACGGAATTGTCAAATGAAGGTTGCCCAATAGTAACAAGTTTTATTAATAGAAAAATGCCATTAATAAGGTATATGGTTGATGATAAAGTATCATTAGTAGATAATAATACATATAGTATAATAGGTCATCGTGATATGGAGGTTTTGCATGGAAATAATGGAGAACAAGTTAGTGTTGCAAGTATAAATTTTCATGATGATACGTTTGATGCTGTTACTGCATACCAATTTGTACAAGAGGAAATTGGGAAATGTACATTGAGAATTCAGTCAGATAATTCCTTGTCCGAGGTTGATATAAATAAAATTCATAAAAGGGTTAGTCAAAAATTAGGTAAGGGTTTTGTTTGTGATGTAAGAAAAGTAGATAAAATCGAATTAACAAAACGTGGAAAGTATAAAATGTTAATACAAGATATCAAATTAGATTTGTAGATTATCGTTAATATGTAAAAATTAACTTAGGTGGTGTAGTTGAATGAATATTTACAATTGGTATAGAGTAGAAAGATGGTTATGGTTGCATCACATTCCTATTTTACCACAAATTATTAAAGTAGCCATAAGAATAATATGGGCCAGTGTTTTACCTTATCAAGCCGAAATTGGTGAAAACACAATTATAGGATATCAGGGGTTAGGAGTAGTGATTCATAAATCGACTGTAATAGGAAAAAACTGTATAATTAGACAAAATGTAACCTTTGGTGGTGGAGGTGGTCCCGAGGGTGGAGTGCCAATATTAGGTGATAATGTAAGCGTGGGTGCTAATTCTGTTATATTGGGAAATGTTCATATAGGAAATAACGTAACAATTGGAGCAGGAGCAGTAGTAGTTACGGATATACCTGACAATGCGGTGGCAGTGGGGGTTCCTGCTAGAGTAATCAAAATAAGGGATGTTGTTAATGATTTACAATAAATGCAAATTGATGATAAAGATTATGAAACAAATATAAATTGTATGATACGCATAGTTTGAACTCGATTTAATGATTATACAACAAAAAGGAAGGATTATGATATTACTAATTCCAAGTAGTATTATAAATAGAAAGTATGAAATGTAAAAATAAAGTGTTAATGGTGGGACCTGACCGAGAGGATAAGGGAGGCATTGTTACTGTAGTTAATCAGTACTTTGATAGTAATTTAAAAGATGAGTATTGTTTAAAATATGTCAAAACAAGTATTAATGGTAACAAGTTGATTAAGTTGTTAATATATATTTTATCGCTAATCAAAATAATAGTAATTGTTCCAAGGGTAAAAATTGTACATATTCATATGGCATCAAGAAATAGTTATAGAAGGAAACGTATAATTGCTATTATCTGTAATTTGTTTGATGTACCATATATTATACACTTGCATGGGGGGAGGTTTCATATTTTTTATAATGAAGAAACAAGCCAAGAAGAAAAGAAGAATATAAAAAAAATGATTAAGTATGCTTCAAACGTGATTGTTTTATCAGAAAATTGGAAAGAATTTATTACAAGTATTGTGCCGGATGCAAATGTGACAGTTGTTTATAATGCCGTGGAGATTTCATCTCCAAAAACAAATTACGATAATAGTAATATTCTTTTTTTGGGAAAAGTATGTGAAGAAAAAGGAATTTATGATATTATAGATGCTGTTGCAGAAATAAGTAATCCTAAATTGAAAGTATATATTGGTGGAAATGGTGATATAGACAAAATTAAGAAAGTGGTTATTAATAAAAATATTGAGAATCAAATACATTTTTTGGGATGGATTAATAAAGAGGAGAAGGAAAAATTATTTGATAAATGTAGTATGTTTTTGTTGCCTTCGTATAATGAAGGACTACCTATGGCTATGCTAGAAGCAATGAGTCATGGATTGGCGGTGATTGCGTCCAACGTTGGTGGTATTCCATCAGCAATTATAGATAGGGAAAATGGAATGATGGTAAAGCCGGGAGATGTAAACATGTTAAAAAAAGTTATTACAGAAATAAGTTCAGATGTACGTTTTAAACAAAAACTGGGAGATAACGCAAGGATTTCAGTTATAAAGAAATATTCATTAGAAAAACATATGCACTTGATAACTAGTATGTATAATCAAATTATAGAAAAAAAGCTATCATAGGATGAATTACAATTTTTAATAAAGAACTAATTTTAGCAATTTGAGAAGGGAGAGTATGTGAATGATTCCTAAATATATACATTATTGTTGGTTTGGTAATGGCGAAAAACCTGATATAGTAATTAAGTGTATTGAATCGTGGAAGAAATATATGCCTGATTATGAAATTATCGAATGGAACGAGCAGAACTATGATGTTCACAAATCAAAATACATGGAGGAAGCTTACAAAGAAAGGAAATGGGCTTTCGTATCAGATTATGCAAGATTTGATATATTAAAAGAATCAGGTGGAATATATTTCGATACAGATGTAGAATTACTAAAAAGAATTCCTGATGAGATTTTGGCGTATGAGGCATTTTCTGGAATTGAAAGTGCAGGGACAGTAAATCCTGGTCTTGTAATTGGCGCGATACCCAACCATACATTTTTAAATGAAATTTTACAAAGTTATGACAATACATCTCTTAGAAGCCAAAATGGAAGTTTAAAAACTGTAAATGAATTTACTACAGAAATATTGCTAAAATATGGCTATCAATGTAAAGATGAGTTTCAGTTTGTAGATAATATGGCAATTTTTCCTTCTTCATTTTTTTGTGGTTACGACCAAGATGTTCATGATTATGATATCAAAGAAAATACTATATCAGTACATCATTATGCAGGAACATGGAAAAAGAAAAGCATAAAAACGATTATTCAAAAGAAAATAGCATATATTATTGGGAAAAAGAATTATAAGAAGTTACTCTCCATAAAGCGAAAGTTATTTGGATTTAGCAAAGCAAAAAAGTAGAATGAATAATATATTGGAGTATAAGAATGAGAAACAAAATCGGTTTAGTAACATTATATCAGGGCAACTTTGGTTCTTCACTACAAGCATATTCTTCAAAGTGTATGATAGAAAGAATGGGTTTTAAGTGCGATGTAATATATAAAAAATCGAATTATTTTCAAAAGATAAAAAGAAGAATTGTTTTGATAAAAATGCATTTTATAGATCCAAGGAGTGCAAATAAAAAATTTTATCTAAGAGATGAAACTAGAAAACTAATACAAAGATTTGTTTACAAAGAATTAAATCCAGTTGGATATACTACACATGAATTAAATGATATCGATAATAAAGAAGAATACACTGGATTTATTGTTGGTAGTGATCAAGTATGGAATTTAAATAACTATCCAGATAATATTTGTTTTTTGAAGTTTGCTCGTAATAAACCTAAGATTGCATTTGCGGTTAGTGTTGGGGGATGTGATTTATCTAAAAGAAAACGAAAGTATTTAAAAAAAAATATAAGACAGTTTGTGTCAATATCTGTTAGAGAAGAATTTGCACACAAAGTCATATGTGGTTTGTTTCCCCAAAAGGTTGAGCTGATTTGTGATCCAACCATAATGTTTAACACGTACGAATGGAAAGATTTTTCGAAAAATGGATTAAAACTATCGTACGATTATGTATTAATGCATTTTATTGATAAACCAAGTGTTAAAGCAATAAAGTTTATAGATAGTATTCAGAAAAAGTTCGGAATTAAGATGATTTGTTTTGGATATTATCATGATGAGTTAAGACATATTCCTAACTTCATTTTTCTAGATGGAAGTCCGGTTGATTATGTGTCTTTGATTTTTGGTGCAAAATTTATAGTAACGGATTCGTATCATACATCGCTATTCTCCATATATAATAACATCTCTTTCCGAGTATTTGGAAGACAGTATCAAACGAAATATAATCAAGATGATAGAATACTGTATCTGCTTAGATTATTTGGGTTAAACAATCTGTTTGATAATGATAGGTTAGATATAGATTATAATTATGAGATGGTAAATAAAAAGATTGCTGAATGTAGAATTATAACCACAGAATGGCTAAAGAAAAGTTTAGATTGTATTTTAGAAATGAATAATGATAACAAGAAAAATGGGGGAAGAAAGTGAACGGAAAGAGATATCTTATAAAAAATATTGGTATACTAACATTAAGTCAATTTGGTTCGAAGATCCTCTCTTTTCTTCTAGTTCCGTTATATACAAATATTTTAACCACTGAAGAATATGGAATTTACGATTCCTTTCATACAACTATTTGTTTACTTATACCTATTTTGACATTAGGAATATCGGATGCGGTACTAAGATTTCCTCTTGATAAGGAAAACGATAGAAAGGGTATATTTAGTGTAGCAATAAAAAAATATGTAATTAGTTTTGTTGTATTATGCATACCACTATTGATTAACTTTAGGTTTAACTTTATCCCTGTTGTTAACGAATATGTTATATATTTTTTAGCTATGTATATTGTTCAAACTATATCTGGTATATGTATAAACTTTTCTCGCGGATTAGATTGTATTAAGGAAGTTGGTATATCTGGCATACTTTGTTCAATAGTTATGCTTGTGTTAAATATAAGTTTTTTAAAAGTAATAAAACTTGGATTAATAGGGTATTTCTTAGCCAATATAATTGCTTTGTTAATTCAAACTTTATACCTTATAATATCACTAAAATTATGGAAATTTGTTACTTGGTCTAAACAGTATAATGATCTTGAAAAACAGATGATTACATATTCAGTTCCACTTATTGCAAATACAGTTGCATGGTGGGTTAATTCTTCTTCAGATCGATATGTTGTAATTTTTTTATGTGGTGTGACCGCAAATGGTATTTATTCAGTTGCATATAAAATTCCATCTATGATGAGTTTGTTTCAAACAATTTTTAATCAAGCATGGACTTTATCAACAGTTAAAGACTTTGATAAAGATGATTCGAAGGGTTTTTTCAGTGAAGTATATGCTCTATATAATTTTGGAATGGTGATGGGTTGTTCTGTCTTGATTTCTGGAACAAAGATGATAGCAGAAATAATGTATGCTAAAGATTTTTATGCAGCGTGGAATTATAGTCCATGGTTAATTATATCAGTATTATTTGGAGCTTTATCGGGATATTTGGGTGGAATATTTGCTGCTGTAAAAGACACAAAGATTTTTGCTAAAACTACAGTAGTTAGTGCTATTGTAAATACCGTCTTAAATATCATTCTAGTGTATTTTTTTGGACCTATCGGTGCAGCAATTGCAACATTAATTAGCTATTGGCTTACGTTCGTTATTAGAATAAAATATGTTCAAAGATATATAAAGTTTAAAATACGTTACTTAAGAGATAATATTTCTTATATTATTCTTATTTTACAATCTATCTTGTTGTATGGTTTTATAGAAAAAACTATAGTATTATATATGTTAGAGTTTATTTGCATATGCGTATTAATGTTTATTTATAAAAAAGAGATAATAATATGTATAGATAAGTTTAAGAGAGGGTTAAAGCATGGTTAGTAATAAATTTAAAGTATCGATTATTGTTGCTATATATAAATCTGAAAAATTCTTAAGAAAACTTTTAGATTCAATTATGGAACAAACATATGATAATCTTGAGGTTATTCTAGTTGATGATGGATCACCTGATTTAAGTGGTCAGATTTGTGATGAATATGTAGCTAGAGATTCACGATTTAATGTGATTCATCAAGATAATGCAGGAACTTGTTCAGCTCGAAATGCAGGAATTGAAAAGGTTACTGGTGAATATCTGCTTATTATTGATGGAGATGACTGGTTAGAAAAGGATTATGTTGAGTATTTGTTGAATCTTGCAGTAACAACAAATTCCGATATGGCTATGACGGATAAAGTTTTCACCACACTAGATAGAATTCAAGTTGAAAAGGATTCGATAGAAGTTTGGTCATCAGAAAAAGCAAGTGCATCAATAATTTATCCAATCATACCAATTGGACCTTGGAACAAAATATATAGAACGAAGATGATTAATGACAATAACCTAAGATTTAGTGTAAAATGGTCAGGGGAAGGTTTGTACTTTTCATGTATGGCTGCACAATTTTCTAATCAGGTTTGTGTAGGTTCCAGGAAAATATACAATTATAGATTAAATAATCCTAATAGTGGACTTACAAAATATAATCTCGAGATTGCTACAAATGCTTTAGAAAATATATATTACATACGTGATGTTTCAACTATAAGAACTAGTTATATGATGAACGCTTTTAATTGGCATATTTGGAAAAATAATTATTATGTTATGTACCTTATAATTGCAACTGATTCTCTTCGTGAAAACAGAAAACTATATGACGAATGTAAACAATATTTGAAGGAAAATTTTTGGTCTACTGTTCATAGATCAAGTGTAAGTATAAAAGAAAAAGTCATAATGGTTGCAAAACGATATTTTCCTATTCTTTATGCAAAAAGGAAATTATTTAAAAAACAGAAAAAATTTAAAAAAGATTCAATGGAGTAAATATATGTCCCTTTTAAATAGTATTTATAGATTAATTAAAGCAACGAGAGAAAAAAAAATAATACCTATAATAACTCCTATACCAAACGATCAGTTGCTGGAAAATAAAGTTGCTTTTATTTCAGGAGGAAGTGGTGGTATTGGTATGGCTATTGCAGAAGAGTTCCTTAAAAGTGGATGTAAAGTAATTTTAGGAGGAACGAATAAAAATAAACTTGAAAACTGCAAAAAAATTCTTAAAACTTATGGCAATTCTAATATAGAAACAGTTATATTTAATTTAGAAACTATAGATGATATTTCAATTTGTATTCGAAACATTTCAAATATTTACGGAAGAATAGATATTTTTGTAAATTGTGTAGGAGTTCATACAGAGAATATAGATTTTTGGAATATAAGTGAATCAGAATACGATAGGGTGTTAAAAATTAATCTCAAGGGTCCATATTTCACATCTATTGCGATGGCGAAGTATATGAAAGATAATAATATTAAAGGGAATATATTATTAGTTTCCTCATCAAGGGGATATGAACCCGCATGGTCACCGTATGGTATATCAAAATGGGCAATTAACGGTATGATACCTGGTCTAGCAAAACAGGTTATAAAATACGGGATTATAGTTAACGGAATAGCGCCAGGTCCAACAGCGACAACATTGGTTGGAGTTGAAGAGGGTGATGATATTTATACCAACGACACTAGCATAAACAGATATGCAATGCCAGAGGAAATAGCTGCTTTTGCACGTTTGCTTGTAAGTGATACTGGAAACATTATTCCAGGAGAAATTATTAAAGTATCATGTGGAAGAGGGATATTTGATATTAGGTAATACGATATGGATCAGTTAAAAAGAAATAAAATTAAATTAAAAAGTAATGACTTGTTTTCGTATATTTTTCTCTTGATTGTTTCTATAGAGAGTGGAATTCGATTTACGGAATTTCAGCTATATGGTATAGCTTCAAGAATTCTATTATTTGTTGAAATTATATTTTTTCTGATTGTATTGATTGGACAAAAGTATAAAATAACTGATTTGTATAAAATGATACTATTATTAATTTTTGGAATTGCTTCTTACTCTACGACAGGTAGTACACAACTATTAGTTGCAATTATGACCGCAATTGTTTTTTCGAGATTAGATTGGAACAATGCGTTAAATTTTTTATTTGCAACAAGGTTGTCAGTTATGTTGATTATAAATGGTCTATCGATATTTGGTGTTACTGATATAAATAGTCGATTAGTAGGTAAATCATATGGTGTTGTTGAAGCATATGGCCTTGGTTATAATCATCCTAACAGATATGCATATTCTATTTTGTATTTACAAATGCTCTATCTATGTTTGAAAAAGGAAAAAGTTAGGAATAGTAATTTATTTTTTGTTTTAATAACTGGGAGTATGGGTTATTCGATAACAAAGAGTCGAACTTTATTAATTGCAACTTTAGTTTTAGTCGTATTAGTATTTTTGTTTAAGACTAAATTACATGTGAAACTTATTATAAAAATAATGGATTGTAGTGCACGATTTGTTTATCTATTTTGTGCTTTATTTTCATTATTAGTACCTTACGTAATTACAAAAATCACAGGCAAACTTTCTCTGTTTTTTTCCCAGATTAGTGATATGATGTCAGGAAGATTATCAATAATTAATATGGTTTATGAAAATTGTTCTATAACACTTTTTGGGGGGGAAGATGATTTTATTTCTATTCTACAAAAACAACCTATTGACAATGGTTATGTAAATATTTTATTTGGATTTGGTATTGTTGGATTAAGTTTAGTTTTGATATTTTTCTACTTAACTATTGATAAATTAACCAAGAGACAGGAATATATATATGTAATATGTATGATTATTATGGCATTTGTAGGTATATCTGAAAATATTCTTTTATACAATAGTTTTAATATAGGAATACTGTTTTGGGGAGTAATGTTTACAAAATATAGTATTGAAAGTGATTCTGTAAAAAAAGTTTCTATAGGTTAGCAAAAAATTTATACGAATGTTAGTGTTTGAGAACACATATTACAATTATGAGGAGATTTAAAATGAATGAACATATAAAAATCGATTTGGTTAGATATAGCGGCAAATGTAATTACCTTATTTTTATAAAGACATTTCTTACTAATAGTACGTTCCGCTTCCAAGATGTTCATAGATTATGTAATCAAAAAGGGTTAAAGAAAATTTTCGGGAATGTTATGTGGGTTTTTAATAGTAAAAAAAAACATCTTCAAATTCCAAGGAACACAAAAATAGGGTATGGTCTATATATAGGACATGGTGGTCCCGTAGTTATTAATCCTACAGCGATTATAGGGAATAATGTGAATTTGTCTCAATTTGTAACAATAGGGTCTAATCATGGAAAAGCAGCTATTATTGGAGATAATACATACATAGGTCCTAATGTATGTATAGTTGAAAATGTTATAATAGGAGATAACGTTACTATTGGTGCAGGAAGTGTTGTAACAAAAAACATTCCTGATAATGCAACGGCTGTGGGAAATTATGCCAAAGTGATAAATTATGATAACCCAGGTAGATATATAAAAAACAAATGTAAGGTGTCTGAGTGACATACTAGTGTAGAATAGATATGGAATTATAATTCTGAAAAAGGTGTCGGTCTGAAATGGATAAAAGATTAAGAATAGATGGTGGAAATACAAATAGTTATGAGATAATTAATTTCTTAAAAGGATTCGCCATTATAACTATAGTTTTAATGCATTTAATTCAAACATACGTACATGCCCCTAACTTGATAAACAAAATAGTCACAATTGGAGGTAGTGGTGTTCATGTTTTCTTGTTTTGTTCAGGGTTTGGATTGTTTTTTTCATATTTAAAATATCCCGTAGGATATAAGGAGTTTCTTGTTGCAAAACTAATTAAAATATATATTCCATACATTATGATAGTCTTAATTTCGGCTTGTATTCCAATTATGTTTTCAGGAGATAGATTTAAAGCATTATTGAGCCATATTTTCCTTTATAAGATGTTTATTCCTAAGTATGAATCAAGTTTTGGTAGCCAATTATGGTATATATCAACTTTGTTTCAATTTTATATACTATTCGTTCCGATGTGCGTAATAAAGAAAAGACTTTCTAATAAAAGTTTTTTTCTTTGTGCATTAATGGCTAGTATAATATGGTGGATTATTATGGCAATAACTGGATTGTATGATGAGAGAGTGTGGTGCAGTTTTTTTCTGCAGTATATCTGGGAATTTGCACTAGGGATGATAGTTGCTGATGTGCTTTATGGTGGAATGAAAATTGAGATATCCAATTATATGCTTGCTATAATATCGGTAATAGGTATAGGAGTTGCTGCACTATTAGTTGTTAAAGGAGGTTTTTTGAAAGCATTCAATGACATATTTGCTATGGCAGGGTATATGTCGATATCATTATTGTTGTATTCATTTTCAGTAAAATGGATTAATACGGTAGTTTTGTTTATATCTAGAATTTCATATGAATTATATTTAGTACATATACTAGTATTTACATTAGTATTTAACACACTCAATTCTATAGTAAAGAATGAAATGATTTTAGGAATAATTTCGTTAATGATTGCAATTTTAATTGCTTATGGATATAGATTTTTTGTTGGCTATATTAGAAAAAGAATTAAAATTACAGAGAAAAGTCAATAAATATGATATTGAGCTTACGAATATTATATTTAAATATTAGAGATTGGATGCTACTATGGATGATAGGTAATGCTTTGGATGTATTCATCGATAGCGCCTGAATCTGTGTGGGAGTTATATTGTGTATTTTAGCTTTAGAGGTAGTGGATAGTAGATGTAAAGGTAAAAAAATAACTAAGGAGCAAGCGGATGCACATAACCTATGCATCCGCATATTAACATTATGGGAAAATATTTCGGAACAGACGGTTTCCGTGGGGAAGCAAATGTAGATTTAACAGTTGAACATGCCTACAAGGTGGGAAGATATTTAGGATACTATTTTGGTAAGGCTAAGACAGATGGAGAGCGTGCCAGAGTTGTTATTGGCAAGGATACCAGACGCTCCAGCTATATGTTTGAGTATTCTCTGGTATCAGGACTTACAGCCAGTGGAGCAGATGTATTTCTTATGCATGTAACTCCTACTCCAAGTGTGTCTTACATAGTAAGAACAGATGAATTTGACTGCGGTATTATGATTTCCGCCAGTCACAATCCATTTTATGATAATGGTATTAAGGTTATTAATAGTCAGGGTGCCAAGATTGATGCTGGCTTAGAGCAGGAGATAGAGGATTATATCGATGGTATCATCCCGGAGCTTCCTTTGGCTCAGAGGGAGCACATCGGCAGAACTGTGGACTACTCCATGGGTAGAAACAGATACATAGGTTATCTTATGACTATACCTACCCGTTCATTTAAGAATATTAAGGTTGGTTTGGACTGTGCCAATGGTGCAGCCTCCACAGTGGCTAAGGCGGTATTTGATGCATTAGGTGCTAAGACCTATGTTATTAACCGTGAGCCTGATGGTACTAATATCAATACTAACTGTGGCTCTACTCATATTGAAGCGTTGCAGGAGTTTGTTCTGGCCAATAATCTGGATGTGGGCTTTGCCTATGATGGTGATGCGGACAGATGCTTCGCTGTGGATGAGAAGGGACAGGTTATAGATGGTGATGCTATCCTATACATTTGCGGAAAGTACCTGAAAGAGAAGAATATGCTTAACCACAATACTGTGGTTACTACTATTATGTCCAATATGGGACTGTACAAGGCTTTCGATGCAGAGGGTATTAATTACGAGAAAACCACCGTAGGGGACAAGTATGTCTTCGAGTGTATGGTTAATAATGATTTTATCCTAGGTGGTGAGCAGAGCGGTCATATTATTTTTTCTAAGAATGCCAGAACCGGTGACGGTGTCCTTACCTCACTGAAGCTGATGGAGGTTATGGTTGAGAGAAAGTCTTCTATGTCAGAGCTTACCAGAGGGTTGAAGATTTATCCGCAGCTTCTGAAGAATCTTAGGGTGACCAGCAAGCCGGAGGTGGCTGCAGACCAGGATGTTCAGGCGGTGAAGAAGGAGATTGAGGCCCAGCTGGGTGAGGATGGAAGGATTCTCCTGAGAGAGAGCGGAACCGAGCCTGTTATCAGAGTTATGGTGGAAGCGGAGTCTGATGAGCTGTGCAAAAAGTATGTGAATCAGATGGTTCAGGTTATAGATAGTAAGGGTTATATTTTATGAGGAAGAGGATAGTCTTCTGGGTTCTCGTGTTTTTGTGGATGGGGGTTATATTTTTCTATTCTCATCGTCCTGCCGAGGTGTCGGCACAGGACAGCTACGAGGTAGGCATGATGACCGGACATATTGTGGTAGAGGATTTTGAAGAGTGGTCATTTGTAGATCAGCTTGCTTTCGCTATGAAGGTTGACCATCCTATCAGGAAGCTGGCGCATTTTACGGAGTACCTCATTCTGGCGGTGCTGCTGTGCGGAGCGGTGTATGGTGGCAGAACAGAAGAGTCCGCTGGTACGGTATATGGCGGTAAGGATGAAGTGTCCGCCGGTGCGGTAAATGGTGGTAAGCCTAGGCCTTGGTTGCGGTGGTTGTTGCCATGGCTCATAGCTACTCTTTATGCGGTGTCTGATGAGGTTCACCAGTATTTCATCCCGGGTAGGAGCTGTCAGGTTGGGGATGTGATGATTGACAGCGCCGGGGCATGCGTGGGCGTGCTGGTTGTGATGGGGATTGTTCATCTGCTTGGCAGGAAGAGGGCATGCTGATTCCCTATGGCGGAGGATAATGATTTGATATAGGTGAGATGTGATAAGCCGGACGCTTAGGTGTCCGGCTTTTTGTGTGGGAATTTATAGAACTGGTGTTCGGATTTTGCTTGACTTATTTTCGGTGTGGTGGTATGATGGAGGTGGAGAGGGGAAGGAGTGGAAAAAATTATAATTTTATTTCAAAATGGCTAAAATGAATTTGTGACAACACTGTTGACACAAATTGAAAGGTGGAATGTTTTAATGGGTAATGATTTGATATCAGTGGCCGGTTTGATTAAGATAATTGATGAATCAAGACAAAATGCTTTGAAAAAAGTAAATGAGGAACTCATCACTATGTATTGGAAGGTAGGAGAGTTTCTTAGTAAGGAGTCTGAGCAAGCAACATTTGGTGATGCATATATAGACGGAATTGCAAGTGAAATACAGGAAGCGTTCCCCGGAATTAAGGGATTCACTCGAAGAGGTCTTTATAGAATGAAGCAGTTTTATGAAACCTATGTCGGTGATGAATTTGTGACAACGTTGTTGACACAAATAAGTTGGAGCAACCATCTGGCAATTATGTCCAAAGCAAAGGTCCCGGAAGAAAGGCATTTTTATATTACTTTGTGTATTAAGGAATCATATTCGGCAAGGGAGCTTGAGAGGCAGATAAATAGTGGGTATTACGAAAGATATATGCTGTCACAGGATAAATTGCTTCCAGAGCCGATTCAGGGCTTGAAGGATAATCCATTTTTAGATTCATATATTATGGAATTTATCAATTTACCTAAGTCATATAAGGAAAAAGATTTTAGAAAAGCATTAATACAAAATATGAAGGATTTTATTTTGGAACTTGGAAAAGATTTTACTTTTATTGATGAAGAATATGTTGTTCAGGTCGGTGGAGAGGATTATTCTATTGATTTATTGTTTTTTCACAGGGGCTTGCAATGCTTGGTAGCTTTTGAACTGAAAGTTGGAAAGTTTAAGCCGGAATATGTGTCAAAAATGGATTTTTATCTTGAAGCATTAGATAGGCAGAAAAAGAAAGAGCATGAAAATCCTAGTGTAGGACTGATTCTATGTGCTGCAAAAAATGATGAAGTAGTTGAATATGCCATGAGCAGAACGATGTCACCTATGTTAGTATCACAGTATCAGTTACAGTTGCCGGATAAGGCAATACTTGAGAAAAAGTTGCAACAGTTGGTTAACATCCCTCAGATTGAGGATTTATAATGTAAAGTTCAAAGGTGATTCTGCACATTTGCGGAAAGTATCTGAAAGAGAAGAATATGCTTAATCACAATACTGTGGTTACTACTATTATGTCTAATATGGGACTGTACAAGGCTTTTGATGCAGAGGGTATTAATTACGAGAAAACCACTGTAGGGGACAAGTATGTCTTCGAGTGTATGGTTAATAATGATTTTATCCTAGGCGGATATCAGTGTAATCAAAGCGTTTGCGATTGTTCGTTTGAAAAATGCATATAAATTACAAAACTTCGGTCGAAAAACGCAATTCAAACTGGATTTTCGGATAGAATAATGATATGCTAGCATTAGTAATAGTGAAACCAATATCAGAACTGAGGTGTTTAAATGAAACGAAAAACTTTAGGTAAATTATTGAAATGGAAAGAAAAAAAGAATAGAAAACCATTGCTAATGACTGGGGTTCGTCAGTGTGGTAAAACATACATCATAAAAGAATTTGGAAAACTGGAATTTGAAGATACAGCATATTTCAACTTTGATGGTAATACAGGATTGAAGTCTGTATTTGATTTTGATTTTAACGTAAATCGTATTATGGATGAGCTTGCCAATGTGGTGCTGGGAAGAAAAATTGTTCCGGGCAAGACTTTGGTCGTTTTTGATGAAATTCAGGATTGTCCACGAGCAATTCAATCATTGAAATATTTTTGTGAGAATATGCCGGAATTACACATTGTAGCAGCAGGTTCATTGTTGGGTGTAGCGCTTCGAAAAGAAGGAATTTCTTTTCCCGTTGGTAAAGTAGACAGAATTGAAATGTTCCCAATGAGTTTTGAAGAATTTGTTGTAGCTGATGGTGGTGAAAAATATATTGAAGGAATTAAAAAGTTAGAATTAGAGCGTGAGATTCCGGAATTGTATACTGTGCCATTGGAAAAATATCTGAAGAATTATTATATTGTGGGCGGAATGCCGGAAGCTGTTCAGACCTGGGTTGATACACACGATTACAAAGAAGTGGAAAAGGTACAGGACAGAATCCTTAAGGACTATGCAGATGATTTTGGAAAACACACAACACCTGATACAGCAACAAAAGTTCGCTTGATCTGGGATTCCATCCCTTCTCAGATTGCAAGAGATAATAACAAATTTATTTTCTCTCATGTAAAACAAGGTGCACGAGCAAAAGATTTGGAAGATGCTCTTGAATGGATTGTAAATGCGGGTATTGTTCATAAATTAAAGTTGGTGTCTGTCCCGGAATTGCCATTGTCCGGTGAGGCGGACAACACATATTTCAAAGTATATATGTCAGACGTAGGACTTCTCAGAAGAAAGTCAAATGTAAATTATAGAACGATTTTACAAGGAGATGCAGCCTATATCCATTTCAAAGGTGCATTAACAGAAAACTATATTATGATTCAGTTGAAATGTATGGGCATTGAAAGTTATTTTTGGAGAACAAAAGCGGATGCAGAGATAGATTTTATTACGGATTATGAAGGCACACTCCTTCCAATCGAAGTGAAATCGGCAGATAATACTAAAGCTAAGAGCTTGCATCTATTCTGTAATAGATATCAGCCGAAAATGGCAATAAAAACATCTTTGAAAAATGTGGGGGATAATATGGACGCTGATACACATGTATGGAGTATTCCGTTGTACGCGGTTTTTAGGCTGAAAGAATATGTGGCTCATGAAATGGGTTGGTAATTTTTACAGATATCTAAAGCCTTTTTGCAGAAGAATGAGAAGGCGCTGCGAGGATTACTGTGCGCCCTGCTAAGATTAAAGCCGGAGGAGATAAAATCTGTTGTTATTACAAACCCAATAGTGCTGGGAGGAGCTGTATCTGGATTATCACTTTGTTAACAAAAAAAGTGGTCACATCTATAGTGACAAGCTTACGATTCTTATGCTACAATTAAACCAACTAGGAAACGCAGAGGATGAGGCGAATATGCCTGATTTGTACCACTGGGCGCGACTGTTTCGTGCCACACCATTAACTGATGATCAGATAGCAGAGCATCTGGTGAATACTTTCGATCTGACCATAGAGCAGGCGAAACAGTGTATGCAGGATGCTGAGAGTAAATAATGAACACAAAAACCGGATGCTCCTAGCGTCTGGTTTTTTATTGTGATATAATATATATAGTTTTAATATTTAAACTACTTACCAAGGAGGAACGCCTATGAGAAGAAGGTTTTTTAAGCTTATAGCATATATAATGAGTTTTGTTTTGATGTTTAACCACATTAACCTAGGTAATGGAGGTACTGTGACCCTTAAGGCTCAGTCGGCTACAACTATGGCCAATGTGGTTCTTTTTATCGATTTTGCTGATACGGACCACAGTGCCCACAATGAACAGGCCGGGCTACTGGGAGAGTGTTTTCTGGAGAATCCACAGACTACCTTTGATTTGTTTAACGGTAGTGACTCTGAGCCTGCTGGTATGAAGTATTACCTGTCTCAGATTTCTTATGGTCAGCTTCAGGTTACTAATATTTTCCCTCAGTATGATGATAAGACGGGGCAGATTACTCCTTTTAGAGTAAGCGGAACCGCTGCTGATTATGCGGATGGAGGCTCTATGACCTTGCTTACGGAGGCAGTGGAGCTTCTCAATGCTTCCGGTCTTATGACAGAGGATGCAGATTTAAATAATGACGGTGTGGTGGATAATGTTGTACTTGTGGTTGCCGCGGACAATGAGGGTGATAAGGAGTTATTTACCAGTCATAAGAGTAGCTTGGGCGGATATGCTTCTATAGGTGATTTGAAGGTTAATTCTTATAATTTGGTAACTGAAAGTCAGTCTTATATGTATGTTGACAAGTCAGGTGTTATAACACATGAGTTTTTGCATACTATGGGTTATCCGGATCTTTATAAGGTTGGTGCACCGGAGAATAGTACAGCTACGCCTGTGGGGAATTGGGATATTATGGCCAGCAGTGGTATGTATCTTCAGTATCCTTTGGCATACCTTAGGTCAGCTGTAACCGGATGGTTTAATATTCCGACTATTACATCGGATGTGGCGGGATATACAATTTATGCTCCTACCTCTGCTACCGATGCTACCAAGGATAATCAGGCGGTTATCTTAAAGACGGATTATTCTGATACGGAGTTTTTTGTGGTTGAGTACAGGGTTAAGGATCCTACTTATCTAAGTGACAAATATGACGCAAAGGTATATGGCTCCGGCCTTATCATTTACAGAGTAGATATTAAGCAGCCTAAGAATATTTACAGCTGTTCGGATATGATATATGTTTTTAGACCTGGGGATGATTATGATATCTACGGTCATGAAGCCGGTGGTGGTGATATGAGCAAGTCCTACCTGTCAGCGGAGTCAGGCAGAACCAGCTACGGAACTACCCAGTCTGATGCAACTCTGTCAGATGGTGCCATAACCTACGCTGATGGAACTAACAGTGGTATCCTTATAAGCAATGTAGGCAGCGCCGGAGGAGATACTATATCCTTTGATGTTACCTTTGGCAATCAGGATGAGGCTCTAGGTGGTTTCTGGCGTGAAGAGGCAGTTAAGACCATAGATGGGCTGATGTATCTGGATAGCTATATCAATGCTGATGGCAAGGTTTATGTATTGGGAGGTACTAATTCAGGATTTTCAGTTTACACCTTCGATAGCATAACCGGCTGGACTCAGGTGGGAAGCACGGTGTCTATGTCCGGTGGATATTATCAGCTTATTCAGGCTGGGGATACTCTCTATGTGGGCGGAGTTGATTTTAATCAGAGCAGGGCGGTTTTGTACAGCTATGGCTCCCATTGGACTAAGGTATTTACCTCCACCTATGAGGCAAATGAGCTTAGCCTGGATGCTTATGACGGTAAGGTGTATATGGCTTATCCAAATATGAGTGGAAGCTCTATGTATTGTCAGAGCTATAGTCCATCCGGCTCTTATGATTATGGCGTAGTAGGTACCGGTTCCTACGTGGCTAATCCTTGTGTGTCGGTGTATGGCGGGAATCCGGTGGTGTCTTATAGAGATGCATTTGCCGGAGGTGATTTAGGCGTTATGATGTATTCTCAGAGTGATGACAGCTGGACTGATTTGGGTCAGGGTAAGACCGTTTCCAACTTTACTATGAAGCTGTCGGGAGATATGCTTTATCTGGTTACAAATGGCGACGGTGAGTCTGATTACAGTGCCAGCAATGTATTTGCCATGGATTTGGCAGCTGCTACCAAGACTTGGACTCAGGTCGGTGATACATACATAAGCACCAGCGCCACACCTCTTACTATGTGCTTCTCTGAAGATGAGCCTTATCTTATCTATCAGGATGGTAGTATTAACGAAACCTATGTTAAGAGTCTGGCAAATAATAGCTGGACTATGGTGGGAACTAAGGTTGCCTCCAGCTATGTGAATGACATTTCCTGTTTCGTGAATAAGGATAAGATTTGCGTGGTTTATGGAGACTCTAATTCAGGAAATATTTTTATAAAGACTCATGATATTCCAAATGTTGTAGATGTGACAGCGGTGGAGCTGTCTGATGAGCTGATTTCTCTAGAGCTTGGAGTGGATACTGAGGCGACGTTGTCTGCAACAGTTACTCCTGCGGATGCAACTAATCCATCAGTGTACTGGTCTTCCAGTGACCCGGATATTGCCACAGTTGACACCACAGGAAAGGTAACAGCAGTGGCGGTTGGTCAGGCTACCATCAAGGTTGTCACACTGGATGGTGGTTTGTCTGACGAATGTGTTGTGGAGGTTTGGGATACCTACGATGCACCGTCAGCGCCGGTTGTAGACAGTAAGACAAGTACGTCGGTGACATTGAAGACAGTTGCCGGATGTCAGTATTCAAAGGACGGAAAGACCTGGCAGGATTCAAATGTATTCAGCGGATTGAAGGCTAATACAGAGTATACATTTTATGCTAAGAAGGCGGCCAGTGGATATTACAAGGAGAGTGTGGCAAGTGCAGGAACTAAGGTGACTACATCACCTGTAGCTGTAACTGGTATAACTCTGGATAAGTCCACTGCGAAGCTAGAGATGGGTGTTGTGGAGAGTGTTCAGTTAAGTGCAACCGTGGTTCCAAGTGATGCAACAAATAAGTCAGTTACATGGACTTCAAATAATACTTCAGCAGCAAAGGTTGACACCACAGGAAAGGTAACAGCAGTGGCAGCAGGAAAGGCTACCATAACAGTTAAGACTGTGGATGGTGGATTCACTAAGACCTGCGTTGTGGAGGTTTGGGATACTTATGCTACACCGTCAGCGCCGGTTGTAGACAGTAAGACCAGTACATCGGTGACATTACAGGCGATTGCGGGATGCCAGTATTCAAAGGACGGAAAGACCTGGCAGGATTCAAATGTATTCAGCGGATTGAAGGCTAATACAGAGTATACATTTTATGTGAAGAAGGCGGCCAGTGGATATTACAAGGAGAGTGCAGCGAGTGAAGGAACTAAGGTGAAAACTGAGAAGGAGCCGACAACGGAGGCACCGACAACCCAGGAGCCAACCTCCGAGGCACCAACAACTGAAGAGCCAACCACCCAGGAACCTACGACTGAAGCACCAACAACTCAGGAGCCAACAACAGAAGCACCTACTACAGAGGAACCTGAGGAGGATGTTTTCGTAGCGCCAGAGATAGATGTTTATTATCGCACTCATATCCAGAATGTAGGCTGGGAGGGTACAGAAAGTAACATCAAGTCCTGGAAGAAGGACGGTGTAATGTCAGGAACCAGCGGACGTGCTCTTAGACTTGAGGGTATAAACATAGTGGTTACACCTGAGACTACATGTCCGGAATTAGATTTAGGAATTCAGTACACCACTCACTGTCAGGATTATGGCTGGTTGCCATGGTCAGCAGATGGCGATATGAACGGAACATAAGGAGAGTCCAAGAGATTAGAGGCTATAGAGATTCAGCTTACAGGAGCTCATAAGGATTTATACGACGTTTATTATAG
>JAFTPO010000020.1 GCA_017463225.1 Lachnospiraceae bacterium | reverse complement strand
TTAACATGGCAAACAAATGGGTATATTTGTTTAAAGAAGGCGATGCAAGCATGAGAAACCTTCTTGGTGGTAAGGGTGCTAACCTTGCAGAGATGACTAACATTGGTCTTCCTGTACCACAGGGATTCACTATTACTACAGAGGCTTGTACTCAGTATTATGAGGACGGCGAAGTAATTAATGATGAGATTCAGGGACAGATTATGGAGTACATCGATAAGATGGAAGAGATCACTGGCAAGAAGTTCGGTGATACTGAGAATCCACTTCTTGTTTCTGTTCGTTCAGGTGCTAGAGCTTCTATGCCTGGTATGATGGATACAATCCTTAACTTAGGACTTAATGAGACAGTTGTTAATGTAATCGCTGAGAAGTCAGGAAACCCACGTTGGGCTTGGGACTGCTACAGAAGATTCATTCAGATGTACTCAGACGTAGTTATGGAAGTTGGTAAGAAGTATTTCGAGGAGCTTATCGACGAGATGAAGGAGAACAGAGGAGTTACTCAGGACGTAGATCTTACTGCTGAGGATCTTAAGGAGCTTGCTGGTCAGTTCAAGGCTGAGTACAAGAGCAAGATCGGTGAGGACTTCCCAGATGATCCTAAGGTTCAGCTTATGGGTGCTGTAAAGGCCGTATTCCGTTCATGGGACAACCCAAGAGCTAACGTATATAGAAGAGATAACGATATCCCATATTCATGGGGAACTGCTGTAAACGTACAGTCTATGGCATTCGGTAACATGGGTGATGACTGTGGTACTGGTGTTGCTTTCACAAGAGACCCAGCTACAGGTGAGAAGAAGCTCATGGGTGAGTTCCTTACTAACGCTCAGGGTGAGGACGTTGTTGCCGGTGTTCGTACTCCTATGCCAATCGCTCAGATGGCAGAGAAGTTCCCAGCTGCATTTGCTCAGTTCCAGGAGGTTTGTAAGACTCTTGAGAACCACTACAGAGATATGCAGGATATGGAGTTCACTGTAGAGAACGAGAAGCTTTATATGCTTCAGACTAGAAATGGTAAGAGAACTGCTCAGGCTGCTCTTAAGATCGCTTGTGACCTTGTTGATGAGGGAATGAGAACTGAGGAAGAGGCTGTTGCAATGATCGACCCACGTAACCTTGATACACTTCTTCACCCACAGTTTGATGCTGCTGCTATTAAGGCTGCAACTCCAATGGGTAAGGGTCTTGGTGCATCACCTGGTGCTGCTTGCGGTAAGGTTGTATTTACAGCTGAGGACGCTGTTGCTTGGGATGCTAGAGGCGAGAAGGTTGTTCTTGTTAGACTTGAGACTTCACCAGAGGATATCACTGGTATGAAGGTTGCTCAGGGTATCCTTACAGTACGTGGTGGTATGACTTCACACGCTGCCGTTGTTGCTAGAGGTATGGGTACTTGTTGTGTATCTGGTTGTGGTGATATTAAGATGGATGAGGAGAACAAGAAGTTCACTCTTGCTGGTAAGGAATTCCACGAGGGAGATTTCATCTCAATTGACGGTTCAACTGGTAACATTTACGATGGTATTATCCCAACTGTTGATGCTTCTATCGCTGGTGAGTTCGGTAGAATCATGGCTTGGGCTGATAAGTATAGAACACTTAAGGTAAGAACTAATGCAGATACTCCAGCTGATGCTAAGAAGGCTCGTGAGCTTGGAGCAGAGGGTATCGGTCTTTGCCGTACAGAGCATATGTTCTTCGAGGAAGACAGAATTGCTGCATTCCGTGAGATGATCTGTTCAGATACAGTAGAGGAGAGAGAAGCTGCACTTGAGAAGATTCTTCCATATCAGCAGGGAGACTTCGAGGCACTTTACGAGGCACTTGAGGGTAACCCAGTTACTATCAGATTCCTTGATCCACCTCTTCATGAGTTCGTTCCTACTGAGGAAGCTGACATTAAGAAGCTTGCTGACGCTCAGGGCAAGACTGTAGAGGATATTAAGGCAATCATCGACTCACTCCATGAGTTCAACCCAATGATGGGTCACAGAGGATGTCGTCTTGCTGTTACTTATCCAGAGATAGCTAAGATGCAGACTAAGGCTGTTATCAGAGCTGCTATCAATGTTCAGAAGGCACACGCTGATTGGACAGTTAAGCCAGAGATCATGATTCCACTTATCTGTGATGTTAAGGAGCTTAAGGTAGTTAAGAAGATGGTAGTTGACACTGCTGAGGCTGAGATCGCTGCTGCAGGCGTTAAGTTAGAGTACGAGGTTGGTACTATGATCGAGATCCCAAGAGCTGCTCTTACAGCTGATGAGATCGCTGCAAACGCAGACTTCTTCTGCTTCGGTACTAACGACCTTACTCAGATGACTTACGGTTTCTCAAGAGATGACGCTGGTAAGTTCTTAGATGCTTACTATGATTCAAAGATCTTCGAGAACGATCCATTTGCTAAGCTTGACCAGACAGGTGTTGGTAAGCTTATGGAGACAGCTATTAAGCTTGGTAAGCCAGTTAACAACAAGCTTCACATTGGTATCTGTGGAGAGCACGGTGGAGATCCTTCATCAGTTGAGTTCTGCCACAAGATTGGTCTTGATTATGTATCATGTTCACCATTCCGTGTACCAATCGCTAGACTTGCTGCTGCACAGGCTGCTATCGCTAGTAAGTAATTTTGGGCAGGAAACTGGTCAAAATTAAAGATAATATCTATTGATTAGTTAATAGAAGAAATATTAGTCCCTATATCTCCGTTTGGAGATATAGGGATTTTTTTGGGGGATTCAATTAAAGCATTGCAGGGAAATGTAATTATTTATTGGTTATAGATTAAATGCGATGGAGTATTCTTATGCTTAAATGGATAAAAATTTATATTTATGTATGGATAAAATTTACAGTTTGATTACCATTTATTTGTTGTGTGATAAAAATATACTATTATTTTATGTCTATGATAGCATAATTGCTAAATATATATGAGGAGACATATTATGATTAAAAGGAAACTAAAAAAATTCACTTCAATGGCATTAGTGATTGCTATGACGCTTTGCATAGCTGGATGTGAAAAAACCACAAAAACAAATTCGACAAAGTAAGAAGAAGGTAAAACAGAAATAAGCGTTATGGAGAGTGCTACCGAAACTGATAGTGTTGATGAGAGTCTTGCCATAGCAGAACAGGAAGATTTTTCTGTTTACCTTGATGAAAGTTTTGAGGAGGCAGTAACTTCGGATACCATAACTTTCCATAATGCTTTAGTCCACCCTGAAAATTATGGCGTATCTATGGATGAGGTTACCCTTGGTGAGTTTGATTTATCAGAAGAGGCTTTGGCAGAAGATAAAAAGATGTTGGAGGAGGATATAAAGGAGCTTGAAGGATTTGATTATGAACTTCTTACTGAAGATCAACAGCTTACCTATGATATTCTTCATAAATGGTTAGAAACTGAGCTTTTGTCATATGATAATCCATATTTTTTTGAACCCTTTGCATATAATAGCGGACTACAGACAAATTTTCCTATAACCATGGCTAATTATGCATTTTATGATGAAGAAGATGTGAAGGATTATATTACATTACTAAATCAGTCTCCAGATTATTATCAGAAGTGTCTTGATTTTGAAAAAACGAAGTCAGAAAAAGGTTTATTTATGAAAGATTCTAATGCAGATGAGGTTATCAGGCAGTGTGAAGATTTCATTACAGACCCGGAAAACAATCTGCTTATTGCTACATTTAACGATAGAATAGGTGATGTTCCGGGTATGACGCCTGAGAAAATAGAGGATTATAAAAAGCAAAATTATGATGCAGTTATGAACTCTGTTATTCCTGCCTACGAAAATGTTATAGATACCTTTACAAGTCTAAAGGGCACAGGTACTAATGAAATGGGACTTGCCCACTATGAGGGTGGTAAGGAATATTACGAATATCTGCTTAAGAGTGTAGTTGGAACAGATAAAACTCCTGAGGAAATAATAGCAATGTTAGATGCAGAAATTGAATCTGCAAAAGAAAATGATGAGCGTGCCCGTAATGGTGAATATCCTGGTGTAACTTTTGAACAATCACCAGCTGATGAGAATGGTAATGTATGGATATGTTTTTATTGTGATTCAACTATTAATAAAATGGATGATATAACTGATGAACTTTTATATTCTCCAGAAGAAGCTGTGGAAATTATAAGTGAAATGTGTCTTGATAAATTCCCAGAAGGTCCCGATGTAAATTACACAATATTAAATGTTCATAAATCTCTTGAGGATTCAGTAAGCCCTGCTTACTTTATGGTTCCGCCTCTGGATGGCTATGAAAATAATTATATTTACATTAATGGTGATACGTTACCGTTCTGGCATATACTAGGCCATGAGGGAATGCCGGGGCATATGTACCAGTTTACTTATTATTTAGCAAGTGAGCCTGAACCTATGCGATATATGATTAATCCTATGGGATATATAGAAGGTTGGGCAACTTATGCAGAGCTGTTATCTTATGGTTACTATGATAAATATTCTGGTGAAATAGGTTATACAGATTATTTACGAGACTTATCAAGAACTGATCTAATGGTGCTTGCCAGAATTGACATTGGTGTGAATTATGAGGGTTGGTCGTATGAAGAAGCAATTGAATATATGGAAAGCCATGAATGTCTAAATATTAATCTTGAATCCGTTTACGACTATGTTATTTCTGAACCAGCAAATTACCAAATGTATGTCACAGGTTTACTTGAGATGGAGGAACTTAAAACTTATGCACAAGAGGCTCTTGGAGATAAATTTGATGAGGTTGAATTCCATAAGGCAATACTTGATGCAGGTCCATGTCAATTTTCTATATTGAAGAAGGAAGTTGAAGAATATATAAATGAAAAAAATGCTTCCAATTAAGTAGTTAATTTATATCCCTCCAATCTTCAAAGCCCAACAGGCTGCTATCGCTAGTAAGTAGGGTGTTCGCAAAAAACGAATAGTGCTATTGATTAGTTAATAGAGATTTTATAGGTCCCTATACTTCCGTAATGGAGGTTTAGGGATTTTTTTATTTTTACCATTTCATTACTTTTTGATGTTATAATGAATGAGAATATTATGGAAAGGAATGAAATTCGTATGGCAAATATACTTGTTGTAGAGGATGATCGTCATATCAGCGAGCTTGTAAAACGTAATTTAACCTTGGTTGGACATACATGTACATGCGTTTATGATGGTTTAAGTGGATTAGATATATTGGAGAAGCAATCTTTTGATTTGATTTTACTTGATGTGATGTTGCCGGGGGTGTCAGGCTTTGAATTTATAACTAAGGTATCGGGCACACCTATTATATTTGTAACTGCAAAGGGTAATTTGGAGGATCGTTTACAGGGGTTATCACTTGGGGCAGAAGACTATATAGTTAAACCATTTGAGATGCTTGAGCTTATTGCCAGAATTAATGTGGTATTACGTCGTAGTGAACGTGATGAGGTTATACATATAGGTGACGTTCAGGTTGATTTGAAGAAACGTGTAGTAACTCGTGATGGAGAAGAGATTGTTCTCACACCTCAAGAGTTTTCCTTGTTAGAGGTGTTGATTCTTAATAAGAATATTGCCCTTTCTAGAGATAAACTGCTTGAATTAGCTTGGGGATATGATTATATGGGTGATACCAAAACAGTTGATGTTCATATTCAAAAGCTCCGTAAGAAGTTAGGACTTGAGAATGAAATTCGAACAATAACTAAGCTTGGATACCGTCTTGAGGTGTAGGAGGAACAACCATGAAATTATGGCAAAAGGTGTATTTGACAACTATCGTACTGTTTGTTTTGCTGTTAAATGTGGGTATGTATGTGGTATTTGAACTCACTTATCAAAAAGATATATCCGTAGAACAAAAGCAGGCAGAGGCTCAGTATAATATATTGACTAATGGTTTGGTTAGAAGCTTGGATAGCTTGTATCAGCAAGGTGACGTGACAGATGGAAAGCTACAAAAAGTTGTTGGAAGTTATGAAAGTTATTATGATGAGTCAATTAATTTAATTCTTTGGAGTGAGGACAAGTGTATATATCCTAAGAACTGCAGTATAGCAAGGGACTGGAATCCGGAGCCGGAGAATAATCAGCTTATAATAGAAGGTAAAGACATAAAGACAGTTACTGTACAGGGAATACTATATGAGGGAGAAGATACTCTTTATCTACGCTATGAAAAGGAGTTAACGGAGCTTGCGGAGGTATGGGATAAGCTTCAAACCAAATATTTAATTATCAGTCTTGCATTTTCTCTTGTATTAGCTGTTTTTCTTTTTGTTGTATTGCGAAAAACCATGAAACCAATCGACGAGCTGACACAGGTTGTGGATAGTATGGCAGATGGCAATTTGAATAGCAGGGCTTCAGAGCAGGGCAAGGATGAGATTGCTATATTAGGAAAGCATTTTAATCAAATGGCAGATAAAATACAGGAGAATATAGAATTAATTCAACGTGAATCAGCTGTAAAGCAAGAATTTGTTGATAATTTTGCTCATGAGCTAAAGAGTCCATTGACCAGTATATATGGCTTTGCTGAGTATATTCAAAAGGCAAATGTATCCGAAGAGGAGAAGATGCAATGTATGGGATTTATTATGGATGAGAGTAATCGACTGTTGCAGCTATCTTATACTTTGCTTGATATGGCTAAGATTAGGAACGATGATATTCATATAGAAGAAGTAAATCTTGCCGTTTTAGAGAAAAGCATTAAAAAACGTATGAAAGAATTGTGTAAGGAAAGAAAGATTACTCTTAATTGTAAGAGAAATGTGCAGAGTATGTACGCCAATGAAGTATTATTACATAGTTTGTTATGTAATCTGATTCAAAATGCAATATATGCATGTAATGCTGGAGGTACAGTTACTTGGGGAGTTGAGGATGCCGGAGAAACGCTTCGTATATATGTTGAGGATAATGGTTGTGGCATGACTAAAGAACAAGTAAGTCGTGTAAAGGAACCATTTTATAGAGTTGATAAGGCTAGGAGCCGTGAGGAAGGTAGAACCGGACTTGGACTTGCAATATGTTCTCAAATCGTAGAATATCACAATGGTCAGATGGATATTCAATCAGTGGTTGATAAGGGTACGAAAATAATAGTTGTTTTTCCTAAAAAGTTTACCGTTTGATTACTTTTTCTTTATTGTATGGAAAGAAAGGACTTGTACTATATACCTACCATGGTAAATAAAGAAAAGGAGATAATAATATGATTAAGAAAAAGGGAGTAATAATTACATTAGCGTTAGCAGGTGTTGTATCTGTTGGTGGTGCAATGGGGTTACATGCAGGTATGGAACGTAATATGAAGGAGAAGCAGGTAACTCAGATTGAGCGTAAACAGGAAGTAAGCCAGGAGATTAACCAGGAGGATGCTAATCAGGCTAAATCAGAAGAAAGTATTGGCACTCAGGAGAATGCGATAATCCAGAATTGGAATGATGAAGAAGTTATTTATCTGCCAGAAGGTGCAGAGATTATTTCTAATGATGAGTATGGCTGCGATATAGCTTGGGATAATTGGAATATTTCCTATATGCACTATTCGATGGAGACTAAGGAGGATTTGGGATTAGGTAAGCTTAAGCCAATTATCGGTGATGCTGTTAAAAAGTACACAGGTCAGGAATTAGGTCAGTGTGATATGCAAATATTCATAGAGGATCCTCTAGCAGAAAGTTTTGATGAGCAGGAAGTTCAGGAAGTTCAGCCAGAGCTTGATTTGGATTTAGATGATGCCGTGACAACTGTTGAAGAAAACGGAATTACTATTATTAAAACTGAGGATGGTATAATGGAAGTGTATGTTGATTGCGTTGAAGCTGAATCGATTCCAGATGAAGTTCGTGACATATATTACTTAGAGTCTAAGTGCTATCAGGTGCATATTTTAACTGATAACAATAGATATGATATATGGATTGATAGTGTTACAGGCCAGGTTACTGTTTTCAATCACGAAGATGAAACTCTTGGAAGCTTTACCAATGGATGGGACATTATGAACGAATCAGGTGAAGAATGCCAGGTTTCTAGTGAGGAACAAAAGGAGTATGATGAGATTATAGATACTTTTGTTTCTGATGAATTAAAATTAGGTAGTGTGGAAAAGTATTATTCACAGGATATGTATGTAAGCTACACAGGTACTACTGGTAATAACATACGAGCTTATTATAACGCTGTATGTAAAACTGATGAAGGTGCAGTAGTTGAAGTAACTTTTGATATTGGGGAGAAGAAAGTGACTTCATTTAGAACAAGTACTATTTATATGCCAGTGGAATAATATAAATATATTGGGTTATTTATTCCAGAAGCAAACTAAAATATCGGAAAACAACCATATATTTCCTTAAATGGCTTGACCTGTCTATTCATTATTTGATAAAATTATGTTAATTATATTACATTATTTGAGAAAGCATATTTTTTAAAATATGTAGGAGGCTGTAATGACATCAAGAAAGAGGATTGCATTACTATTAGGTCATGTAGAAGAGAGTTATCAGAGCACTTTCATAGAGGGATTTTTGGAGCAGATGTTTTCCTGTGATTATGACGTCTGTGTATTTGCTATGTATAATAAATATCAGGAGACAGCAGAGAGGGAGAAGGGAGAAACTATAATCTTTTCCTTAGTTAATCCTGAGCTATTTGATGGTATTGTAATTCTTTCTGATACTATTCAAACTCCTGGTTTAGCAGAGAAATTAGAAGAGAGCATAAAGAATAATTATAGTGGTCCGGTTGTATGCGTGGATAAGCAGAGTAAGTATTATCCAACTCTTATTACTGACCACTATTTTGTGTGCAAAAAACTGGTTGAACACCTTATAGTAGAGCATGGATACAAGGATATTGCATATCTTACAGGTAAGGAAGGTCATATTCATTCACAGGAAAGACTTAAGGCATTTTTAGATTGTATGGAGGAATATGGGTTACCTGTTAAAGATAATAGAATTTTTTATGGTGATTTTTGGTATGGCTGTGGAGAGAATGTTGTTAAGAAGCTTTTGATAGATGAGAATGGTCTGCCTGAGGCTATTGCCTGTGCAAATGATTGTATGGCTATAAGTGTAGCTATTGCTCTGGAGGAATATGGCTTGAGAGTTCCGGAGGATATTGCAGTAATAGGTTACGATTCTACTGAGGATGGAAGGAAGAGTCCAAGTCCCCTTACCTCAGCGCCTATCCCTGCAAAGGAAAATGGTATAAATGCTGCAGGTAAAATATATTCCTTGATTAATGGTAATGAGTATGTTCCATCTAGAGCTGAGAATGTACTTTTCATAGGAAGTAGTTGTGGATGTAAGAATTATAACAGTCATTGGATATCTGGATTGCGTAGTAGCTGGAAAACCATAGATTCTCAGGAAAAGTTTAATTCCAGATTCAACTGCTTTATGGATGACCTGATTTCAAAGTCTAATTTTAGGGATTTGATAGGTACCATATTTGCTTCTATGCATCATTTAGGAGATTACGACAGCTTTTCCTTGTGCTTGAATTCTCAGTGGATTGATTCAGACAAGCTTCACAGTAAGGATACCAGATGGGATTGTTATTCAGAAGAAATATTACCTGTTTTAAGCTGTAAGAAGGATGGTTCTGCTAATAAGATTAACTATTCTAATACATTTAGCAAATTATCTTTGTTACCTGAGTTATATGAGGAAAGAGAGAACCCTAGTGCATATTACTTTACACCTTTACACTTTGAAGAGAGATGCTTAGGGTATGCGGTTCTTAGCTATGGTGACCAGGTTAGAGCATATACAGAGGTGTATTGGGAGTGGCTTAGAAATATAATGCAGGGATTAGAATGTTATCGAAGATTTGATTCGGTAAGATATCTATATCAGCAGCTGGAGGCTAACCAGACCAGAGATAATCTCACAGGTTTATACAATTATCAGAGTATGCTTCAGAAGTTTGAAAACATATCTGATAAATACGTTGGAGCTATTGCAGTTGATATTAGAGGATTAGCTGAAATTAACGATAAACATGGCAGAGCACAAGGTAATTATGCAATCAAGACAGTATCTACAATACTTAAGAGCCTGATTGAAAAAGGCTTATGCTGTGTTTTAGGTAATGGTGAGTTTGTTGGTGTTGAAATATATGATTCTAATGTATTTGATGAGCAAATATATCTAATTAGAGATGAATTGATTAAACAAATAGGTGAGGTAAGCGGTTTAGAATATAATCTTTCTGTTTACGTTGGTTGTGGATACGCACATATTTCCGAGGTTAAGGAGCTAGAACATCTTATCAATACTACTGTTGCTCAGAAGAATGGTAACAAAATAGCTGAGCAAAAGATAAAGAACAGGGATACTTTAACTGATGAAGAATTCAAGGAGATGATGCTTGTTCAGGATATTATGGACAACAATCGTCTTATGTACCATTTCCAGCCTATTGTTAACGCTAAAACCGGTGACATATATGCATATGAGGCACTTATGCGTGCCGATATTGAACAGTTTGTATCACCGCTTACTATAATTAAATATGCAGATTATATGGGAAGACTATATGATGTTGAAAAGCTTACATTTTTCAATGTATTAGATATAATAAGTGGTAACGAGCAGCTTTTTGATGGTAAAAAGGTGTTTATAAATAGTATTCCTGATAATAGACTTCAAGGCTATGATGCTGATGAGCTTTCATTAAAGCTTGAAAAGTACTCAAATACTGTTGTTGTTGAGCTTACAGAACAGGCTGAGTTACAGGACGATGAGCTTTCTAATATGAAAAAAGAGTATACATCTATGGGCATTGAAACAGCGGTAGATGATTATGGAACAGGTTATTCTAATGTGACAAATCTTCTTAGATATATGCCTAATTATGTTAAGATTGACCGTATGCTTTTGTCAGAGATTCAGGAAAGCCCTCAGAAACAGCATTTTGTACGAGAGATAATTGAATTTGCCCATGATAACAATATTATGGCTCTGGCAGAGGGTGTTGAAACTAATGAAGAGCTTCAGATGATTATAAAGCTGGGTGTTGATTTGATACAAGGATACTATACAGCCAGACCGTCTAAGGAAATAGTTTCTATAATTGATAAGCAAATTAAAGAAGAAATTATTCGTTATCAAAGACAGGTTATGCTTGGAAATGGTAGTAAAATATATGTTGCAGGTAAGGAAAGTAGAATTCATCTTGCAAAGCTTACCACAGATAAGTATTCCATAATCGAGTTTGTGCCGGATAATGTTGTACATAAGGATATCACATTGAGTGGTATAGCCGGAGTATTTTCTAATATTATTTTGGAAATTAAAGAAGGCTATAACGGTAGAATTGTTCTTGATAATGCAAGCCTTTTTGCAGGAAAGAATGCAGCATGTATATCTATTGAGAAAAACTGTAATGTCACACTTGTTCTTAAGGGCGATAATCACTTGAATAACGGTGGTATACGTGTCTCAGAGGGCTCTGTACTTACTATAGAGGGCGAAGGAGATATTTCTATAGAAAGCGAAAAGGATAATTATTTTGGCATCGGTAATGATGTGGATTCCAAGCATGGTCAGATTATCTTTGAACAGGATGGTTGCATAGAGATTCATTGTAACGGAGCAAAGGGTGTAGGTATTGGTTCCGGTCACGGTGGAGTTATTGATATAAGAAGAGGTAAATACATAGTTGAGTTAACCGGGGAAGAGGGTGTTGGCATCGGTGCAAGATCAGGAGATGTTGATATAAGCATAGCTATGTGTAATATTAACTTAAGACTTGTAACCACAAATAATGTGGGAATTGGTTCTATGTATGGTAATGTTAAGATTGGCATATCACATATTTTATTACAATGTGTATTTGGTGGAACCTTTAGTTCGGGCGTAGGTACTTTGTATGGTGATAATGCTTATTTAGACATTGCAAATTCAAACTGTAATATGAATCTTAGAGCCATAGAAATCTCCGGATTTGGTTCTGCTAAGCAGTCTTCAGAGGTTTATTTTAAAGAATGTGGTGTAACAGTTAAGGGTGAGGGAAGAGATGCTTTGGCATTTGGTAACTCAAATTATAACTGTAAGCTTGAATTCCTTGATTGTGATGTTGATTCTGATATTAAGTCTAATCTACAAACGGATATAGGAGCTGATGAATCAAGTATTTCAATCTATAATGGTAGAGTTTTGTTTATGCTTAATGGTGATGAGGTTGTCAGAGAGACAAGATACGAAGGATTGTGAGGTGACTTATGAAAAAGAATAAAACAATTATTACTTTATTTGTGATACTTATGATAATTTGTATAGCTATGGTTGTAGTTTCTTTAGTTGTCAATAAAGAGCTTTACCGTATAGTTAAGGTCTACGAGTTTGAGGGCGATGGTGTTATTACCAGAGAATCTGTAGGAGATATTGAACCCTATAATAATATGGTTTTAGAGTCAGGCGATAATGTTAAGCATAATAAAGGTATTATGAACCTTAAGCTTGATGATGATAAATATGTATATGTAGAAGAGGGCACTGAATTTACTTTAGAGGCTACAGGTAATAAGCTTATCAATAAAACTACCATAGAATTGAAGCGTGGAGCCATCACAAATGATATTCAGAAGAAATTAAATGGTGAATCCTCCTATGAGATTAATACACCTAATGTTACAATTTCTGTTAGAGGAACAAATTATCGTGTAGATGTTTATGAAACTGCTTCAGGTGTAACCTGTTCAAGAGTATCAGTATTTGATGGAACAGTTACTACAAAGCTGATTTCTGCTGATGGAACTGTATCTGATGAGGAGGTTGCTGTAGAATCAGGCTATGAGGTTATAGTATATACTGATGATAGTACAACAGATTATCAGGGAGACGTGAAGGAGATTGATTATTCAACACTTCCTGAAGGAGCCGGTAGTGACTTAGGCAATTCACAGGATCAGTCCAATGCAGCTCGTGAGGAAGCTGATGCAGTTGTGGCAGATACCGAAAGTGAGCAGCAGACAGAAGCTGACCTTACTGCTGAGGAGCTAGATAGCCTTAATATATTTGTAAAATATGTTTCATCAACACAGGCAGCTGGAGCTGAGTCTATAGAGAATCAGTCTATTCAGATGTCTGATGAGGTTGTGATGAATATGATAGGTACTTTAGCAAATGATGCAATGGGGTATAATGATACCGGATTAAGTCTTCAGCCTTATATGGTACCAGGTACTCGAGATGCAGGATATTTGACTGTATCTAAGGATGCTATAGATACTTATGTAGCAAGTGTATTTGATTATACAGGTATAACAAATTATGAATTTGGAAATGTAATGGCAGGTGCTAATGGCTACGAAATCTGGGAGCATCAGGGATTCTGTGATACCACAATAACCATAAATGAGACCTACATGGAAGGGGAAAATTATGTGATTAAGGGTGTTGCAAACCTTAATTACAGTGACATCTTTGACCCAATGTTTATGGATGCAGAGTTTACATTCACTGTAAGAAGAAATCCTGACAGTCCATTTGGATTCACTTATGTGGATTTTGTATTTGGTACTGTTACTAAGTATTAGGTAAAGTTTTATGCCTAGAATAGGGTGAGAAACCTTATTCTAGGCTATTTCTATAGTGTGTGATATAATCATTGTTAGTTTGAGGAGATTATTATGAATCAAACATTTTCTATGACTACTAGAGAGTCTATAATAGAATATGGTATGGGATTTGATGATGTGTATACAGACACTCCCTTTAAGGATCCTAACTGGATTCTTCTTAGATATAAGAAGAATACCAAGGCTTTTGCATGGACCTATGAGAAGGATGGATATATCTGTGTAAATGTAAAAGTTGACCCGGAGTGGAAGGATATGTGGAGAAGTACATACAAATCAGTGATTCCGGGATATCATCAAAATAAAAACCATTGGAATACAATTATATTAGATGGTTCCATTCCTGATAGTGATATTAGGAGGATGATAGGGGAGAGCTATGATTTGATTGTAAATAAAGTATCAAATAAATAATAAGGGGGATTTTATGAGAAAGAAAAGTTTTTTATTAGGTATGATTTTTGTAACAGTACTTGCATTAAGTGGTTGTGGTGAGGATAAAAATGAGAAAACTACAGCTGCGGTAACAGAGATAGTTTCCACAGAGAATCTAACTGAATCAGAAGATAAAACAGAGGAAACCACAGAGGTTACAATGGAGACAACCACAGAGGCAACTCAAGCTACTGAAATTAAGATAGCAGTAGTTGGAGACGGTCTAAATGAATCTCAGGAATACTATGAAAATATGTATCGCGACGTGCTTAATTTTAATTACAAAACTTTAAGTGGTGGTACTGATAACTACGAGTATGCAGAGGGTACATCCGGTATCGGAGAGATTGTTATGAATGGCAGTGAAAATGCTATAGATATCGTAGGCTACACATTTATTGATTCTAATGATGATGGTATTGCAGAGCTTGTTATAGGTGGTATATACGAAGAAAGAGATGGAAAGTACTATGGAGAAAACCTTTATTCTGTGTACACCTATGATGTTATGCCACAGCTGATTTTAGAGGGATGGTCACGTAACAGATGTTATCTGTTGAATGATGCAACTTATTTTACTGAGGGCTCTAGTGGAGCAATATATAATGTTTTTGAGAATTATAGATTGGGTAAAAATGAGGTAGAGCTATCATGTACTGACTATTATTTTACTAAAGAAAAAGATGATACCTTCCAGGAGATAGGTTTTTATCATAATAATACAGCAGAATGGGAAGCATCAGTTTCTGAAGAAATGGGAGAGGATGAGTACTGGGATACCTTAACAGCTTATACTGATAGGGTAATTCCTTTGGAATTTACTCCATTTTCAAATTATGAATATGTTGAAAGCCAGACTGGCTCTAATGAAGTTTCAATAAAATGGATAACTAAGGAAGAACTTCATGAAACTCAGATGGGTAATTTTGTGGCAGATACTTCAGAGTTTGAGGTTATAGCTGCTATTACTTCTAGCCAAAGAATAATGGATCTTAACATACTTTCACTTACATACCAGGGTGTAGATGATATGGATAATATAGTTTTTTCAACAGAAGAGCTTTATTCATATGGGGATTTTGATCCAGGGAATCCATTTGCCATTACACTTACGCTGTATGGAACCATTCCAAGCTATGGAATCTCCTATGTTACAGCCGATGGTGTGACACATTATTATGCTATAGGCGAGAGTGGTATGGATGGCTCTGCTGTGTTGATTGAGTTTGTTGCTACGGAGTAAGTTATAGATTATTTGAGGTATAATATGGATAAAAATGTAATGATTACTGGAACTGGCAGAAGTTATGCACTAGGCTACAATATGGTTCTAAGGTATCTTGGAAATGGTGACAATGTTATAGCTACTGTTAGAAAAGAGTCTAAAGAATTGGAAAAACTAAAATCAGTATATGGCGAAAAGCTCTTAGTAGTAACCATGGACATAGGCAGTACAGAATCTGTTAACGGTGCTATGGAAATGGTGCAGGAACATTTTGATCATATTGATATTTTGATAAATAACGCAGTTACAGTGTCAGAGGACTGTGATAAAGGATTTTTTGATACAAATCTTGATTATATAGCTCATACAGTAGATGTAACCGGAGTTGGCCCACTTAGGGTAATTAAAGCATTTTATCCATTGTTGATAGAAGGAGATGATATGTCACTTGTGATTAACATTTCCTCTGAGGCAGGAAGCATAAGCAAATGCTATCGAACTAACTTAATTGATTATGGTATGGCTAAAGCTGCTCTTAATATGGGAACTATGAACCTGGTAAATGTATTCAAGGACGATGAAAGAATTAATATATTCTGTGTTCACCCTGGATGGATTAGGACAGATGGTAAACCGGACAACCAGGCACCATTGTCTGCCTATGATGCTGCAGAAATATTAAGAAAGCTATTTGACGAGAAGAGGTACGATAAAACGGGTCCAAGGTTTATAACAAATGAGGGTGAGGAGTATCCGTTTTAACTATAATTTTTTGAGGAGAAATGTGTTATGAATATACTTGTTATTGGTGGAACCAGATTTTTTGGAGTTCATATGGTGAATGAGTTGATTGAGATGGGGCACCAAGTCACAATCGGAACTAGGGGATTAACGCCCGATTCTTTCGGTGACAGAGTAAGTAGAATTAAGCTTGATCATACTAATCCAGATAGTATGAAAAATGCACTTAAAGGTTTACATTTTGATGTGGTGATTGATAAGGTAGCATACTGTTCTAATGATATAAAATATGCTATGAAATCAATAAGCTGTGATAAGTATATTTATATGTCTAGTACAGCCATATATGAATTAGATCACAAAGATGTTAGAGAGGATGAATTTGACGGACTTGTAGGAGAGTTAGTATGGTGTAACAGACCAGATTATTCATACAGTGAAGTGAAAAAACAGGCAGAATATGCTTTGTGGCAGAAGTATGGTGATAGAAAATGGATTGCCGTAAGATATCCATATGTTGTGGGAGAAGACGATTATACCAAAAGATTGTTTTTCTATGTGGAGAATGCAATAAAGGGAAATCCTATGAATATTGATAATATGGATAGCCAAATGAGCTTTATTAAGTCAGATGAAGCAGGAAAGTTTATGGCATATCTTGTGGATAAGGATTTTACTGGCCCGGTTAATGGTTGCTCTTATGGTACCATATCTATTAGAGAAATTCTTGAATATGTTGAGAAGAAGACAGGAAAGCAGGCTTTAGTGTGTGATACTGGGGAGGCGGCACCTTATAATGGAACAATGTCCCATAGTGTTAATTTAGATAAGGCGGCAGGACTTGGGTATGAGTTTTCTGATATAAAAGATTGGATGTATGAGTTAATGGATAAGTTTATTGACCTTGTTGTGAAATAAAGCTTATAAAGGAGGATGTAAATGGAAATAATAGATAAGAATTTAGATGGGGGCAAAGCCTTCGATTGGGGAAAAACATCAAGTGACTATGCAAAATATCGTGATATCTATCCTCAAGAGTTTTATGACAAGATTATTAGTCGTAATTTGTGTATAGATGGACAATCAGTTCTTGACCTTGGAACCGGAACTGGAGTTATACCTAGAAATATGTATCAATATGGTGCAAAATGGATAGGTACAGATATATCAGAAAACCAGATTAAACAGGCTAAATTACTGTCACAGGGATTGGATATTGAGTATTATGCAAAATCAGCAGAGAATATTGATTTTCAGGATAATTCATTTGATGTGATTACAGCCTGCCAGTGCTTTTGGTACTTTGACCATGAGAGGATTATGCCTACATTACATAAAATACTTAAGGCAAATGGCCGCATACTTGTGCTTTATATGGCGTGGTTACCTTATGAGGATAAGATAGCTGGAGAAAGTGAAAAGCTGGTGCTTAAGTATAGTCCTAACTGGAGTGGTGCAGGAGAAACTATGCACCCTATATTTATTCCAGATTGTTATAATGAGAAATTCGAACTGGTATACCATGATGAATACAGGCTAAATGTGCATTTTACCAGAGATAGCTGGAATGGAAGAATGAAGGCTTGCCGAGGTGTAGGAGCATCTCTCTCAGAAAGTGAAATAGCAAGCTGGGAGAAGGAGCATATGGAGTTACTTGAGAACATTGCCCCTGAGGAGTTTGATATACTTCATTATGCGGCCATTGCGGAGTTGAAGAAGAGATGAGTTTTGAGGCGTTTCTAGTGATAGAAGCGTCTTTTTTTCTTGAAGTGGTAAAGATTTTGAAATATAATAAAAAAAGGTTGACAAAATGAAGAACACTTAATTAGAAAACGTAGGAGAAATATATAAGATGAACGAAAAAACAGAAGCGGTCTATGGTGAGATAGAGAAGCAGAGTAAGAGATTACTAAGCTTTATTAAATGGGTTGTTATTGCGGGAATTATAGGAGTAGCATTGGGCTTAGTTGGTACTGCATTTTACTATGGTTTACATTATGTAACAGATTTTAGAAATGCAAATCCTATGATTGTATTAGGACTTCCCTTTGGTGGTTTGCTTATAGTATTCCTATATCATATCGCTAAAAGAGATGATGATCAGGGAACTAATAGCGTGTTAGCTGCGGTTAGGTCTGAGGAAAAACTTAGATTTAGAACTGCTCCACTTATATTTGTAGGAAGTATAATTACACACCTTTTTGGTGGTTCTGCAGGTAGAGAGGGTGCTGCCCTTCAGATGGGTGGTAGTGTAGGAAATGGTATCGGTAAGATTTTTAAGCTTAATGAAAAGGATATGCATGTAGCAGTTATGTGTGGTATGAGCGCTTGCTTTGCAGCACTTTTTGGAACTCCTATAGCAGCTACATTTTTTGCTATGGAGGTTGTCAGTGTTGGTATAATGTATTATGCGGCACTAGTTCCTTGTGTATTCTCTAGCCTAATAGCTGTGGAGATAGCTAAGTTCTTCGGTATAAGAGGAGAGACATTTACCATAGCTGTTGTGCCGGATTTTACTGCCACAAGTGTTGGTAAGATAGTGCTAGTGTCAATACTTTGTGCAGCACTTAGTATATTTTTCTGTATAGCTATGCATGCTGCATCAAAGTATACAAAGAAATGGATTTCTAATCCATATCTTAGGATTTTTGTATTTGGTATTATTATAGCTATAGTTCAGCTTTTGACTAAAACAACAGACTATATGGGTGCAGGTATGGACGTTATAGAACGAACAATGCACGGTGAAGTAAATGGCGAGGCTGTGTTATTTAAGTTAGTACTTACAGCCATAACTCTTGGTGTAGGCTTTAAGGGAGGAGAAATCGTTCCATCCTTCTTTGTAGGTGCCACCTTTGGATGTTTACTTGGTCATGCATTTGGTGTTTCACCATCCATGTGTGCTGCAGTTGGTATGATTGCAGTATTCTGTGGCGTAACTAATAGCCCTGTGACTTCTATATTGCTTGGTTTTGAGCTGTTTGGTATGGCTGGAATCAACTTTATTCTTATAGGTGTAGCAGTTAGCTATATGCTGTCAGGATA